>DJPI01000062.1:9505-27893 GCA_002438505.1 Ruminococcaceae bacterium UBA6416 | reverse complement strand
CTCCCCGTGTGGGGAGCGACTCAATCCCGCCGAAACTCTTGAGGGCTTTTTAGACATTTCAATCCACGCTCCCCGTGTGGGGAGCGACGATAGCAAGGCTATTTTATCTCGCTTCATATTTATTTCAATCCACGCTCCCCGTGTGGGGAGCGACTGCAAAACAGACAAAATATTATTATCTGTTTTGTATTAAATTTACAAAAATCGTAAATATCTCTAAGGCGGTTGCAAAGAGAATGTTGTCAATTTTCCGTTCGAGGTATTTTAAACGACTCTTTTAAGTGCGAAGCCCATGGTGTTTTTGTGTTTACTTGTGCTTCGCACCGTTTCTTTGGGCAATCAGCGACCATCAAATAATAAGTGCTCCTTCAATGTCATAGCCGCTTTTTGCGCCAAAATGCTCAATTTTTGTCTTGTATTTGTTGCCTAAGTAATAAAACCGCAGACTGTCTTTTGTTTCATCCATGATTTCACATAATTTATGCTGAAGCATTTTGCATTGAGTTGGGTCAACAAGACATTCAAATACAGAATTTTGAACCCGTTGGCCATAGTTGACACATTGTTTTGCAATCTGCCTCAGCCGCTTTCGTCCGGCGGCGTCCTCTGTGTTGACATCATAAGTTATGAGTACCATCATTCGCTTTCCCTCATTTCCATAAAAACGGCGGATATGTGTCAATGTCACCGCGTAAATATCGTGACAAAAGCATGGCCTGCGTATGAGGAACTAAACCCCAGGATATTTTTTCTTTGAGATACGGGTGGGTCAGCTTCTCCTGCTTTCGTTTTTGCCACGCCGCAAGAAAGCTTCTTCGGGCATTATCATTGAGATAGAAAGCTCCGTTTTCTTTTTGCTCAAAGTCATCTGCGGTGATACTGCCGAGGTTGATTTGGGATAACACAAAGCGATCCGCAAAAGGCGCGCGGAATTCTTCAAGCATATCAAGTGCCAACGATTTGCGGCCGGGTCGCAGCGTATGAAGAAATCCCACGGCCGGGTCAAGTCCGACACCTTCAAGAGCACCTGCAATTTCATTTCCGAGCAGTGTGTAGGCAAAAGACAGCAGAGCATTGACCCTGTCCATTGGAGGACGCCGGTTTCTGCCTGTAAAGCGGAAGTCGTCATTGTTCCGCAAAATCAGTTGAGAGAATACCGAAAAATAACCCTTTGCACAGCTACCCTCAATGCCGCGCAGCTCATCTGCACTGTTTGCAGAGTCAATTCTCTTCAGCGCGAGCTTGTGCTGCTGTATCACCGGAACTATCGTTTCACGGTTGATTCTTGCTGCGTGATCGCGGCAGAAATGCTCAAGCAGCCACCGGCTGTTGTACACCTTGCCAATCAGGAACATTTTTGAAATGTTCAGCGATACTTGCTCACTACTTGCAGTGTTATACTGAGTTGTTCGCAAAAGAACATTCCCTTGAACGGAACCCGTGACCCGAGCAAGAAAACGCCCGTGTGCGCTGAAAAAGCAGAGGCCGACACCACGCTCGGCGCAAGCAGACATAAATCTCGGACTTGCTCCGCGATATCCGAAAGACACAATGTTTTCAAGATTGTGAAGAGGAATACGGGCAAGGGTTGTGTCACCATTGAGAATAACGGCGTTTTCTCCGTCAAGAGAGAGATATCCCTCCGGGCTTGTGACATAAAGTGTGTTTTGAAGCTTTTTCATTCATCCTCCTCAAGCATATGTTTAACATATTCGGAAGCAGGCGGTTGTTTGAAAAGAGTTGGCTGACAAAGCTCAACCAGAGAACAGCTTCTGCAAGCCTTTGTTATTTTGGCTTTCGGCGTATAGCCGCGTGAAAAGATGCTGTGCATTTCCTCAAGCAGGCGGCAAACCTGCTGCCGCAGGTCTGCCGTCAGAGCAACTTTTTGCCTGCGGCGGGTTTCACCGTAGTAAACTGCACCTTCCGGTATGTCGGTTACGAGCATTTCTTCAAGACACATGGCTTGAGCGCAGAGCTGAAGCTCCGCCGCGCCGCGTCCGTCAGGTTTTCCGCGTTTATATTCAACCGGATATATACGCCAAAGTCCATCCCGACCGTGAATCGGAATTCCGGCGGGGTCACGGTGAAGCTCAACCATGTCACATTCACCGGTGATACGAAGAGTTTGCGAGCGAACGGGCATCGCCCGCGACAACAATACGTTTCCGCGTGATTCGGTAAAGTTTGCGTCATGAACCCTCTCGTGCATATAGTGCCCGTCCAAGGTTAAAACATTCTCACACCAAAGCTGCTCAACATGAATGAGAGCCCACTGCCTACGGCAAAACGCAAAATGAGCAAGGCCGGACAGCATGAGAAAATCGTTCTCGTTATTCTCCATCTATAATCGAATAGCGCAGTCCCGGAATGGCAGATTCATCAACGCTGACTTGAACGTCACCGTTTTCATCGGTTTTGATGTTGACCGAGCGGTGAGCCTTTGCGGCGGAAAACTGACCGCTTGCGCAGTTGTGTTCCCACCAAACAAGCTTGACAACTTCCATGCTACCGTCCGGGCGAGCCGAGGTTGCGTCATTGCGGAAAATTGTCCGCAGCGCCTCCTTCAAAGCAAGAGCATCCTCGTCACTGAAGCCGGTTTTTTCCGCCGCCTGAACATTTATTGAACCATAGGTTGCATAGACGCCGAAGTCAACGCGGTGCTTCATGCCCATTGTGTCAGCTCCCTTTTTGTCAGGGTCTTTTTTGTCTGTTTGAAGATTGACTGATTTTGTGATCTGGGTGTCGGTGACAGTGATTGTGTCAAGACTGAAAGCGCTCTGAATGCTGACGGGACCGCGGATTCCAACCGATACGGCATCGTTGCTTTCGCCATCCTTGAAAGCAAAAACCTGACCGAAAGCGCGAACGTCAAGCCACTGCTCGCAGGCAATTCTTGCATAATCGTCCTTCGTTACAACGGGCAGTCCGTTTGCGGCCTTGGTTCCTTTCTTTTGGGCGGTGATTGCGCTCTGGCATTCCTTGAGAGCTGCACAGCCATCGGCGCGATCCTTAAGAGAACGGTATTCATCCGCACGGCGGTCATCGGACTGAACAAAAACCGAATATCCGTCATCAATCCAGCGATTGCGGATTTTACGCTTGAGGCAGACATCGGATACTTCGCCGAGTCCTGCATAAGTTGTGCGAGGACGGTTTCCGTCAAGGGGATCTCCGTTGGGGTTTGCGTTTCTGACGGTAAAAATCAGAGAAAAGTCAATTTTATTCTTTAATGTGCTCATTTTTCATTTTCCTTTCTGTCAAAAATACTATAAGTGTAAAACGAATGAAGATAACCTGAACCGAGCGGTTCGTCCGTGTTCCAACGGTTTTCTTCAATGATTTTCAAAAGTTTCTCCTTTTCGGCAACAATACGCAGAGGGAAGAAGAGCTTTTTTTGATAAGGCAGCATTCTTTCAAGCAGATAAGCTGTTACCGTATTGGGACATTTTTCGGCTTTGGGCAAAAAACGCAAGGCGTTGCTGAGGCGATATTCTTCCGGAGCCTTTTCAAGGTCAAGAACAAGGCGTTCGGTTTTGTTTTCAAGTGCAAGCAACGCGCCGAAGGCTTCATCGCGGTCGGCCGGAAGCGCGTTTTCCGTTTTGAGCGGCCTCCAGGTTTCATAATCAAGCCCGTCCGCTGCTTTGAGTGCCAGGCGCATTGAAAGATATCCGTTCAAAAAGCTGCTTCCGAGCGGAGTGTCAGCCACACGCTCACTTGAATTGAATCTCTGTTCGGTTGCGGAAATGAGACTTTGCATATATTGCGAGGAAGAAGCACAGCTTTTTTCAAAATACGGAATCAGTCTGTCATGAAGCTGTTCCCATGTTCGGGAAGGTCTTGAAACATATGTTGCGGTGAAAAGCAGGGCGTTTGTTCTTCCGTCTCTTTGACTGATTCTGCGGTCATTTTCCTTTGTTGATTCTGCGTTCCATTCGCATACGTCCGCAATGGCAAGCAGACAGCCGAACAGCGAATCGCGGTCTTTCGGCGGAGAATACGGCGCAGCCTTTCTTTCTTTCTGCCTTTCCTCCGGTTTGAGATAAAGCTCACGAAGCTGCGCAGAAAAGCCGGTTAAGAACTCATAGGAGAGCGGACGGTTGTCCGTGCGATCTTCCGGAGCGAATTTTTGTTCAATCGTTCCCAAAAGAGAAAGGTATCTGTCGGAAAGAAAGCCGGGGTAGGTGCTGTTTTGGCCAAGATGTTTGAGATAAGGAATCAGCTTGCAATAAAGATTCAGCCATGAGATTGCAGGAGACTGAACAAAGCGAGCCATCATTCTGACTGCCACGGTCGGTTTGTCATAATCACCGGTTGAGTCAAGCTCAATCTTGTGGGCAACGGCAAACAGTCTGCCGAAAAGATAGTCTCTTGCTGTGCAGTTGGTGTCAAGTAACGGACTTTGGGCTGTTTTGCCTTCCTGAATCTGCTTCTTTCTGATAAGCGCGCAGGTTGTTGAAACGCATTGCGCCCACGCAAAGCTGTTCCATCTTCCGCTGATATCCGTGAAAGCGAGGGGTTGAACGGCGCGGCTGAACGCCTGCTTTGAAAAATCCTGCGGAAGGGGAGAGGCGTTAACAATGCAGCTCAAAAGTCTCATCTGCATTTCACGCATCAGCTTTGTTGCGCTTTTTTTGCATTGAGCATCGGTCATGGCTGTTCGCACTTTGTCGCAGCCTATAACGGCTTCACAGATTTCCCTCCAAGTTGGAGAGCGCAGAACCTTCTCTTTTCCGGGCATTTCCCAAAGGCAATCCTCGGCCCATTTTTCAAGCCTTTTGACATAAAGGTTCCCCGGAATTTCCTGATAATATGTGATTGACATCCGTCCATCGGTTGCCGCCTGAAGCCCCATGATGACAATGTTGTTCATTCGGTGCCTTGTTTCCGCGTCAAGGCTTTCGGCGCTTGAAAGCTTCCGCAGTCTTTCCATATATCCTGCGGTTGCGTTTCTCAGCTCGCGGGCGTAAAACTCAAAGGTATCCGGTCTTGTTTTCTTGTCTCCGAATATGCTTTCTTCAAGAACGGGAACGGCGGTGTTCCAGGCAACAATGCTCATTCCGTAGCGTTCAAAGCCCTGGTTTGCAATCAGCCAGCGCAGAGCGTTGTGCGCTTTTGTTGAGGCAATGTTGCTCAGAACTGCTGCGCTGCGGTCCTGAACAAAACGTCCCTTATACCGAAACGGAAAGCCTGCATCTTCAGCGGAAATCAGTTTTGCGTTTCCGGAAAGCTTCGGATGCTTTTGAAGCGAAGGAAGAACACTTCCCGTTGCATAACAGAGTTCTGCTTTCTCGTTTGACAATGTTGGAGAATAGCGGCTCCAGCTTTCGCGGACATCGGAGCGCATCCAGAGTCTGTTTTCACTGTCCGGATATTGGACGCTGAAGCAGGCGAAGCTTGAAGCATCACTGCCCGAGGCATCTTTCAGCTCAATGTTCTTGTGATATTGCAGCTTGAGATTGGGCACGCTCATCAAATCTGACAAAAGCGTCTTTTTTTCAAGATATTTGAAGAGAACATGCAGACACTCCGGGGAATCCGGACTTTCGCACCATTCGCCAAGCTGCTTGAGATATGCAGAAAACCTTGGGTTTTCCTCTCCGCTTGCTGTTTCAGCAACAAGAAAATTTAATTTATCCGCAAGCGGAAAGGGTACTCCTATCGACCCGGAACGGGATTCTGCCTGCGGCGTTGTCGGAATTGTGCAAAGCTGCTCATCTTTTCCAATTTCCTGCGCCGTGACAAACTCGCCGTCCGGAGAAATAATGATGTTATATTTGACTTTTTTCTGTGTGAAGCCTATGGGGAGAAGATTGCAGTCCTCTGTGCCGGACATGAAATCATAAACTTCACATAATTTTTGAATCCAGCTCACAGTGTTGAATCATCTCCTTCTTCAAGGGCAGTAAAGTTACCAAACTTTTTGCCGAATTTTTTTGCTTCCATTGGGCGTACTCTTCGATACATTTTCGGGTCACACTCGGCCGGAGGCGTAAAAACAATTTCCCCGTCCGTCATTTTTGCTTCCCAAAGGCGTACACCAAGTTCGTTGACCCCGGTTTCGTCCGGATAAGCAAAGCTGTGGAACATAACTCCGAAATTAATTGTTTCGCCGTTCTGATAATAGCTTTTTTCCTCTCCGTAGACGCAAGGTTCAACATAGGCCTGACATTCTCTTGTTCCGAGAAATATGTCACGCCGTCCGCCTTTTTCAACGCAGCGCTTTGCAATGTTGTGGTGCTTATTTTCGTTTTTGCCGTCCTCAATGAGATCCGGTTCGGTGCGGTAGGGATTGGGAACAAAATGCGCTCTGACTTCATAGACCGGGTCAACAAGATAGGTATAAACGGAAAGCGTGTTGGGCTGGCCTGTGTAGCTTATCGGGCGGATGCTTTTGTTTTCTGTTTTGATTGGGTTAAGAATGCGAACGGAGTCAATAATCCACAGTATGGAGGGTTTCCAGAAAATTGATTCAGTTATACCCTTGAGTGCCTGATATGTCGGCACCGGATAGCTGAGCTTTTCTCCGCCCATTCGGCAAAGGGGGTCGCTGAACAGTGCGTACCTTCCATATACGCGGAATTCGATTGAGTTTCTGAATGATGACATTGAAATCACCTTCTTTCTTAAAATTTTATTTGTTTTTTTCGGGTATCGGCTTGAATAAAATATTACGCCTGTGTTACAATGCAGAAGTCATATTCTGCTGTGCAGGATATGTGGATTGAAATTTAGAACGTAATATTTTATTGCGGAAAAAGCACCGGGAGGCTCTTGAAAGGAGCCTCCTTTTGCTTCCCTTTTTTATATTATCACGCTCCAAATCAAAAGTCAAGACTATTTTGGTCTTAGAACGTAAAATTTTACAGCTCTTAAAATGTAAAATTTAATACACCAGAAATTGCAGCTCTCCGCGCTCAACGGATACACCGCTGTTCCGGTCGTAATATCCGTCATCAAGACTGTATACACCCGTGTCTCCAACGGCGTGAACGGCACCGGCCTCTTCAAGTCTTTTGAATGTTGGTTCCGGAAGAGATACGCTGTAAGCCTGAGCCTCTTTCAAAAGGTGACGCCGTTCTGCCATTGCGGTTTCACATTCAAGCTTTGCAATAAGTTCATTGCCTTTTCCGAACGGAACGATAACGGTTCTTGTGTATTGCTTAATTACTTCAAATTCACGGTAAGCCGTTCTGAAGCTTTGGTGAAGAATCAGCTTCCTGTTATTACCAAAGCCGCAGGCGCTTTGAAAATTCCTTTCGTTGTCTGAAAGTAGGCTGAAAAGTGATGGTTTTCCTGCGTTCGGTTCGCCGCGCGGGTAGTCCTCGCAGGCATCAATATAGTCTTGCCACCTTGAAAAGAAAAGGTCAATCTGTTCCGGCGAATCCGGTTCAAAGGAGCTTTCGGCATAGGGGAGGCTGTCAATAATATTGCCGCCGTTTTGAATGTCGGCAAGATATTTTAGATTTTCATCGCAGAATTTCCAGATGTAAACGTATCCGATTTCATATTCCATGCTGCGGTTTGCGCGTCCGGCCGCCTGAACAATGCTCGGAAGACCTGCAAGGCTGCGGATAACAACCGGAAAGCTGACGTTGATTCCGGCTTCAATGAGCGCCGTTGAAATGCAGAACACCCGTGCGTTTTCCTTCAGCCAAATTTTTAGCCAGGTTATAAGCTGCTTTCTGTGAGCCGGACAGAGCAGTGTGCTCATGTGGACGCAAAGCACCTCGTTATGAGCGGCCGCTTTTGCGCGCAGACGGATTTCTTCATCCGTGCAGCCGGGCTCGGCAAAAACCGCTTTCATTCCGGCTTCCGGAAGGCGCAGCAATACCTCGTGATACACATCGCATGCAACCGCCTTTGTGTTAACAATGGTCAGAACCGAACGGGCTTCAAGCATCTTTATAAGCTTGTCCGCCGCTTCACCGTTGCTGAGTGCCTCTCTTTGCTCAAAGATGTATGAAACACGCTTGATTTTTTTGAAAAGGTCAGCGCAGCTTTCAACAAGCTCTTCCGGCTTCGGCGTAAGTTCAAGTTTGGGCTGAGTTGCCGTGCAGAGAACAACCGTGCTGCCGCAGAGTGAGGAAAGGAAGGTGACTGCCTGCTCAAAAAGCGTTTTGCAGTGCTTCGGTAGAGACTGAATTTCATCAAAAATTAAAACGGAATCCGTCAGCCGGAAAAGACGACGCGCGTCTGAGTTTGGAGCAGAAAAACAGGCGTTCATAAACTGAACAAGACTTGTGAGAATAATATCACTGTCCCAACGCTCGGTGAGGATTCGGTAATTTTCCTGTTCCTCTTGCGTTGGCAAAATAACATTTGAATGGTGTTCAAGAATTGACGGGTAATCCGAAAGCGCTTTCCTGATGTCCTGTGCGTTTTGGTCAATAATGGTGTTATAAGGTGTTATATAGAAAACACGTTTTTTGCCGTGAAGCGCTGCGTGCTTCAGCGCATAACGCAGACTTGAATAGGTCTTTCCGCCGCCGGTTGGGACGCAAAGCGTATAAATTTCCGGTTTTTCTGAGGCTTTTGAAAGGCACCTGTCTGAAATATAAGAACGGATTTTTCCGATTTCATCGGATGAATTCAGATTGTTCCTGCGGAAATTTTCAAATGTTTCAAAGAGGCTTTCCCAATCTGCCTCGGGTGTCTGCGCTGCTGAATCCGTTCCGTATTCAAAACAGGCACAATCCCAGCGGTCGGAGTCAACAAGGATGCTCAGCAAAAGCCGCGTCAGCATCCCAAGCTGAAACATACGGCTCTTTTCGTCCGTCTGCTTTTTTGCAATGCTTCTGATGAATTTTTCAATTTCTTGCTGTCCCTGTTCAAAAAGCGCGTCAAGTTCGCTTTCGGAACTGATGCTTTTGAAAAAGCAGTTCATCGCATCTTCAAAGTGGATTCTTTCATCCGGCTCAAAGTTGTCAAGAAAGCCCGGGTCAAGATGTTCACCGATGCAGTCAGAAAGTCCTGCATGATGGCCGTAGATGCACATTGAAAAAATTTGGGCGGCCGCACACCGGATTTTTGAAGCGTCTTTGGTGCAAAAATATCGACGATAGATATAAATTGCTCCGGTAGGGGAGTGATGATGCGGAGAGGAAACATTGGCGCCGGCATATGAGGAGTAAAGATATTTTTCAAATTCTTTTGTTGCCTTCCCCATATCGTGCAAAAGCCCGATTAAGTATCCTGCTTTTGAAAGTCCGAGTGGCCGCGCCGCACGTTCGCAGAGCAATGCCACCCGGCGGCAATGCTCTTCAAGAGTTTGAACGGCTCCATCGGTTTTTCTGATGTGCGCAATCATAACGCTTCTCCTTCAAAATAAATGAATCGGTGAAAAAATTCAGGCGCTTAGTGATTTTGTCCTGATATGTATACATTTAAAAACGTATATTTAAATTTCATTTCTTGCTATTAAGCCCATTATATCAGCAACCTTAAATTATATCAAGAAAAAAGTTGAAAGAATTGTATAACAGACAGCCAAAGTGACTTTATTTGGACTTTGGTGTCGATTTTGCTTGCTTATTAACGATAAAATAAGTTTTGGTGATGGTTTTTAACAATCGAAAAAACGGCTGCAAAACCACATTGGGCTTTAATATATATTGACTGATTTTAAAGCCGGAAAGCAGGTTGTTTTAGCTATTTTTTAGGTGATAATGATACTCTTACATTAGTCAAAATGCACATTGAGTTTCAAAAATAAATCCAATAAGAAATTAAAAGTTCCTTTTTATTATCGGTTATAGTGAATTTATACAATGTAAAAGTTGACGAAAAATTGAATCGTTTTTTTTAAAAAATGATGTTTTTTACAAAAAATACCTGCTCGGCAGAATTTTTTTGAAAAATTATCTAAAATTTTTACCGTTTTATATTGCAAAATGCCGATAGAATGTGTAAAATGGTGAAAGTGACGATAGTCAAAATGTATAAATCCATATATCTGAATGGTTGGAGGGACATTATATGTCAAATAGGTTGTTCCAAGGTATTATCCATCAAATGAAAGACGCTATAGACAGAACAATAGGGGTTGTCGATAACACCGGCACCGTCATCTGCTGCAGTGATCTTGGCCGTATCGGTGAAACCGGCTTTGCCGAGCTCAGAGACGAAATTTCTTCCTTTGAACCGAAGGTCATCGGCTCAAGAACTTTTATCGCCATCGGTATGCAGCTTCATCCTGATGCCGCTGTTTTTGTTGACGGCGATGATGAGGCCGCCGCAAACTATGCGCGCTTGATTGCCGTTTCGCTCAACAATATCAAGCAGTATTACGATGAAAAGTATGACAGAAGCAATTTCATCAAGAATGTTATTCTTGACAACATTCTTCCCGGTGATATCTATCTTAAGACCCGCGAGCTCGGCCTCAACAATGAGGTTTCGCGCTGTGTTCTTCTGATAAGAACGGCGGAAAGAAGCGATGTTTCAATCAATGAGGCCGTTTCCAAGCTTTTCCCGGACAAGGCGAAGGATCTTGTTATCAACATCAATGAATTTGATATTGCCCTTGTTAAGGAAGTGCGCACCGGAAACGACATCAAGGATCTTGAAAAGCTTGCGCGCTCGATTGTGGATTCTCTCCATACCGAGTATTACGTCAACTCGATTATCGGCATAGGCTCGATTGTTGTCGGTATCAAGGATCTTCCGCGCTCATTCAAGGAGGCGCAGATTGCCCTTGAGGTCGGAAAGGTCTTTGACACCGAGAAAACGATCGTTACTTATGAAAATCTCGGTATTGCAAGACTTATTTATCAGCTTCCGACAACTCTTTGCGAAATGTTCCTGAGGGAGATTTTCAAAAAAGGCTCCATTGTCGGGCTTGATCACGAAACGCTCTTTACAATCCAAAAGTTCTTTGAAAACAACCTCAATGTTTCAGAAACATCGAGAAAGCTTTTTGTCCATAGAAATACGCTGGTTTACAGACTTGAAAAAATCAAAAAGCTCACCGGCCTTGATTTGAGAGAATTTGATGATGCAATCGTTTTCAAGGTTGCTCTCATGGTTAAAAAATATCTTGACGCAAAGCCGGTCAAGTATTGATTTTGCCTGTCGGTGTAAATATTTTTGCGAAAGTGGTTTAAAATGATTGAATTTAAAAATGTCACTATGAAATATAAGACAAACGGAGCCGTTGCGCTTGATAACGTCAATGTCAAAATTGATGACGGCGAGTTTGTTTTTGTTGTCGGCGCTTCCGGCGCCGGAAAAAGCTCCTTCCTCAGCGTTATCATGGGGCAGGAAAAGGTTGACACCGGCGTTGTCACCGTCGGACCATACAACCTGACCTCCATGAAGCGCCGCGAGCTCCCGTATCTGCGCAGAATGCTCGGAATTGTTTTCCAGGATTTCAGACTTATTCCGAAAATGACCGTTTATGATAATGTGGCGTTTGCGCTGCGCGTTATCGGTATGGGTGAAAGGAAAATCACAAAGCGCGTCCGCTATGTTCTCAAGCTTGTTGACCTTTCTTCAAAGGCGAGGAATTTTCCCAATCAGCTATCCACCGGTGAGCGTCAGAGGGTTGCAATAGCACGTGCGCTTGTCAACAACCCGGCGGTCATTATTGCCGATGAGCCAACCGGAAACCTTGACCCGGTTCTTTCCGGTGATATCATGACTTTGTTTGACAAAATCAATGCGCTCGGCGCAACGGTTGTTGTTGTTACCCATGACCTTGAGCTTGTTCACCAGTTTGACCACAGAATTGTTACGATTGAAAACGGAAAGATTGTTTCGGACATTCCTCCGCGTTCATCGCTCAAGGCAACGCCTGCTCAGCCGGTTAGACAGGCCGCCGCAAGCAGCGTTGAAACCGCCGCCGCCAACGCGAGTGCGGAAATTGCGGCCGCTCACGCCCAGGTTCAGGCGGAGCTTAAAAAGGACGGTGAAAATGATGGCGAATAAAACAACCAAGGCAAAAGCCAAAAAGAAAAAGAGCCGCTCCGGTTCTTCCGGCGGACTTAACACATCGTACCTGACAAAAATGGGTCTGCGCAACCTTGTTGCAAACAGGAGCATGTCGCTTTCCTCAATCAGCGTTTTAACGGCGTGTCTCCTTCTCATCGGCGTTTCGTTTCTGCTGCTTTTCAATATGAGAACCTTGGTTTCCGATGTTGAAAAGCAGAATGTTGTTGTTGCCTTTGTCAAGGACGGCATTGATGAAGCCGCAAAAAAGCAGGTTGAAACCGACCTCAAGGCCATTGAGAATGTTACTGATGTTCAGTATGTTTCAAAAGAGGAGGGCTTCAATGAACAGCTTCAGGATTTCGGCGTTGAGCGGAACATGATTGACGGTGTGATTGAAAATCCGCTTCCGGATTCATACCGGATAACCGTCAGCAATATTGCCGAGTTTTCAACAACTCTTGCGGCAATCAAGGCCGTTGCGAATGTTGAATCGGTGCGCGAAAGTCAGGAGATTATCAAGCAGATTTCAACTCTGCAAAAATCCGTAACATTCATCTGTCTTATCATTGTTGCAATTTTAATTGTTGTTTCACTGTTCATTATTGCGAACACAATCAAAATCACAATGGTTTCAAGAAAGGTTGATATCCAGGTCATGAAGTCTGTTGGTGCAACGAATGTTTTCATCTGTTGGCCGTTCATGATTGAGGGCATTGCCATAGGCCTTATATCCGGTCTCATTGCGATGATTCTGACCTATGTTGTTGAAATTACCGAGGGTGACGCGCTGAACTCGCTGTTCTCTCTTTTCGGAAGTTCGGTTGTTGCAATTTCGGATTTCTGGTATGTTCTCGTTATCGGATATTTTGTTTCCGGAATGCTCCTTGGCTCATTCGGAAGTGTTGTTTCAATCAGAAAATATCTTAAAAAGGAAGGCAGCGAGGCTAACGATATTTAAACCGCGGTTTCTTGGGTGTTTTTCTTTGAAGTTTATGTTTCATTCATGGTTTTTCGCCAAAAGGCAAAAAAAGGAGGTCTTTGGTGATGAAAAGGAAAGTTGCGGCGCTTATATGCATTGTTCTTATTTTCAGCGCGGCGTTTTGCGCCGTGCCATCGCCCATTGCCCACGCCGCAACAAGGCAGGAGCTTGAGGCGGAGCTTGACAGGATTGACAGCGAGATCAAGAGTAATAAAAGCAAGCTTTCCGAGCTGAAAGGAAAAAAGGAGTCTCAGCAGGAATATCTTGATACCCTCAAAAGCCAGATTGCTGCCAACGAGAAAAAAACCACTAACCTCAAATCGCAGGTTGAGGAGCTGGATAGTGAAATTGATACGCTTGACAAACAGCTCAAACAGCTTAACACTGAAATTGATGTTATCAATGACGAAATTAAAATTGCCTCAGAGCAGATTACAAAAACCGTCAACAGCATCAAAAGCTCAAAAACCCAGCTTTCCCAGAAGATGCGTGCCGCATATATTACAGGAAACGATTCCACTTTAAAAATTCTCATGGGTGCGGACAGTCTTGCCTCGTTTTTAACAAGGCTTGAAATGATGAAGCGAATGAGCGAAAGCGACAAAAAGGTTATTGACAAGTTCAAAAGCGAGGTTGCAACGCTGAAAAAAACAAAGACAACTCTTGAAAAAAAGCAGAACAAGCTGAATGATAAGCAAAACGAGGTTGCCGAAAACAAAAAAGAACGCATTGAGAGCAAAACTCAGCTTACCGCAAAAAAAGCCGAATATGAAAAAGCGGTCAAAGAGCTTGAAAGCGATTATGCGGATGTTGAAAGCTATATTGCTCAGCTTGATAAAAGCAGTGCCGTCTATGAAAATTACATTAAAAACCTTGAATCTGAACGCGCCGCTGCGGATAAGGAAATTGAAGCCATAATCAAAAACTATCAGGCAACGGAGGTTTCAACAACTCAGGGAACAACGCTTTACGCTTCAAATAATGATCCGGCGGCAACAACCGGATCCTCAGGCTCCGGAAGCTCGGGCGGAAAGGTTTATAAAAGCAATGACAGCTGGGCTTGGCCGCTTGGAAATATATCGTGCTATATCAGCAGTCCTTACGGAAACAGAAGTGCTTCAGTTTCCGGCTGGAGCTTCCACGGCGGAATAGATATCTCCGCAAGCGGTGTGTACGGGAAGCCGATATACGCCTCACGCGCCGGAACGGTAATTGCGGCGGTCTGGGGAACAACCGGATACGGACGATATGTTGTTATTGACCACGGAGATGGTTTTTCAACCGTATACGGACATTGCTCCAATCTTTGCGTTGAAACCGGCCAGCAGGTTTCAAAGGGTCAGCAGATTGCGAATGTTGGAAGCACGGGCAATTCAACCGGCCCCCACCTTCATTTTGAAGTTCGCTATAACGGCGAAAAGCAGAACCCGGCGAACTATGTTTCAAAGCCTTAACGGGCGGTGAGTTAAAATTCAAAAATGCTCCGAAGGAACGGCGCTCACCGCTGTTCCTTTGGCTTTTTAACTGGGGAGAAGTTTATGAACAAAAAAATATCATTGGGACTTGCCGTTGGAATACTCATTCTTGCCATCGCCGTTTCAAGCGCCGTAACCATGAATATCGTCAACAGGGAATATAACGACCTTTTGAAAGGCTTGCCGGAAAAGCTTGAGAGATATGCGGTTCTTGATGAGCTTGACGGAATAATCAAAAACAATTATTATTCCGGAAGTGATGAAGCAAGTCTTAAGGCCGCGCTTGCCGGGGGATATGTTTCAGGACTTAAAGACCCATATTCAAAATTTATGAACGCTGATGAATACGCCGGATATGTCTCCGGCATTCAGGGAAATATGTATGGCATCGGCATCAAAAGCGCAAAAACTGCGGATAGCAAAATCAAAATAACGGCGGTATACAGCGGCTCTCCGGCTCAAAGCAGCGGCCTTCGGGTCGGCGATGTCATAATTGCTTTTGACGGAATAATGCTTGACGCAAGCAATTTTGATGAGCTCTCCTCAAAGCTTGAAGGTGACAAGCTTACTGCGGTCAATGTTACATATAAGCGTGGAAAGACCGAAACCACCGTGAATATCATCAAGGGTTATGAGGCTCAGTCCGTGCTTTCAAAAACCAATGGCAATGTCGGATATGTCAAAATTTCCGAGTTCTTTTCAACAACCGCAAATCAGGTTAAGTCTGCCGTTCAGTCGTTGACAGACTCAAAGGTCAGCGCACTCGTTATAGACGTCAGAAACAATTCAAGCACCAACTATGAAAACGCAATGGAAGCTCTGGATGTTTTTGTTCCGGTCAACGATTCCGGCGTTCCGGCGGCGACCGTTTTGGACAGCGCCGGAAACGTGATTCAAAAATTTGTCACAACCGCCGGCGAGGTCGGATTGCCTGTTGCCGTTCTTATCAATGAAAATACTGAGGCGGCGGCCGAGCTTTTCGCCTGCAATATTCGCGATTTTTCAAAAGGTATTCTTGTTGGAACAAAAACCAAGGGTGTTGCCCTTGTTCCGAAAGCCTTTAAGCTCACCGACGGAAACGCTGTTTTGCTTTCAACCGGCATAATCAAGCCATATAAAAGCGAAGCATACAACAACTCCGGCTTGATTCCGGACAGAGAATCTGCGCTCAAAGGAAAAGCGCCGGATATCGGCTCGGACAGTCAGTTCCTTGATGCTGCCGCAATTCTGACCCAGACGTGAGCGTCTGAAAAAACTGATTTAACAAAAAGTCACAATTCCGCGTTATCCGTTATGGATTTGCGGTTTTGTGGCTTTTTTGTTTTGCGGCTTGATTTACCGATTATATTGTTCGCTTTTTCCGCGCAAATTATTATTGCGGCTTAATCACCGCACGGAGGTGAAAAAATGGTAAAAATGATTAAATTTTTTCGTGCTTTTGTTATTTCAACGGTAGTTGTTGCGCTTGGTCTTTTGGTTTTCGGCTTTGTTTCAATACCGGACGAATTTTCCTCGCTCGATTTCGGAAAAATGTCAATCAAAATGATTTATTCGCTTCAGCCTCTTGAACAGGACACTGCAACAAGAGCCGGTGCGGACAAAACCATAGATGTCAAAGTGAACCTTTTTAAGGCAATACCTGTCAAAAATTCGCGTGTAAAATTCCAAAAAAGGCGGTATGTTGTTCCGTCCGGAGAAATTTTTGGGCTGAGGCTGTATACACGCGGCGTTGTTGTTGTTTCAACCGATAAGGTTGATACCGACTCGGGAATGTGCTGCCCGGCGCAGGAAGCGGGAATTGAAAAGGGAGACATAATTCTAAGCATTAATTCGGTCACCGTTAGGAATCACACACAGGTTGCAAAGCTGATTTCAGAGAGCGGTGGTTCGGCTTTGCGTATTGTTTTTGAAAGGGATGGACGTTCATATGAGACTCTTTTTACACCTGCATATTCTTCCGCTCAGGGGAAATATATCGGCGGGCTTTGGATCAGAGACAGCGCGGCAGGCATTGGAACGCTGACTTTTTTTGAAAAATCAACCGGTGCATATGGCGGCCTTGGTCATGCAATTTGTGACGTTGACACCGGAAAAATTCTTCCGCTTTCGGAGGGGGATGTTGTTGAGGCAACCGTTAACGGCTGCACAAAGGGAAAGGCCGGTGAGGCCGGTGAGCTTTGCGGAAGCTTCACGGGGCTTGTGTTTGGTGAACTTTATGCAAATACCGTCTCGGGTGTGTTCGGTGTTTTGAAAAACGCTGACATGAAAAAAGCTGAAATCCCCGTTGCCGTAAAAAGTGAGGTTAAAACCGGAAAGGCCTCAATAATTTCAACGGTGGACAAAAACGGTCCGGCATATTATGACATCGAAATTGAAAAAATCTCACCGGAAAGCAATGACAACAGAAACATGGTTATAAGAATAACAGACAAAAGGCTCCTTGAAAAAACGGGCGGCATTGTTCAGGGAATGAGCGGAAGTCCGATAATTCAGAACAAAAAGCTTGTTGGGGCTGTTACCCACGTTTTTGTCAATGAGCCGGACAGAGGATATGCGATTTTTGCCGAGCGCATGATTGAAATGCAGGACGACGCATTAAACGATAAAAATGAAAGCGCAGCATAGCACTGAATCGCCAAAAATGATAGTATTCTCACAATGAAAGCAATTTTTTTAAACTAATTAATATTTTCGACAAAATTCACCTTGCAAAATAATAAAGTTTGTGCTACCATTCGTATGTGAGAATTAATCACAAAACATTTTTAAAAGGATGGTAACAATGTCGAAGAAAGCAAATGTTATCCTGGCCGGAGAGGGATCGCCGAACATTGAACGCTGTGCTGAGTTTTTGAAAGCCGACGGCTGCAATGTCAAAATTATTGAAAAAGACGGACGCAGACTGATTAATACCGCCCTTATCGAAAAACCGGATGCGGTTGTTATGGACGCGTTTATGTCAAGTCTTGATGCACTAAGTGTTCTTGAAGAGGCCGGAGAGGAACTGAAGAAAAACAAAACGCTGAGTTTTGTTCTGTCCTCGGTTGAAAATCCGCACTTTGAAGAGGAAGCACTCGCTGCCGGAGCCGATTATTATTTTTTAAAACCCGTTGATTATTCGTTTGTTGCGGAACGGGTCGTAAAAATGATTAAATGGAACGGCAAGCGTGATGAAAACACCCGGTTTTCAATCAAAGACAACAAGGAGTTGGAAATTGTTATTTCCGACATCATGCGTCAAATCGGAGTTCCGGCTCACATTAAGGGATATCAGTACCTGAGAATGGCAATTATGCTCACCGTCAGAGACCCTGAGCTGATGCACGCCGTAACAAAAGTATTATACCCCACCGTTGCCAAGGAAAACAACACAACATCCTCGCGCGTTGAACGCGCAATTCGCCATGCAATTGAGGTTGCCTGGGACAGAGGTGATGTCGATGTTCTCAGCTCATATTTTGGATACACAATTCAAAACAGCCGGGGAAAGCCGACAAATTCCGAGTTCATTGCAATGATCAGTGACAAGCTGCGTTTGAGTATGCAAGCTTGTTAATATGGCGAAAAAAACAGCCGACATCTGCTTTTGAAGCAAATGCCGGCTGTTCTTTTATGCAAGAATTTATTCTTTAACAAGTTCCTTTATTCCGGTTGCAAGTCCTGCAACGGACTGAATCTCCGAGGGAATGATAATTTTTGTTGCCTGGCCATCGGCAACCTTCTGAAGCGCCTCAAGCGAGCGCAAAGCAATAACGCCCTGACCGGGAGCAGCCTCATTGATGAGAGCAATACCCTGAGCTTCAGCTTTCTGAATGGCAATGATGGCCTGAGCTTCACCCTCGGCCTCACGGATTTTTCTTTCGCGCACTGCATCGGCCTGAAGAATTGCGGCTTCCTTGTCAGCTTGAGCGGCAAGGATTTTTGCTTCCTTTTGTCCCTGTGCAACAAGAATTTTGCTTTCCTTGTCACCCTCTGCGCGCAAAATTGCCTCACGGCGTTCACGCTC
>DJPI01000062.1:2253-9479 GCA_002438505.1 Ruminococcaceae bacterium UBA6416 | reverse complement strand
GCCTTCATCTGCTTCTCCATCGCGTCCTGAATTTCACGCGGCGGAAGAATGTTTTTAAGCTCAACGCGGTTGACCTTGATTCCCCAAGGGTCGGTGGCCTCGTCAAGAATGCCGCGGATTTTTGCATTGATGGTGTCGCGTGAGGTGAGCGTATGGTCAAGCTCAAGCTCACCGATGATGTTTCTCAGCGTTGTTGCGGTGAGGTTTTCGATTGCGGAAAGAGGATGCTCAACGCCGTAAGTGTAAAGCTTGGGATCGGTAATCTGATAAAAGACAACAGTGTCAATCTGCATTGTTACATTGTCCTTGGTGATAACCGGCTGAGGTTTGAAGTCAACAACCTGTTCCTTGAGGGAAACGGCTTTTGCAACGCGCTCAAAAACGGGAATTTTAACGTGCAGACCGGTTTGCCAGGTTGTGCTGAATGCACCGAGTCTTTCAATAACATATGCTTTTGATTGGGGAACAATTTTGATGTTAAGCGCAAGAATAACAACAGCAAGAAGAATGACTGCAATGATAACATAAATTAAGCCTTCCATGGTAAGTACCTCCGTTTTCATGTTTAATAATTATTATGCTTACTCTGCATCAACAATAAGCTTGACGCCTTCAATGGCTTTGACTGTAACAACCGCGCCTTCGGGAATTATCACACCGTCATCGGCGCTTCTTGCGGTCCAGACAATGCCGCTGATTTTCACCTGACCGGTGGCAAGGGTGTTGTTGATTTCCTCGGTAACAACGGCTTGTTTGCCGATGCAAACATCGGCGTTGGTCGGTTGCGTTTTTGTTTTTGTGAATTTTTTCAGATATGGGCGCGCAATCACAAGTGTAAGAATTGAAAGAGCAACAAAAACTATGAGCTGAATAAGCGGTGAAGCGTGAACAACATTTGCAATTATTGCTCCGACCGAACCGACAGCGAACCAGATTGTTACAACCTGAAGCGTTAGCGCTTCAATCACGGCAAAAACTATTGTGAGCGCAATCCACATGATCAGTAAATTATCCATTCCTTTGCCTCCCTTCGCCTAATTATATCATTGTTTTAAGATAATTACAATATGTTTCCGATATTTATTCTTTGCTCTTCAACAATGTCCTCAAGAACGGCAATATTCTTTTGAATTTCTTCAAAAACGGGTTCAATGTTACCGTTTTTTAATATTTCCGACAGCATCGGGAGCGAGGAATCAAGTGTGTCAAGCGTTGTGTGGTCAAGGAAAACATTGAAAACAAGACGCCGCTTTTTCCATGTTTCTCCGACACTTTCAAGCGCATGAAATGCCGCGCTTTTGTTGTCGTTTTCAATATGGACGGCCGCGCTTTCCAGCGTGATTTCCAAGTCAAGACAGCTTTTTTTAAGACTGAAAAAGCCAAAAACCGCAGTTGAAAAGCAAAATACCAGCAGCATAATCGCAAGAAACAGTCGTTTCATTTTTTGTTCTCCTTTTTGAGAATAATACTAGACTTCCCGTCTTTTGAATATGTCATGAGCAGGACATCTTTCGGGTTAATACCCTTGCTTTTGAGCCGGAGTAAAAGCTTTTCCTTTGTCAGACCGCAGACCGGAAATTCGCGCTCAATAATTTTTCCATCGCTGATAACAAGGCAGGGAAGCTCCAAAGGTTCGTTTTCCTCGTCTTTCAAAAGCACGCTCAGTGAGCCGTTTGTTTCAACATAGGCAAAGCTGACGCTGCCAATATCAAAAACATCCTTTAGCCGGAGAGCCTCAACAACATCGTCAACGCTGTAGCGTATTTTTTTCATTTCAGCCTGGTCAATTTCACCGCCTTTGATTATCATGACGGAGTGACCTTGCAAAAGCGTTCTGAACGGACGGAATTTCAGCGCAAGACATGAAGTGATGATCTCAAGCGCAATAAGAAGAAAAATTGCCGCAACGGACTGCAAAAGGGGAGTATCGCTGTTTTGCAGCGGCATTGAAGCGATGTCCGAAAGAAGAATTGTGATAACAAGCTCGGCCGGCTGAAGCTGACCAATCTGCCTTTTGCCCATAAGACGAACACTGATTATTACAATAATATATATGATAATTCCGCGGATAAGAATCGGAAGCATAGAGTTTCACCTCAGAATAAGCTTTTCCAAATTGTTAAACATTATCCCCGGCCATGCAGGCAGTTGTTCGGTGGTAACTTTATATCAAAAATTGCAATCATATGCAGAAATTTTGTATATTTATTCTGTTGATTGACGGACTGTATGGTAGTATAATTCAATGGTTACTATGGAAAGAGGTAAGACATATGGCTATCGGAACGGTCAGCATAATAGGACTCGGAGCGGAGGGCAGCGTTGCTTATTACGCCGCGCGAAGAACGCTTGACTCAGAGCATGTGCGCGTTATTGCAAAAGGGGAGCGCGCTGAACGGCTCAAAAAAGAAGGCATAATCATCAACAAAAAAACTTATGAGCTTAATGTTGTTTCTCCGGGGGAGGGTGAGGCAAGGCCGGATCTTCTTATTATTGCGGTTAAGGGCTATAACCTCCCCGATATTCTTGATGACGTTGAAAAAGAGCTTGGTGAAAAAACCGTTATTATGAGCATGATAAACGGCCTTTCAAGTGAGGAAACACTTGCGCGCAGATTCGGCCCGGAACGTGTTATTTACAGTATGAGCAAAATCAACTCAAAAAAATGCGCCAATCGTGTTGACTTCAAACCGTTCGGACAGGTTGCCGTTGGAGAAAAGGATGGCACTGTGTCACAAAGAGCAAAGGATATTTATTCACTTTTCAGCTCATGCCTTCCGGCGCAGCTCAGCACGGATATTTATCTTGACATCTGGCGCAAATATATGATGAACTCGGCCTGCAATACTGTTGAGGCAATTTTTCACGGGCAGCACTGCTGGTTTCAAAAAATACCTGAAGCGCGCGATGCAATGCGCTGCGTGATGTGTGAAATTAAAACGCTTGCAAACAAAATGGGAATCGGCATCGAGGAAAGCGATATTGACGATGTTATAGAAGCCTTTGAACATTATGCGCCGGACGGAATGTGCAGCATGGTTCAGGATGTGCTTAACAAAAAGCCGACCGAAATTGATATGTTCATGGGTGAGGCAATGAGGATGGGTGAGCAATACGGTGTTTCGCTGCCGGTCTGCCGCTTTGTTTATGATATTATAAAATCCTTTGACAAGGTCAACGCCGGAGTTCTTGACTGAGCAAATAATGTTGTTATGTAAAATTTGAACGGCACTTTTCCGATTTTAAGCGAAAAAGTGCCGATATTTTATAAAAACCACTTGACTCTACAATCGTTGTAGAGTTTAATATATAGTCATAAGCTATGCGGTAAACAAAAAAACCGCTTTGGGAGTGAATGCTAATGGAAAAAAATCTGACCGGCGGAAGCGTATTCAAAAACATTGTTTATTTTTCTCTGCCGTATCTTTTGTCATACTTTTTGCAGACTCTTTACGGAATGGCAGATTTGTTCATTATCGGTCAGTTTGAAAAAAGTGTTGCGGAAACAACGGCTGTTTCAATTGGAAGCCAGGTTATGCATATGCTGACGGTGATGATAGTCGGTCTTGCAATGGGAACAACCGTGTGCATCGGACAGGCGGTAGGTTCCGGCAATAAGCGCAGAGCCGCGCAGGATATCGGAAACACCGCAACGCTTTTTATGCTGGTTTCGGCCGCACTCACTGCCTTGCTGCTTTTGCTTGTCAGGCCGATAGTAGGTCTGGTATCCGCACCGCAGGAGGCGGTTTCGGATACTGTGAAATATCTTACAATCTGCTTTATCGGAATTCCGTTCATTACGGCGTATAACGTCCTCAGTTCGGTTTTCCGCGGTATGGGAGACAGCAAAAGCCCAATGTATTTCATTGCGGTTGCGTGCGCGGCGAACATCGGACTTGACTATCTTTTTATTGGCGCGTTAAAAATGGGTCCGGCCGGAGCTGCGCTCGGAACAACGCTTTCTCAGGCGATAAGCGTTTTAATTTCGTTTGCGGCAATTGCTAAACGAAAACTGATCAGCGTTGAAAAGAACGATTTTAAGCCGAAAAAAAGCGTTATGGAAAAGATTTTGAGAATCGGCGTTCCGGTTGCACTTCAGGACGGTTTCATTCAGGTTGCGTTTGTTTTTGTAACAATAATTGCAAACCGGCGTGGTCTTACCGATTCGGCGGCGGTCGGAATCGTTGAAAAAATCATAGGCTTTTTGTTCCTTGTTCCGTCGTCACTGCTTTCAACGGTTTCTGCAATCGGCGCTCAGAACATCGGCGCCGGAAAAAGAGACCGCGCAAAGCTCACCCTTAAATATTCCTGCATCATATCCGTTTGCTACGGTGCAGTGATTGCATTGTTGGTTCAGTTCTTTGCCGAATCTCTTGTTTCTCTGTTTGTGAATGACGCCGCCGTTGCCGCCTCGGGCGGTGAGTACCTCAGAGGTTATGTCTGGGATGTATTTTTTGCCGGAATTCAGTTCAGTTTCAGCGGGTATTTCTGTGCGTGCGGAAAATCACAGCTTTCGTTCTTGCACAACTTCATTTCAATGCTCACTGTGCGCATCCCAGGTGCATATCTCATGTCTAAGCGCTTTGTGTCAACACTGCTCCCGATGGGACTCGCCTCGGCTGCCGGTTCCCTTCTTTCGAGCATAATCTGTGTGATTGCATTCTGTGTTCTTGAACGCAGAACGGCTGCCAAAAAGGAGGAAACAAACTATGGCAAAGCTGTTCAGAATCGGTGATATTGCAAAGCTTTTCAATCTCAGTGTCAGCACTCTGCGCCATTATGAAAAAACGGGACTCGTTGAGCCTGAATACATTGACCGGGAGACCGGATACCGTTATTACAGCACACGGCAGTTTGAAGTGCTAAACACAATACGCTATCTGAGAGCGCTCGATATGCCGCTATCTGAAATTTCAGACTTTTTGAAAAACCGTGATATTGAAATTATTGAGGAAAAGCTTATCAAGCAAAAACAGGCTGTTGTTGAAAAGCAAAAAAGGCTGAAGCTGATTGAGCGCAAAATTGAAAACAGACTGCGCAGCATTTCAGACGCGCAAAATTCCGAGTTCAATGTTGTCAGACTCGTCCAAAGTGACCGCTCACGGATGGTTCTCATGGATGACGCGCTCAGACTTGAAAATATGTTTGATATGGAAACTCCGATAAGGAAGCTTGAGCAGACTCAGGCGCAGGGTGTTGTTTTTCTTGGCAAGGTCGGAGTCGGTATTTCAGAAAAACATCTGTGCGAGGAAAAGTATGATGTGTATGACAAG
This sequence comes from Ruminococcaceae bacterium UBA6416, assembly GCA_002438505.1. GTDB lineage: Bacteria > Bacillota > Clostridia > Oscillospirales > Acutalibacteraceae > UBA6857. The sequence continues at coordinate 4,206 of DJPI01000062.1, read as the reverse complement.
GTTTTTCTTGTTCTTGACGAAGAGGATGATTTTGAGGGCAAGGTCACATCTTTTCCGCCGGAATTTTGCGTGAGCGTCCGTTTTTGCGGAAGTCACAGCGAGGCGTTGGAGCAGTACAAAAAGCTCAGAAAGTATATTGATAATAACAAGCTTAAAATCAATGGCTTCTCAAGGGAGATTACCCTGATAGATTACGGAATTACGAATGACACAAACAAGTTTGTAACGGAGATAAGAATACCGGTTTTGAAGTTGTAAAAAAAAACAAAAAAGCCGCGCATGAACAAAACTGCTCATGCGTGGCATTTTTTTTGATAACACGGAATTTATTCCGATTTCAAAATGACGGCTTCATCAGTATCGAAAGACCAGCCAACAGTATACATATCACCCTGCTCGTCCTCTTTTCCAATGTGGTAATATGTTTTTCCATCGCTGCCTTTTGCGCTGTCACCATATACTTCGAGAGTGACTCCGTTTTCAAGCTTTGTGACATACAGTGGATGAAAAATTTCAGTTTCTTTATATAAAGTCATAATTACACGTCCTTGTATTGTGTTAGTAACAATAACATAATACACTATTTTCTCCGGTTTGTCAAATGAAATTGGAAAAAAATTGGAAATTTGTGAAATATTTCGCCAAATCAGGACGAACCCACAATATAATATTCAAAAACGGAATGACATCGCCGTGATATTTAGCGAATAATGCAATTTTTACTTGGTTAATAAAATCAACTGTGTTGAACATTATAACAGAGGCGGCAGCTGTATATCGTTTTTTTAAGTCACAAATGTTGTTCTTAGGCTTTATCACTCAGAGTGACAGAGCATAAAGAACATCCGTTTTTAAAACATTCCATTGCATTTATCTGAGATTTGTTATATAATGAACCGGAAATAATCGGTGCGGCGTTTTTTATGCCGAATTGTGTTTTAAACACTGCCGTCAAACCCTGCGTGGCCGCAGTGGGGACTTCTTGAAGGCTTTTGCTGAAGCTTTGCGGCCGGAAAGGCTATGGTGATTAACTGATGTTTTGTTCAAAATGCGGAAAGGAAAACCCGGAGAGCAATGAGCTTTGCCTTGCCTGCGGTGCACCGCTGAATCATAAAAAGAATCAAACCGAAAAGTCCGAGCTCGGCCTTCCGCCGATTCCGCCGATATTTGAAGGAAAGTATATTCCCAAGCGCTTTGTACCGAAACCGAAACGGAAAAAGCACACCGGGATTATTATTGTGCTTATTCTGATTATACTGATTGCCGCCGCCATTGCAGTCGGAAATTATTTCGGACTCGGTGTGAACGGCTTTTTGAAGGCTTTTAAATTAAACGGTGCACAGAGCAGCTCATCAACGCTTTCAACAAATTTGCCAACGGAAAGCTCAAGCGATGCCTTGTCGACCTTTTCTGCTTCATCTTCAACAGCCGGAACTTCCGTTGCGAGTGAATCTGCATCGGCATCCAAGGCGGGCGCAGCGGACTCGGCAACCGCCGCCAAGGCCGAATCAACAACGGCCGCATCTTCCGATACAGTCAAAGCGGCAACAACCGCAGCAAAACCGTAATAGCTTGCAACTTCTGCCTTTTGCTCGTCTGAAAGCTTAATCGCAACCGAACGGATATCATTGATAACACTTCGGCTTTTTTCCGAAATTTCCGTCATGTTTTTGGATTTTGAAACAACTGCTTCCGCAATCTCTCTTGTCTTGATTTTAACAACGTCCCACGAAAGCCCCTTGTTGTTTGCAATCGAGCTGTAAAAACTGCCGAGCATATCCGTAAGCTCGTCCGTTCTGATTGTTGAACGATAATCTTCCTTAATAACTCTTGCAAGTGTCTGAACCTTTTTCGTGTCAACAAAATGCCTTTTGCCAAGCTGAGTTTGAAGTTCACCGATAAGCTTTCGGTATTCCTCGTTTTGCGCAATAAGGCTTTCTTCTGCCGTGCTGT
>DJPI01000062.1:0-2124 GCA_002438505.1 Ruminococcaceae bacterium UBA6416 | reverse complement strand
AAGTATTCTGTCCGGATTCGATTTGAGTTTTCCGTTGATTAAATGACGTTCCAGCCACTGAACGAATTTGTCTGCTTTCGGTTTGGTATTCAGTACCATAGACATCAGAACCATATCTTCTTCCGGAAGCGGCATTTGTTGTTGATTTATTGTCGTTATTATATCCAGCAATTTCCCTTTCCAAATCGGAATTGGTGTTTCTTCTGTTGTATTCTTCAACTCTTCTTCTTTCATTGTCATATTCTCCTTTTCTGATTCTCTCAAGAACCTGATATCCTGCGTAATCGTTTGAATCTTTTTCAATAATATACCACGCTTCCTTGCAATATGCAAGCCTCCGGTCTCCGTCTTCAACGCTGTTTCTTGCCGCCCATCTCAAGGCTTGTTCGTGTGCGTCGGAACCGCCTGTTTCTCTGTATGAAAGGAAGTGACCGTCTCTTGAAACATAACTTTTCTTTCTGCTGTTTTTCGTTCCCTCGCTGTCGGTTCGTTTAAGGCTGTTTTTCGTCTCTTCGCCGCCAATATCCGAAAAATGCTTGACATCGTCACCCGTCTGTGATATACTGTCGTTCGACAGCTCAAGCAATCTTGACACCTCGGAGGGTTGTACTCCTATGGTGGTAAGCATTGCTTGAGCTTTCTTTTTGTCTGTTATCACAAGCTTCCTATTTTCAGACGCTCTGTACACTTGACTTTTAAAATCATCCAATGGATAAACACTTTTAATCTGATTGACCGTGTCGTTTTCCATCTTTTGGTTGTGCCATACTCCCGCAACAACAAATGACTTTTCGCCGTTCCTGTCGCTCATCTGATAGTCCGTTATAACTGTTGTGCCGTTTTTGTTCACTATGAACATAACGGCGTTATTTATTTTTGACGGCAGTTGTTCAAAAAACTCTTTAGAAACTCCGTGTCTTGAATAGTTTTTATTTTTTGCCGTAGCTTCATGTGACTTTCTGATATCGGACTGATTCATAGCAAACGGAGCGTTTGAAAATCCGGCTTTTATAAGATTATCAGAAGGTTTTCCGATGTAAAGAGAGTTGCTCCCGTTTAACCTTTTTGAAAATATTCCGTCAATTTGCTCATCATAGGATATGTCTTTTGTTTTCTTAATGCTGTTTTTCGTCTCTTCTGCGGTGTTTTTCCTTTTCTTTCCGTCAATGCCGTCCAGTGCGTCAAGGAACATTTCCCGAATCTGCGCCGCTTTGTCTGCCTGCATTTGAGCAAACTCCCTCGCCGTTTGCGAAAGGTCGCCGTCTTTGATTGTCTGCTTAACCGCTTCAACAATCCTGTCAAAAAACTCAATGATTCTTTGAAGAACGCTTTTCTTTTCCGCTTTGCTGTAACCGCTGTCCTCTTTAAGCCAGTTTAAAAAGTCGTTCACACCCTCATCTGTGGAAAAAAGACCGGAAAGTGCTTCGTTTGTCATTTCCTCAATGGCGTTTTCCCTGCTTGTGCCGTAATCTTCTTGGAATTTTCCAATCATGTCCTCAAGCGAGGAATAACCGTTCTTGTCAACATACCATGAGAAAAGCGCACCCCTGACGCTTGCCATTTTTTCGCCGTTATAACTTTCTGCAAGGTGTCCGAGTTCGTGAATCGTTACTTGCGTAGTTTGCTGCCTGCAACCACACTTCAATAACGGTTGCGGAGCAGCTATTATTACGTTTTCGTGTTTTAGCAGATGCTTTTCAATAGGGTAACAATAATTAAAAAGCCTGCAATCCCTTGAAACATAAGGAATTACAGGCTTTTTCTTTTGGCCCGCCCGGAGGGATTTGAACCTCCGTTCTTCAGAATCAAAAAAAGGAAAAGCTTTGCCCGGGATTGCTAAAGCACTTGAAAATAACGAGTCTGTAAAGAAGATAACCGTTAAAATCGAGTTAGAAAAACCGACCAAAGCTAAACCCAAAAAAAGAAAAGCTTACCACCGATAGAAAAATCGAACTTGTAATCCAAGCCGTCATCGCATTAGCCGCTTTGATTCAAGCAATCCGTTGGTGGTAAGCAAGAGGGCAAAAGCCCTTCTTGCAAGTTTATTATATCATATTAAAAACAAATAATCAATAGGTGGGATTATGCTTCTTACAAAAAATGTGTAGGTTTACAATAGATGTG
>DJPI01000007.1 GCA_002438505.1 Ruminococcaceae bacterium UBA6416 | reverse complement strand
TACTATGTTTAGAAGCAGAAATCAAGTAGTTTTACCGTTAGAAATTGAAAAAATTATCCCGAAAGACGATCCTGTGTTCAAATTAACGGAAATATGTGACAAATTGGATTATAGCAGGCTTGAAAAAGAATATGTACGGGCATGGAGAAAGCTTAACCCTGCAACGATGTTTATCCTTCTCGTTTACGCATATATGAGAAGACTGTATTCATCAAGACAGATTGAAGAAGCCTGTAAAACGGATATCCGGTTTATGTGGATATTAGGGCACGAACCGCACCGGATCACAGTACGATAGCCAGGTTTCAGAACGAAAAGCTTGTTCCGGTTATTGAAGATTTGTTCTATCAGCTCATAGAACGGCTTGTTGATATGAATGAAGTTTCCTATACAAACGTGTTTGTTGATGGAACAAAAATTGAAGCCAATGCAAATAAATATTCTTTCGTGTGGGCAAAAGCAGTTGAGAAGAATCTGAAAAAGCTGGAAACAAAAACGGAAGCTCTGACTCGTCGGACGGCTTTGAAATATTGTCTTAGGGAAGACTTGTCATTTGAAGAATTGCTTGCTGAATTGATGCAGCTCGCTTCTTTTCAGAACATATCATTCGTATACGGAAAAGGAAAACGAAAAACACAGATTCAAAGAGATATTGAACTTCTTTTGGCGTTGGGAGATAAAAGACATAAGTATCTTGAAAGCCTTGCAATCGCAGGTAAAAGGAAAAGCTATTCAAAAACCGACAAAGATGCCACCTTTATGCGAATGAAAGAAGACTACATGAATAACGGACAGCTGAAACCCGGCTACAATGTACAGATAGCGGTTGAAAGCGAATACATAGTCGGCGTTGGGCTGTTTCATAATCCCACGGACACAACAACCTTGATACCGTTTATGGAAAGAATACAGTCAAACAGCAAGAGGAAAATCCGAAATTTGATAGCCGATGCCGGGTATGCAAGCGAGGAGAACTTCACCTATTTGGAGGAGCACGGACAGAACGCCTACATAAAGCCACAGCTATACGAGGTCAGCAAAACAAGGAAATACAAAAACGATAAATACCGACCCGAGCACATGGAATATGACAAAGAAGCAGATGAGTATATCTGTCCGAACAAAAAAAGACTGAGTTATTCTTACACAAGCAAGTACACAACCGAAAACGGCTATGTCACAAGCAGAAAAGTATATCAATGTGAAGGCTGTGAGGGCTGTCCTTACAGAAACGAATGTCACACTTCAAAATATGACAGACGAATCCGTGTTTCACACAAGCTGAACGAACAAAACCAAAAAGCTACGGAACTGATAACAACAGACGAAGGTATTTTACTCAGAATGAACCGCTCCATTCAGGTAGAGGGAGCCTTTGGCATAATCAAGCAGGATTTTCGGTTCAGACGGTTTCTGACAAAAGGAAAAGCAAAGACGGAAACCCAATTTTTCCTCATAGCTTTTGCATACAATGTGGAAAAACTCTGTAACAGAATCAATTCCAATCGTTTCGGAAGGTCTTTGTTTGAAAAAATGATTGCTTAACTGCGTAAAATTCAAAAGAATATACAACAAAAGAGGTCGATTTTTCACCGACCTCAGCTTCGCTGTCCTTTCCGCCGTCAAATTCTGACGACGGTTTTTCTTTTTATTGATTTTTTCTTAAAAACAAGGACTGCCGCTATGCGTTTTCACGTTTTGCGACAGCCCCATTTCACTGGTGAGGACAAGTGGACTTGAACCACCGACCCCTTGCATGTCAAAGCCGCCTGACGGCGGAAAACAACCAATTCTCCATGATTTAGGTATGCGATTATGATAATTTTTTATATTTTTTCTTAAGTTGTTGACCTTTTAAAGGTTCATTTCTTTTACTCTGCGATAGAATGTATTCGGCTTTAATCCGACCTCTTTCATGGCTGCCGTTGCGGTAATTTCACCGCTGCGCCATCTTTTGCAAACCGCCTTAAAAAGTTTTTCATCCACTTCAACGGGTTTGCGACCTTTGTACTTTCCTTCGCTTTTGGCTATTTCAATACCTTCGCGCTGGCGTTCCAAAATGTTTTCGCGTTCAAGTTCTGCAAGCGCACCGAAAACAGTTAACATAAATCTCCCTTGTGGTGTTGTGGTGTCAATGCTTTCTTTAAGGCTGACAAACTCAACACCTTTTTCGGTTAGTTCCGAAACGATAGAGAGCAGGTCGCGGGTGTTCCTTGCAATTCGCGAAATACTTTCAACGATTACAATGTCTCCTGTTCTGACAAACGCCCTCATTTCCTTAAACGCAGTACGATCCGTGTTCTTACCACTCGCCTTGTCGATAAACAATTTTTCTGCGCCCTGTTCTTCCATCATTTTTAATTGCCGCGCTTCGTTTTGCTCAACAGTTGAACATCTCACATACCCTACTTTCATATCATAATTTCCTCCGTCTTTATTGTGTTTTAATTATATCACAATCGGAGAAATGTGTCAATAGAGTGATGATTTAATTTTGAAACATTTCAAATAGTTGTAACAACTTATGTGACACACAAATATACGTCGCTTTTTATTGTCGTTGGGGTATACCCTATTGAAACACCAAGAGAAAGGAAAGAGCTGTGACAAAACATTTTCATCACAGCTCTTTCTGTTAGCTATCAATTATCTAAAGCTCAACCATTGCGCGGTATAGTGATATTCACCTATAGTTTCACTTACTCTGTCTATTGCCGAAATACTAACATAATCAGTAAATGTACTCGGTTTTTGGTCACTCATCTCAACAACTACATATCCGCCATTTGACTGATCTATGTTATAATACGGTTGATCAGATGATATACCGCTCATCATTTCATCACTGTACCATGCCCAAGTATATCCGTCGGTTATTCCGCCGAAACCATTAGCGGCACTATACCAAATGATTACAACAGGACATCTCTTAAATTCTTCGGTATAATAATCGTATACCAACCAGCTGTCCTTATAAACAACATTGTGAAGTTCAAACGTCGATTCGTTTTTAAGTTTAGCCTTAGTAATTGCAATTGCGTAAGCAGCAATATTTTCAAGACTATCAGGTTCTGCAGGTTTTCCGAAAATTTCATCGCTCGAAAGTTCGGGAGCCTTCAACGAAACCCATGTTGCACCTGTAATGTTCGGTATTTTCAACACGAGCTTTGAATATTTTTCCTGAACAAGTACTCCATAAACCATTGTTGCCTTTGAGCCAGGATGCAATTCAACGTCTGAAACATCATATTCCGAATACTTATCGCCCAAGGTAGCTCTGTCCTTTACTCCAACATTTACTCCTTCGGTGCTATAAATATTATCAGACCATATTATATCTGAACCAGAAATCGAATCACTGTAACCATCTGATGATGAAATAAACTCAACATCAATAATAAAAAATTTCCAAGTATAGCCATTTTGAGGATCTTCATTGAAACTGTTTTCGGATTTTGCAAGCTTATTTGCGTTTTCTCCAGTAATAACATTTTTTACATTGATTTTAATTTTTCGTTCTGGTTCCCAAGAATACTCCTTAAATTTTATGACCTTGTTGCTCTGTCCCGAAAGAGGTCTTGAAAACATTTCGCCTGCAACAACGGCTGCTTTTTCAACATTGCCGCAAATCGTGCATTTTCTTACTTTCGTTCCTTCTTTTTTCTCTGTTGCAGGAACAGTAATTGTCCATGCTCCGTATTTATGGGTATGCGGCTTATTTGCATTGACTTTTATAACATATTTTTCATTGTTATTATCATTTGTGATGGTTATTTTTGCTTTTCCATACTTTAAAGCTGTAACATACAGTTTGGTATCATAGCCGTCCCAACCGCCCCATTTACAACTTATTATATCATAATCATCTGTATCATAATAAACAGAGCCATTGCCTTTAAACGTAACAATAATCGTTCCTTTATTTGTAATGGTAAGCTCATTGGTTGATACACTAAGAAGGCGCGGCTTGGTTACCGTAACCTTGCAAACATACTTTTTCCCGCCAATGTTTGCAACTATATTGGCAGTACCTTTTGAAACAGCTTTTACAACGCCTTTTTGATTTACAATAGCAACATTTTTATTGCTTGAAGCCCATTTTGCGGTTCTTGTCGTTCCGTTAAGTTTAAGAGTAAACGTGTCTCCGACACCGATTGTTTTCTTTGTTGCAGAGATTTTCGGAGCTTCAACCGTAACCTTACATTTGTAAACATTCTTTCCAAGAGTTGCCGTTACATTTGCAGTACCTTTTGAAACGCCTGTTACAACACCCTTTTGGTTTACGGTTACAACTTTTTTGTTGGACGTTTTCCATGTGGGTGATTTTTTTGTTCCGTTTAACTTAAGTTTGTAATTTTGTCCGACAACGATAACTATCTTTGTTTTGCTTAAACTGATTGAAGCCGCCGATACCTGAATAACGGGAACAAACAAAGATATTGTTAAAACCATCGTCATTATAAATGCCAATAGTCTTTTGGTAACTTTTCCCATTTTTCTCATCCTTTACAATAATTTTTAATTAACACAAAGATATGAAAAAACCTATTATCTTACCTTGCACTGATATGTTGTTCCATCGATTTTAAAGCGTACAACCAAGGGATCATCTGTTTGATCAACAATTTCAGGACACTCAATCAAACCGTGGTAATGACATTCTGCAAGCGGCGTGCAAACAATATATGAGTTTACCCAAGTAAATGCTGTATCACCATCATCAACTACAGCGAAACCGCCGTAATTATATTCATTGTTGTATGTTGCATATGGTACAAACAAGTCTCTGATGCAAACATCTTTCTTTGATTTATTGAAATACGTTCCGTCAACATGAACATATACCTTGCCGTCCTCTGCAGGATAAGATCTGTAATAACTGCTTGTGTTTTTCGGCTTTAATTCATAAGTAAGCTCAATGTTGTTGAGGGTAAATTCAAGATTTTTTGTTTTAATACGATCACCGATTTTAATCTTTTTAACCGTATTAGCCTTTTTAGTTGTTGAAACTGCAGTTGTCGGTGCTTCTGTTGATGAAACAGGTTCGGCTGCAGTTGTATCGGAGTCAACAACTTTTCCGCCGTTTTTAACAGATACTTCTATCATTTTTTGATTATCCGTATTGTCATTGTCTTTAACCAAAATTGTGAGCGGTGAATTGTCTTTAAGTTTAACTATGCAGGCAAAATGTACCGTACCGCCTTTTAACACTTCCGAGAAGTACGCATGCGCCAATTCATATTGTTCTCCGCCCTTTGAACTATATGGAAGAGAGTCATCTATTTCAACTCCGTTCTGAAAGAACTGAATACCAAATACCGATTGGCTTTGTGACACTTTATCCTGCTTGTTTGTAAAATCAAATTTTACAAGCACAACATTTTCTGCATCAACAAGAACAAGACCCTCATTGGCTTTTTCAAGTCCAACATATTTTATTGAGCCTTTGGCGGTGTCTAAATTAAGTTCTTTGTTTGCCGCTGTGGTTGTCTCTGTTGTTGCTTCCGTTGTTTCTGTTGTACTGCTTACAGGTTCAGAACTGTTATTTGCCGTTCCGTCAGTTGTTTGATTATCGTTTGTTTTTGATGAACAAGCGCACATTAAAATGCACATTAATGCCGCCAAAAGTAAAGCTATTATCTTTTTCATAATCGATTTTTCCTTCCTGATTTTTAACTGTTAGTCATTTCTTTGATAGTGCGTTTAATTATTTCCGGCACACCTTTCATTTTGACATACTTTGCGACTGTTGATCCGCTGCGCCCAATCTGCCTTCCTACTTCGGCATAATTGCCGTATTTTGCATAAAGGCGCTGCATTTCAATAATTTCTTCGGGTGTAACTCGTTTAGCCATTTAATTCTTTATCTTCTTTTTTGCGGAAAGGCTTTTCGCCCGTTACAACGCATTTGTCAGAATTATCGATGCAATATTTCCAAACTTCATCAATGTAGCCCGTAAAGCTCTTTTTCTTCCTTTTGTCTTCACTGACTCCCATAATAATGTCGTTGATTGCATCAAGTTTCTGCTGGTAGTTCCACGGAACGGTTATTGTTTTTTGTCCGTGTCAAGGATAATTCTCATTTTTTTAACCTCCTGATAAATAAAAAATGTGCAAACTTACCCCAGAGGTAAAATTGCACATATCATTATATATATATATATATATATATATTGTCAAGCATTTTAGCGAAAAAACTTTAAAAAGTACGAAAACAAGCAAAAACGCATAAAATGCAACGAAAACAGCCGAAAACGCAAGCGGTATCATTGAATTCAGCTCGTTTCACCGATATTTTCATAAAAATTCAGCGAAAACAAAGCAATCCGAACGGAAACGATTACGAATGAATTAAATTGCAGTTGTTTTCATTGCTTGCCACGCATTACGAAAAAATTCTACAAAATTTTGATTTTTTCCCATAAAACTCCCCGCCCTCATATACGGTATTTGAATATGTACCGTCCAGAGCAAACGGACGTTTTTGATTTTTCTTAAAAATAAATGTATAATATATATGTAAGATAAATTAAAAACTTACAAATAATAATGAAAGGTGGTGATTACCATAAAAACAATAGTAGATAAATTCTATGAATACAATGAATATCCCAGCAAAGAGTTTGAAAGATACATAGCGCACCAACAGTCAATCAGGAATTTTGTTGAATAGGATCGTATGATTGATAAAATTGCCGATCGTGTAATTGAACGCTTGGAATTGAAGCTTGACACTTCCGATGCCTTGGCAAAGCTTGAGGAACTGGATAAAATGATTAAAAATCTTGGTAAAAACTGAAAGGAATGAAAATATGCCTAATTATACTTTTCCAAATTAGAGGAACGTTATTATTCACAGAGAACGCGCAACGTCAGACTTTCTCGGTATCAAAAATGAAAATTGGATGGCTGCAAGCAGAGATCTCGGCGCACACGCTTTAAGATTGTATCTATACATTGCCGCCAACAGAGACGGATATGAGCTTGCATTATCCCCCGCCGCACTCCGAACATCAATAGGAATGGCAAGGTCAACATATCACGATCAATTTCACATACTTGTTGACAAAGGTTACTTAGTTCCTACTTCGGGGAACAAATATGAATTTTTTGAAAAGTCTCAACCGCGCAGCGGAATAAACGAAAAAAAGAGCATGTTGACAGGCGGATTGAATTTTGAAAACAATCCGACAACCGACATACCCATATTAAAAGCCGAACAAGATATACCGCCAAAAGATATAGAAATAAATAATATAGATAATACTATAAATAGTAAAATAAATATCGATTTTCCTTCCAAAAGTAAAGAAATAAAAAAACCGTTTGAGCCAAAAGTCGAATACATAACAATTAAAGATCCGACAGCCAGAAGATCCCCTGAAAAACTGCGCCCGCTCAACAGATATGGTATACACTAATGGCAAATTATGAGGAAAACATGTATAACTGGCTGAAACGGAAAGGCTTTGCGGAAAAATATGAACATGCGGGCATCTATTGCATCAAGATAGATCAGAAAATTGTTTACATAGGAAAAAGCACTAATATGCTGCGGCGTGTTTCGTAGCATTATGTAGGCATAAAAAAACAAAGCGAAAAGAAATATCGTATTTTGGCAGAAGCGCAGCGCAAGGGACACAAAATAGGTTTTGATGTTTTATACTGTGCCAAAAGCCGAAACCACACCGAACGTCTTAATGAAATCGGTGAAAAAGAAGGCGAGTATATCCGAAAATTCAAACCCGCTTTAAATACACAAATCCCAAAGGAAGAAAATTGGCAGCACTTTGATGTACAAAAAATCAATGTGAAAGATATTCTCAATTCGCTGTAAAAATAGCGAGGGGCGGTTTATTGCCGTCTCTCGCTTTCTTCTTTTGGTTTTGTCAATAATTGAAAGTGTTGTTTATTGATGCCCTCATTTGCGCCAAGTCGGAACGCGCGTAAAAATTTAATGTTGTACGCGCATCGGCATGTCCCAATATATCTTGAACGCTTTTTATATCCGCACCGTCCTGCAGCAAAAGAGATGCACAGGTATGCCGCAAATCGTGCGGTGACATATTCGGCAATTCGCAGCGTATCATCAATTTTTTCATGTGCTTTGTAATGTAGGACGGATCGCGCGGTTCTGCCTTTGACTCTTCGCTGTGAAAAAGAAAGTAGTCATTTTTGACGGGTGTTTCCGCTTGTCGGTACTCTTCCAAAAGTTCAAGAGTTTTTACTGCTATCGGAATGGTGCGGTATCCGTTTTCGGTTTTCGGTTCTCCGACAATTGCGCCGCTTTTGGTTGTGTATGACACGCTCCTGTTAATTTTCATCAAGCCGTTTTTAAAATCAATATCGCCCCATTTAAGCCCAAAACATTCTCCGCGCCGCACGCCCGTTGTCAACAAAATATAATAAATTGTGCGCTGCATAAGCGGTAATTCGTCAACGGCTTTAACAAACAATTCTGTTTCACTTTTGGAAAAAGCATCAACTCTGTGCCGTTTAAGTTTTGGAGACGTTACCAATTCCATAGGGTTTTCGGAAATATACCCCTTTTGAATTGCATATTTAAAAATCAAATTCAAGATTGAATAATGATGTTTTCTTGTTTGCGGAGAAAGCGACTTTCCCCGTGCGTTCTTGCGTTCATATTTAAGATAGTCAAGATATTCGCTTGCTTTTCGCGTATCTATATCAGACAAGAGAATATCACCGAAATAAGGCAGCATTGTTTGCAACAGGTATACTCTGAACTCATACGTCGTAACGCGGCACTCGTCATTTAAAAGAGAAGGCAGCCATTCATTATTTACAAAGTCGCTGAATTTGATGTATGAGGGCGTTTTTCTTTTTCCTTTTGGCGGTGAACCGACCCCTTGCACGATTTCGTGTTCCCACAGTGTTGCCTCGTTTTCCGCAAGTTTTAGCAATCTTTTTTCGCTGTAATCCTTGTCTGGCTTCCAAATTTTTGTTTTAAACTGCTGCCGACCGTGTTCATCTCGCCCGATAAACACCCTGAATTTGAAAGACACTATCTTTCCGTCCTTTTTGTTGACCTTTACACTTGCCATGATTTCCTTTCTACACATACGAAAATCAGGCTTTTGTTGACCAACTGTTGACCTTTTGTTGACCTTTTCGGCTTTTTGAACGGCAGGCAAAAAAAGAAAAAGCCTTGAAAACCCATTGTTTTCAAGACTTTTCACTGGTGAGGACAAGTGGACTTGAACCACCGACCCCTTGCATGTCAAGCAAGTACTCTAACCAACTGAGCTATGCCCTCATAAATCCCTTTATTTACAGCGTCTATACATCTAGAGTACTTGCCTGTATGCACTCCAGAGTACTTGTCTGTGTATCTAACAACAGTCAGTATAATACACTACTTTTTTCAATTTGTCAAGCCTTAAAACAAAAAATATGTCCGCACCGCATCCGCGCAGGAGTTAAAAAACCGCTTGACCGGCAAGCGGCGTGTGAATATAATGTAAATGTAAAAAGGCTCTGCATTAAGCGGCTGCCCTCAGTCTGGGTTAAAAATAACCGTCACATTTAAATGGGTGTGGGCGGTTGTTTTTTTATTGCGCGTTTAAACTAAATACGGATGGTGAGGACGCAAAAAGTTTGGAAATGCATATAAAACACTGATGAAATTTGTTTTTTCTCATTAAAAGACTTGGCATTCTTTCAAAATATAGTTAAATATAAGAACAGCAAAACCCATAAAAACAAAAATGAGGTGCATTATGAGAAAATACAATGCCATTGTTGTCGGCTCCGGCTGCGTGGGTCTTGCCGCCGCTTTGGAACTGATAACAGCAGGAAAAAAGACAGTGCTTATTGAGAAGCATAACTTGCCCGGAGGCTGCGCTTCAAGCTTTTGCAGGGGTAGGTTTGAATTTGAACCGTTGCTTCATGAGCTTTGCGGCGTGGGTCCTGAAAGCAACCCCGGTGATGTCCGCAAATTGATGGACAGATTCGGCGTTAAGGTGCAGTGGAACAGGGTTGATGACTGCTTCAGGTGCATTTCAACCTACAGTGACGGAACCCCAATGGATGTTACTCTTCCAACGGGCATTCAGGCCTTTATTGAAAAAACAGAGGAGTATGTTCCGGGAAGCCGGGAAAAAATGACGAAATTTTTTGACCTTCTGCGTGAAAACAAGGAGCTTGTTGAACACATCGGCTCTCCGAAAGTTTCTCCGGCCAAAACGGTTTCCGGTGTTTTCAAAATTAATGAAAATGCAAAAAGGCTTCACCCCGATTATCAGAAAATGACAATTGAAGAGGTTATTGACCATTCAGATGCCGAAGCAAAAACATTCATTCTTTCCGCCGACACCACCGCATATTTCAGAGCCGGACGATATCTCAGCGTCAGCTTGAATATCGGAGAAAGCGTTCTTACCCGTCCTTATTCGATAAGCAGCGCTCCGTCACTTTCAAAGAAAGGAAAATATGCAATCACCGTAAGGCGCACTCCCGGCGCTTCAATGCTTTGCATAAAGAAAAAGCACCGGAAAACCGATGCTTCCTTTGGCAGGGGCAGAAGGGCTCGAACCCTCGGCACGCGGTTTTGGAGACCGCTGCTCTACCAACTGAGCTATACCCCTATATCAATAAAATTGAAGAATGTTAAATTTTGGTGGGCCATCAGGGACTCGAACCCCGGACCGACCGGTTATGAGCCGGTTGCTCTAACCAACTGAGCTAATGGCCCATGTCGTTTTGCTGACTTTGGAAGTATATCAAAATATCTGCCGCTTGTCAAGGCTTTTTCCTTAATTTCACCAACTTTTGCCCATCTTTTTTCCTGCTTATGGTCATTTTAACATAATTGTCAAAAAACAGGTGTCAATTACACAGCAGTTGTTAATTTGTTCATATTTTTTTATATATTTCTTAATTATTTTTTATTACTATCAAAAGGTACTAGGAAAGAAAGTGATTGGAGAAGAATCACTTTTTCGGTGCAAAAAAACAGAGAAAATTTGGAGTGAAGAAAACATGATCGGTTCAGGAAATTACACTATGTGTGAAACCGGAGATATGAATTGTTATGAATTCTATCTTGAAGCAACAAAACAGTATGGCGATTATGACGCTGTTCAGCATATGGACTTGCGCGTTAAACGCTCGCAATTTATTGATGACATTGAGTCGCTTGCCGCTTATTTTTACAGTGAGCTCGGCCTCAGACGCGGGGATGTTTACACAATCTTTTGCCCGACCAATGTTGAAAGCCTTGTCGGCTTTTATGCGCTCAACAAGCTTGGAGTCATAATCTCCTTTGTTCATCCTCTTCTGCCAACGGAAATGCTCAAGGAGTATGTTGAATCCGCCCATTCAAAAGGCGTTATGATTCTTGACCTGCTTTCAAAAGATCACGTCAAAACCCTTAACGAGCTTGGTGTTCCCGTTCTGCTTTGCAGAAATTCCGATTATGCCTCTCCCGTTAAAAAGCTTGCAACCCGCGCAGGTGAGGGTATTCTGGAAGCCATCTTCCCGAAATTTAAAAACTGCATTGCCTATTCGGCCGCAATTAAAAAGTACAGAGGCAAAAGAGTTCCGGGCGTTAAGAACAATTCCTCAGACATTGCCGTTTATCTCAACGGCGGCGGTACCACCGGAAAGAGCAAAACAATCATGCTCACCAATAAAAACGTCAACGAGGTTCCCTATAAGACCGCCTACATAGATGAAATTCATGAGCCGGGCGAGGAGGCGGAGATTATTGTTCTTCCGTTTTTCCACGCGTTCGGACTTTGCCTTGCCGGCCATATGGCGCTTTGCAACGCAGGCCGTGTCATTCCGCTCATGCGCTTCAATGCAAAGCTTGTTGTTAAGCTCTATAAAAAGAACAACATTATTGCCCTTGTCGGAATTCCGAATATGTTCAAAAAGCTTTATCACACAAAGGGCTTTGACGGCCCCCACCTTTCAAACACAAGAATGATGTTTGTCGGAGGTGATGATCTTTCACCCAAGTTCCTCCAGGATTTCAATGATATGCTTGAACGCAACGGAACCTCCGCAAGACTCAGACAGGGCTACGGCCTGACCGAGGTTTGCGCTCCCTGCTGCGCAAACACAAACTGGGTTCACAAGGAAGGCTCAATCGGAAAACCGTTCGAGGGCATCCGCATGGAAATTTGGGACGATAACTGCAACCGTGTTCCCAACGGTGAAATTGGTGAAATCTGCGTCACCGGCTCAACCGTTATGGCTGGGTACTATGACGGTACCGGCGAGAGAAATATCGGCCTTTATTTTGACAAGGAGGGCACCCCATGGGTAAGGAGCGGTGACCTCGGATATCAGGACGATGACGGCTTCTTCTTCTTCTCCGGCCGCAAAAAACGCCTTATCATTATCTCCGGATATAATGTCTATCCGGTTGACATTGAAAACCTTATGGACACGCTTCCGTTCGTCAGAGAGAGCTGCGCCGTCAGGGGCGAAAAGGACGGCCGTCCGCTCGTCAGACTTTATGTTTCGCTCAAGGATAAGGACAAGGGTCTTGACCGGGACGAACTGCGCGAGAAAATTATCAAAGCCTGCGAGGATAATCTTGACAAATTCTCCGTTCCGCGTGACATTGTTTTCATGGAGGAGCTTCCGCACACTCCGCTTGAAAAGGTTGATTTCATGGCGCTTGAAAAAATGGCCGGATAATTTTTGACTTTTGTTTTGCGGGCGCCGTATTTGCCTGAACGGCGCCCGGTTTTATCACATCTTATTCTTTTGAATAGTTTTTTTATATTATTCATGTGATGTTCATATCTGAGACATAATGTCTCATTACTATATAATAGTACCAACAAAGTTGCACAAAATTTCCATTGAAAGGACAGATAAAAATGGTTGGGATTGGTAAATGGTCGGCAAAGGTCAACACTCTTGTTTTTAAGGGTGAGATTACCGTTGACATTCGCGACAACAACGGAGAATATGAGATTGAATTTCATCTTCCCGAAAAGTTCAAAAATGTTGAAATCAAGTATCATGACGTTCACGCAGAGGGCAACACCATCTATGGCAAGGGCGAAATTACTCTTCTCCCCGGAAAGATGATGAACGCCGCCGTAACCTTTGACGGTGACACGATGACCGGCTCTCTCACTCTTCCTTTCCTCGGCAACAAGGAAATTAAGCTCAAGGACGGCCACAGAATCGGCTGATGATATTCGGGCAACGCTTAAAAGAAATGACGTGATATAAATGATTGAATCAGGCAATTATAACTGTTTTGAGTTTTACTGCGCGGCAACTGAGCAGTACGGCGATTTTGATACCGTTCAGCACATGGACAAGCGCGTTAAACGCTCGGACTTTATTGCCGAGGTTGAAGCCTTGGCTGCGTATTTTTATCATGAACTCGGCCTCAGGCGCGGTGATGTTTATACCATTTTCTGCCCGACCAATGTTGAAAGCCTTGTCGGCTTTTATGCGCTCAACAAGCTCGGCGTTATTGTTTCCTTTGTTCATCCGCTGCTTCCGCCTGAAATGCTCAGGGAATATGTTGAACAGGGTCGTTCAAAGGGCGTTATGGTTCTTGACCTGCTCATCAAAGACCAGGTTGGCACTCTCAATGAACTCGGTGTTCCCGTTCTGCTTTGCAGAAATTCCGATTATGCCGCTCCGGTCAAAGCGGCCGCAACAAGGCTCGGCGAGGGCCTCCTTGAGGCGATATTCCCGAAGCTTAACAACTGCGAGAGCTATTCCTCTGCGCTGAAGAAATATAAAGGCAAAAGCGTTTCCGGCGTTAAAAACAACGCCTCAGACATTGCCGTTTTTCTCAACGGCGGCGGTACCACCGGAAAAAGCAAAACCATTATGCACACAAACAAGGCCATTAACGAACTTGTTCACAAAATGGGCTATATTGATGAAATTCAGGTTCCCGGTGAGGAAGCGGAAATCATTATTCTTCCGTTTTTCCATGCGTTCGGCCTTTGCGTTGCGGCGCATATGGCGCTTTGCAACGCCGCAAGAATCATTCCTCTCATGCGTTTTGATGCAAAGCTGGTTGTCAAGCTCTATAAAAACAACCGCATTGCCGGAATGGGTGGAATTCCGAATATGTTCAAAAAGCTTTATCGCGCCAAGGGATTCGATGGACCTCACCTTTCAAACACAAGAATGATGTTTGTCGGCGGTGATGACCTTTCGCCCTCGTTCCTGCATGACTTCAATGAAATGCTTGAACGCAACGGAACCTCCGCAAGGCTCCGTCAGGGATACGGCTTGACCGAGGTTTGCGCGGCTTGCTGCACAAACACCAACTGGGTCAACAAGGACGGTTCAATCGGAAAACCGCTTGAGGGCATCCGCATGGAAATTTGGGATGACAACTGCAAGCCGCTCCCGGACGGCGAGGTTGGAGAAATCTGCATTTCCGGTTCAACCGTTATGGCTGGATATTATGACGGAACGGGCAAGCTCGGAATCGGACTTCATTATGACGAGGACGGAACGCCATGGGTGAGAAGCGGAGACCTCGGCTTCAAGGATGAGGAGGGCTTCTTCTTCTTTTCCGGACGCAAAAAGCGCCTCATCATCATTTCCGGATATAACGTCTATCCCGTTGACATTGAAAACCTTATGGACACTCTTCCCTTTGTTAAGGAAAGCTGCGCCGTCAGAGGCGAAAGCGAGGGCAAGCCGCTCGTCAGACTTTATGTTTCTCTCAAGCAAAAGGGCAACGAGGATGAACTGAGGGCAAAAATAATTGAAACGTGCGAAAACAATCTTGACAAGTTTTCCGTTCCGCGTGAAGTTGTTTTTATGAACGAGCTTCCGCATACGCCGCTTGAAAAGGTTGACTTTATGGCGCTGGAAAAGCTATAATATAACTGCAGTTTCAAGCAACAAAATTTTAAAATTTAATTACGGAGGTAATTTATCATGGGTAAATATTCATTTGCTGAAACCACCATCGGTGATATTCTTGACAACGAGGACGCTTTTGAACTTTTCAAAGAGCTTGCTCCTGAAGCTATCGGACATCCGATGCTTGAAATTGGAAGGCCGTTCACCATTGACCAGGCTCTTCCTTTCATTGTTAACATTGCCGAAGGCATGGGTCTTGGCGATATTTCAGACAGAATTGATGACTTCAAAGCTAAGCTTGAAGCTATTGAATAAGGTTAAATCTTTCACCTGGCACACTGATACATAACGAACAAGGCTTGCCGTTTTTTCGGCAAGCCTTGTTCATTTCTTTTATTCAATATCGTATATCTGTTTGAATTTCCTGTGGTTAATGATGTGAACGAAAACGGAAATCAAAATAACTCCGACCGCGAGACCGGCGGCAATGCGCGCGGTCTCTTTCAACGCCTCATTGAAAAGCCCCATCTCGCCGACTATGAAGTAATACATTGTGTAATACAGTTTTCCGCCGGGAACAATGGGGATGATTGAGCAGGCAAGATATGTTGTGTTCGGAGATTTTGTTACCCTTGCCATAATTTCGGAATAAACGGCACCGAAAAGAGCCGGAAAAAGGTTTTGAAAGAACTCATGGTTGAAATATTTTAAACAGATAACATAAACAACGCAGACAAGTCCGCCGCCGAGCGCCGCCCAAAGTATCCTGCCTTTGCGCACCCGGAAAAGAAGAGCAAAGCCGCAGGCGCCGGCAAGGCCGGAAAGAACAATTATTAAAGCTTCTTTCAGTTCCATTTTCAAACTCCTTTCAAAAGAAGGATCGGAACAGCAAAGCCGCAGGCGATCGCAAGGGCAATTATCATTGTTTCAAGAAAGCGCATAAGGCCGCTCATGACATCGCCGCAGAGCATTTCGCGGATGGAGTTGATGAGCATCAGGCCGGGAATGATGAGCATTATGTCGCCGATCATTATCATGTCCGCGTTATCGGCAAGGCCGAGCCGCACGAACAAAAGCGCAAAAAAGCCGGAAAGCGCCGAGCAGACCGCGGTGAAAAACAGCCTGTTCATGCCCTTTGCTTTGATGAAAGAGTTCATCAGGTATATCATCACCGCGATTGGAACGCTTGCAAGTGCATCACGCCAAGAACCGCCGAAAAAGACGGCAAAGGCAGCTGCGGCAAGCACGTTTCCAAGGCAGGCGGAAATGCGAAAGCGCTTCTGGGCATTGTTGATTTTTTCAAGCTCGTCCTGCGCCGCTACAACATCGGGACGGTCGGAGCATATCTCCCTTGAAAGGGCATTGAGTTGTTCAAGCCGGCCGAGGTTGTTTGAGTAGGCGTAAATGCGCCTTGACTGGGTGTAATCATTTCCGTTTTCATCAAAGGCGGTGACGGTCATCATTGAAATGATTGAAAAAACCTCAACCCGTTTCATTCCATAGGCGTAGCACACGCGGATAATTGTTTCCTCAACGCGGTTCATTTCCGCGCCGCACTTAACCATGCTTTTTCCGAGATCCATCGCAAGGCTCAGCACTGCGCCGCCTGCGCAAACTTTTGTTTCCTGCACAGCCATTCCTCTTTCCGATTAGTCAGTGGTTATTCAGCTCTATGATTATAATACGCCGCAGAAAACAAGTCAAGAGAAGCCGAAAGCATTTTATGAGTTCCTTTAATTTTTTATCAATCGTTTACTTGATTTTTATCTGACGATAAATAATATAGTCGCGCTCATATGTGTAAGTGACATGAGCGGTGTCGCCTTTTATGACTATTGCCGGGTATGAGTATTCACCAAGGCCGAACTCAAGATTCATTATGCGCTTGAAGCTTTTTCCGTCATCAAAGGAAACAAGGAGCGAAAGGGGAGTGCGCACACCGAGGAGCGAATGAGGATTGCAGACAAGGAAAATTCTTCCGCTTTCATCAGTGTCAAGGTCAAGACCGCTGTTGTTATTGCCGATTTTTGTCGGATAAGCCTCTGACCATGTTTTTCCGCCGTCCGAGGAATCGCTGCGATAGATTTTTCCAACCTTTGTCCTTGTGAACATATGAACCGAGCCGTCCTTTGACTGCCAGAGTGAGGGCTGAATCATCGGAACATCAAGAACACCGAGCTTTGCTTTGATGAAATCGGATTTTTCCCATGTTTTTCCGTTGTCATGTGAAATGTCAACAAAGGCTTTCCATGTTCTTCCGCTTTCATCAGACGCAGGCGCAAGAATTGTTCCGTCAGAAAGCGTTATCGGCTTGTTCTTGACAGGGCCTCGGCCGCCGCTTGTGTCGCCTTTAACAAGCTCTTCGGGTTTGCTCCAGCTTTCTCCGTCTTTTGAATAGGAAACAAAGGTTTTCCATGAGGCAATCTCTTTTCCAACTTTGAAAAAAAGCGCAATGGTGCCGTCCGGCTTTTCAAAAAGAACCGGATTCCAGTGCGCGGTGTTTTCATCGGCCGTAACTTTCACGGGCTTTCCCCAGCCGCTTTCCGTCCGCAGGCAGGTGAGGATGTTGACGTCATCTGACTTTTCTTTTGCTCCGGCGAACCATGCGGCAAGGACATTTCCGTTTTCAAGCGGAAGAACGGTTGAGGCGTGGCAGGAATCTGTGGGCTTTTCGGTGAAAACGAGCTCACGTTTGTCTGAAACAAGAACCTCTTTTGCCGTGCTTTGTGAAACGCCCAAAAGCAAAATCAGCGCGGATATGAACGAAAGAATTTTTTTAAACATAAGCTTTCTCCTTAAACATTTTTCTCGGTTAAAGAGTAACACATTTTTGTTTTTGCGTCAAGAAAAAGCTTCCTTTCCGTCATTCGGAAAAGAAGTGTTGCCGTTTTAGCTGCCAATAAATAAGAGGATATCGCTGTCTTTGAAATGAGAGAAGTTAAGCCGAAACCGCTTGACCGGAGGCAAAAGCATCAATATGAATTTTTAACAGGCATTTTAGCACTTGCGAACCGCAGACATTTCTCTTCTTTCTTCATTTTTTGCCGCTGCGTGACAGCTTTGATTGAGCTCAACAAGAAAATCAGCAAGCTTTTCCGGAGACATCCTATTGTCATTATGTATCCAATTTGTAACAGCGCTGATTGTTCCCATTACAACATAATTATACATAATTTCAAGAGCTTGAGAGCTAAGCTTTGGAAATTCCTTGTTCCACTTTTCAATTTGAACATCATGAAGGCGGTCAACGATTTTTTTAAGATAGCGGCCTTCAATGTTTTCTCCAAACAATGCCCGCGTTATGTCAATATGGTTTTCGATTCCTCGGAAAATATCAGCATAGATTTTTCGCGTTTCGTTTTTCCCTGAAACATTGTAAAGGTTAACAATCTTTTCAAATTTTTCGTTTTCAGTGTACTCCAAAAGGTCATATACATCGTTGAAATAAGTATAAAATGTTCCGCGGTTCACATCCGCCTTGGCACAAACTTTGGTTACTGTAAGCTTGTTTATCTTTTCGGTTTTGAGCAATTCAACCAATGCATTGCGAAGGCGCTCTTTTGTGTGACGAACTCTTCTGTCTTCTTTTTTGTTATTCATTGCTGCACCCCTTCAAACTATTTTTAACAAAACGTACAAAAACAAGCAAAACTGTTTGATAGCGAGCAAGTTTTAAAAAAGTGATTATTGACTCGCTTTTCAAGAAACTGTACAATATAGTTGTTATCTGACAGGTTGTATGATAACACAAAGAGCGTTTAAAATCAAGAGAAAGGAGTAAGATGATGGATTTCAGTAATTTGTTCGATGTCATTCAGAAGCTTATGGACGTCTTAAAAAAGATTGAGAATGTCCAGGCTTTTGTTGAGCAGATTCAAGAAGTTGCGAATTTGTTCAAAAACGCTTCCAAGAAAAACTGATCATGTTTCTCTTGTTTGTTTTAAATTAAGAACAGTCAAAAGCTTCCTTTCCGTCATTCGGAAAAGAAGCTTTTGATGTTTTCTGCGTCTTTTTTTGAAATTCCGCGAACCGCCTCAAGCTCCTCTTTTGTTGCGGCCTTGATTTTTGAAAGCGACTTGAAGGTTTTCATGAGCATTTCCGCCTTCTTTTTGCCGATACCCTCAATGGAGGTGAGCTTTGTTTCAAGCGCGGAGCGCGTGTGCTTTTCTTTGTGATATGTGATTGCGAAGCGGTGAACCTCCTCCTGAATTGAGGAGATGAGGGTGAATACCCGTCTGCCGTCACGAATTTCAATTTCGCGCCCGTCCTTTGTAATGGCGCGCGTTTTGTGCTTGTTGTCCTTAACCATTCCGAGGACGGGAATGTCAAGCCCAAACGCTTCAATAATCGGTCTGACCGCGTTGACCTGCCCCACGCCGCCGTCAAGGAGAATGAGGTCAGGGAGCTTTCCAAAGCCCTCGCCGGTTTCCTTTTCCTCTTCATAGCGGTTAAAGCGGCGGCTTATTACCTCGCGCATTGAGCCGTAATCGTCCTGACCGCTGAAGCCCTTGATTGAAAAACGTCTGTAAGCGCGTTTATATGGCCGTGCGTTTTTGAAAACAATCATTCCGGCAACATTGTCCGCTCCTGCAGTGTGTGAAATATCATAGGATTCGATATACTCCGGAACAACGGGCAAATCAAGCATTTTTGCCATTTCATCCAATACGGCGGTTTCTTCACCCTTTCGTCCAAGAAATTCTCCGAGCTTCTGAGATGCGTTTGAAAGGCACATTTGAACGGTTTTGACGCCCTCGCCCCTCTGCGGAACAGTGATTTCAACTTTCTTTCCGCGTCTTTCCTCAAGAAAGCGTTCAAGAAGCTCTTTGTTCGCCGTTTCTCCGTCAACAAGAATTTTTGAAGGTATGGGGCGGTTCATCGAATAGTAGGAGAGGATGAGCGAGTGGCGTTCCTCCGGAAGGTCATCCGAGGAATCAAAGATAAAATGCTCGGACGAGGTGAGCAGCCCGTTTTGAAAGTTCAAAACGGCAAGGCAGGCCTTGTCTGCGCTTTGTGCAACGGCAAAAACGTCCCACGGCGCTTTGTTTTCAAGAACAACCTTTTGTTTTCCGGCAATGCGCTCAACGGCTCTTATCCGGTCGCGCAGCTTTGCCGCTTTTTCAAAGTCAAGGTTTTCCGCGGCCTCCTCCATCTGCTTTTGAAGCTCTTTAACGGAGCTTTTGCTGCCGCCCTTGATGAAGGCGATTGCTTCCTCAACGCTTTGCTCATATTCTTTTTGACTGATTTTTCCGGCGCAAGGGGCGCTGCAACGAGAGATAAAGTAGTTCAAACACGGGCGGCTTTTTTTGATGTCACGCGGAAAAACCTTTGAACAGGTTGGAAGCTTAAAAATTTCCTTTGCCTGTTCAACGGCCTGGGTGACGGAAAAATTCCCCGTATAGGGGCCGATATATTCGGCGCTTTTGTCATCCTTGCGGAAGCAGGCATAGATGTTTCCCCACGGATTCGGCTTGATTTTGATATAGCTGTAGCCCTTGTCATCCTTTAGCAGAATGTTATACTTTGGCATATTCTGCTTAATGAGGCTGCATTCAAGAACAAGCGCTTCAAACTCGCTGTCGGTGAGGATGTAATCAAAGTCTGCAACATTTTCAACCATTTTGCGAACCTTGGTTGCGTGGTTGGTCTGTGAACCGAAATACTGGCTGACGCGGTTTTTGAGAGCCTTGGCTTTTCCGATATATATAATTTTTCCGCTTTTGTTTTTCATTATATACACGCCGGGAGAGAGGGGGAGCTTCATTGCCTTGTCTCTCAGTGCGCGCAGCTTGGGGTCAATCATAATGATACCTTCTTTATGCTGGAAAAAACGGTGTTATCCGGTTGGTCGGCGGTTATTTGGTGACCAGCATCTCATTGTTTTCAAGATACTCGTCATAGGTTTCCTTTTTGTCATAAACGCCGTCCGGGCGGAATTCAATGATTCTGTCTGCAACGGTTTGAACAAACTGATGGTCATGAGAGGTGAAAAGGATTGAGCCTTTGAACTTGATGAGGGCATTGTTGAGTGAGGTGATTGACTCAAGGTCAAGGTGGTTTGTCGGCTCATCAAGAACAAGGACATTTGCGCCGGAGAGCATCATTTTGCAGAGCATACAGCGGACTCTTTCGCCGCCGGAGAGAACCTTTGCTTTTTTTGTTGCCTCCTCGCCGGAGAACATCAGCCGTCCGAGCCAGCCGCGGACATCGCTTTCAAACTGAAGGTCGGAATATCTGCGCACCCAGTCAATGAGCGAGTCTTCAACACCGTCAAAGAACGCAGAGTTGTCCGCTGGGAAATATGCCTGGGAGGTGGTAACGCCCCATTTGAAGGAGCCCTCGTCCGGTTCAAGCTCACCGGTGATGATTTTGAAGAAGGTTGTTTTTGCAACGCCGTCCGTTCCGACAAAGGCAACCTTTTCGTTCGGCCTGATTGTGAAGGTGACGTCATTAAGAACCTTGCGCCCGTCAACGGTTTTTGAAAGGTGCTCAACCAAGAGCATATCGTTTCCGATTTCACGCTCCGGTTTGAATTCAATGAACGGAAAGCGCCTTGAAGAAACGGGCATATCCTCAATAACGATTGATTCAAGAAGCTTTTTGCGGCTTGTTGCCTGCTTTGACTTTGAGGCGTTGGCGGAAAAGCGGGCAATAAATTCCTGAAGCTCTTTAACTTTTGCCTCGTTCTTTTTGTTTTGCTCGCGCAGCTGACGCTGAGCCATCTGGGTGTATTCATACCAGAAGTCGTAGTTTCCGACATAGAGCGTGATTTTTCCGAAGTCAACGTCCGCAATGTGTGTGCAGACCTTGTTGAGGAAATGTCTGTCGTGGCTGACAACGATAACCGTGTTTTCAAAGTTCATCAAAAACTCTTCAAGCCAGTTGATTGCCGCAACATCGAGATGATTCGTCGGCTCGTCCAAAAGAAGAACGTCCGGATTGCCGAACAGCGCTTGAGCAAGGAGAACCTTGACCTTCTGGTCTCCGGTCAGCTCACGCATGAGCTTATAGTGGAATTCGTTATGGATTCCGAGGGCGTTAAGAAGAATTTCGGCATCGCTCTCCGCGCTCCAGCCGTCCATTTCCGCAAACTCCTCTTCAAGCTCGCTGATTCTCAGTCCGTCCTCCTCGGTGAAGTCCTCTTTGGAGTAAAGCTCTTCCTTTGCGTCCATAATTTCAACAAGCTTTGCGTTGCCCATGAGAACGGTGCGTATAACATCATAATCATCATAGGCGTAGTGATCCTGCTTGAGAACGGAAAGACGCTCGCCCGGAGTGATGCTGACATAGCCCTTGTTCGGCTCAATCTCACCAGAGAGGATTTTAAGAAAGGTTGATTTTCCTGCGCCGTTGGCGCCGATGAGGCCGTAACAGTTGCCCTTGGTAAAATTAATTGAAACGCTTTTGAAAAGCTCCCTTGAGCCATATTGTAGCGTGACATTGTTTGTACTGATCATTCTTGAAAAACACTTCCTTTGTTGTTCGGTGCATAACCTAAAAATTATATCATAATGCAGGAATTAATTCAAGCTTTTTGCCCGGAGAGGGGCGGATACACTTGATATTTTTCAAATTCAGACTTTCCTGATGTTGAAGGACTTTTTGACATTTTCCCGCGCTTCATCAAGATTTTTGAATTCTTTTGAAAAAATGAACTGTGAGATGAGGTTGCCTGTTGCCGTTGACTCTGTCGGACCGGCAAAAACCGGCTTTCCGGTGTACTCATGAGTCAATCTGTTGAGAAAGCTGTCCTTGCTTCCGCCGCCGACAATGTGAATTGCCGTGATCGTTTTTCCGGAGACTCTTTCAATTTCCTTGACCGCTGCGGAATATGATGCTGCAAGCGAGTGATAAACGCTTGAAAGTACGTCCTCAAGCGGCATATCAGGCTTTTTTGCAAGAGCCTTCACCGCCTCAATCATGCTTTCCGGCGCAACAAGCTGAGGTGCGTTAACGTCAATCAGCTCATGGCTCTTGCTCTTTTGGGCAAGAAGCATCATTTCATCATAGGAGAAAGCTTTATTAAGGTCTTTCCTGATGCTTTGCAAAAGCCACATTCCCATGTAGTTTTTAAGGAAGCGGAAGCGGAAGTCAATTCCGCCCTCGTTTGAAAAGCCCGGCTCGCGCGCCTCGGCCGAAAGGAAGGCTTTTTCGCTTTCGGTTCCTATTATGCTCCATGTTCCGGAGGAAACGAAAACGGCGTCCTTTTCAAGCGGACAGGCGGCAACGGCCGAGGCCGTGTCATGAGAGGGACAGAAAACAACGGTTGAGGAAAAGCCGAGCTCTTTTTCAATTTCCTTTTTGAATGAGCCAACAGCTGTACCCGGTGGGAGAATTTTTCCGAGCATTTCTTTTTCAAAGCCGAGCGCACAAAGGAGTTCATTGTCCCATGTTTTTGTTTCCGGTGAGACCATTGCCGTTGTTGAACAGATTGTGTATTCATTAAGAATTTCTCCGGTGAGGCGGAAGGAAAGATAGGCCGACATCATCAAAATGTGGTGCGCTTTTTCAAGCCTTCCGCTCGTTTTGTCGCTGTAAAGCTGATAGACTGTGTTAAAGCTCTGCTTTGCAATTCCGGTTTTTGAGTAAAGCTCTTCAAAGGAAATGAGCTTTTCCGTTTCCGGAATTGCTTTTTCCGTTCTCCCATCGCGGTAGCAGAAAGCAGGAAAAAGCTCATTTTTGTCTTTGTCAAGAAGAACATAGTCAACGCCCCAGGTGTCAATGGCAACCGTTTCGGGAATCATGCCTTTTTCGCGGCAGGCGCGAAGTCCGTTCATAACCTCGGAAAAAAGGCGCTCAGTGTTCCAAACAAGACTGCCGCCAAACTTTTCTATTGAGTTTTCAAAACGATAAATTTCCTCTGTTTCAATAATGCCGTTTTTAAGATATCCGATTATGTGCCGTCCGCCGGACGCGCCAATGTCTATTGCAAGGTGGTATTTCATAAAGTTCTCCTCTCTGAGGCTTAAAATGTTTAAGGCGGTAATTGAATTGACACTTTAAATATACCATGAAATTAATGAAGGTGCAAGGCAAAAGTTTCGGCCGGGCTTAAAAACGCCCGGCCGGTGTTTGAAAAAATTTACAGACTTTTTCCTGTGCTTTCGGAAAAATCCTTAACGGCGCTGTTCCATTGTGAATACGCAGGGTCGTTCCGCTTATCGCGGAAAATTCCGAGCGAGTCAAAGTATTCTCCGAGATAGGTGCTTGCCTTGAGTGCGCCGGTATAGTTCAGGTGGTCGCCCTTGTCCTTGGTGTCGGTTTTCCAATCTATCGGAATCTCTTTCCTCAGGGTGTTCATGTCGATATAATCACAGCCGATTTTCTTTGAAAGCTCGGCAACGGCGTTGTGGCGCCGCATATTCCAGTTCTTGACGCTCGGAGAGCTGACAAGAACAAGCTTTGCTCCGTTTTGTTCACAGAGCTTGTTGATTTTTTCAACATATGTCCCGTTCTTCTTCGGGAAGCCTTCATGAACCTTACTCGGTTTCATATAGTTTTTTGTGTCAACGGAACCAACGGCATTGCTATAGATATAGCCTTTGTTGATTTCAGTGTTTGAAAGGTCAACGCCAAACGACCAGTCACGCAGGCTCAGGGTTTTCCAACGGTTGTGATAGCGGAAAACGCTCATGACCGTTGCAAGCTTTTGGCTGAGAATATCGGAATCGGAAAAAGCACGGTAGATTGCGTTCGTTTCAAGAAGAACAACTCGCGGCTGCTGGGTTTCAAATGTTTTCTGAAGGAATTCATAGGAATAGCAGAGAATCTGCGCGCTTGTTGCGCAGACATACGGCGTGAAGCCGTAATCGTTCCAAATTTTGAGCGGAACAAAGGCGCTGTATGCCTCACTGTCACCAATGATGAGGACGTCAATGGTGTTTTGCGGCTCGCCGAGAATTCCGTTGGCTGCAGAGTCAAGCATTCCGGCGTCCTTGGTGTTGCTTTTCGGCTGAAAAAGAACGGATGCGCCAAAAAGGAGAACAAGAAGAATGAGCGCAAACGCCGTGAGACGGAGAAGAACTTTTGAAATTGCTTTCATTGCCGCACCTCCTTAAAACTCGGCATAAATCGGATCAACGGGGATGTAGCCCGGACCGTATGCGCCGAAGATGACAATAAACATAATGAGCAGGAAAAGAATGACCCAACGGACGGGAAGCTTCAGGTTGTTCACCCTTTCGCCAACGGGAACGCCTTTTTCGTTCAGAATGCTGATTATGAAAACGATAAGAATAACAACAAGAACAATGGCAATATCCTTGATGTCAATGCCGAGCGGCTTGAGCACCTCGGGGGTCAGCGCGGTGAATTTCATCTTTGAAAAGAGCCTTTTGAACATTGCAAGGCCGGCGCGCAGCCCGTTTGCCCGGAAGAACAGCTCACCGATAACAACAAAAACGTAGGTGCGCAGAATTTGAACAAGGCGGTATGGGAGCTTTTCCGGCGAGATGTGAAGCTTTGAGTTCACCGTCTTAACGGCAGGGGAGACAATGTTTCCGCAAAGAATCAGCAGAAAGTGATACATTCCGAAAAAGATGTAGCTCCAAGCCGCGCCGTGCCAAAGGCCGTTTGAAAACCAGACGCAGAACAGTGCCACCGAGCCTGCAACGAGCGGACCGAAGTGATTTCCGAGCTTTTTCCGCGCGGAGGAGGTCAGGCTTTTCATCGGCTTTGACATTGTTACGGGATAGAAGATGTAATCCTTGAACCATGTTCCGAGCGTAATGTGCCAGCGCTGCCAGAACTCTGAAATTGTTTTTGAAAAGAAGGGGCGCTGAAAATTTTCCGGAAGCTTGACGCCGAAAACCTGCGCCGTTCCGATAACGGCATCCATTGTTCCGGAAAAGTCCATGTAAAGCTGAACGGTATAAAAAACCGCCGCAAGGGCAATAATTCCGCCGTCATATTTATCGTAATTATCAAAAACCTCTTGAATGAGGGGGTTGAGCCTGTCTGCAACAACAAGCTTTTTCATGTATCCGTAAAGGACGCGCGTAATGCCGAGAGTGAAATTCTGATAGTCAATCTTTTTGACACTCCAAAGCTGCGGCGCGGTCTGCTCATAGCGGCATATGGGGCCTTCAACAATCTGCGGAAAAAATGACATGAAAAGCGCAACGCGGAAAATGTTATCGTCCGCTTTGCTCACACCGCGATAGACGTCAACAAGATATGAAACCGCCTGCAGGGTGAAAAACGAGATGCCTATCGGCATAATAAATCTCGGAATTTCAAGAACCGTTTGAGAGTGAAAGAGCTTCAAAAGGCTGTTGACGTTCTCCGTGAAAAACGGGGAGTATTTAATCACCAACAGTGCACCGATATGAACAACGGCGGCAAAGGCAAGGACGGCTCCGCTCTTTTTTTGGAACGCTTTTTTAATCTGCTTGCGTTCTTCTTTTTCACATTCTTTGATTGCACTGTCCTTTTTTGCGCGCATCCGGTCAAGCCAGAGGGCGAAGTGGTGAACCGACATTACGGTTATCAGCAAAAAAAGAATGAGCTTTCCGCTAATGAGCCAGTAAAACGCCATGCTTGCGGCAAGCAGGTAATATTTCTTTGCTTTCTGCGGCATAAAGCAATAGCCGATAATGCTGATTGGCAGGAAGAAATAAAGATACTGATTTGAAAAATATGAGGTAAGCTCGGTATATTTTCCTGCAAGGAGAAGCTGAGAAAGATTCATTTAATCACTCCGTGTATTGTTTAATCATTCCCGTGCTGCGGCAGCAGCGCACTCTGAATTGAAACAACTCCATTATACATAAATATTATAAAATAACAAGACTGTAGTTTTGGGGCGAAACTGTGTATAAACTGTCAAAATAACGTAATGCCGGTTTAAAACCCAACGGATTACTATTGTATAAGAAACAGATTAAAAAGACAATAAAAAATTCTCAAGAATTTATTACAAAACAAAAACCGTTTGTAATAGTTAGTGTCCGCAAGGAAAATATCTCATTGGTTTTGCCGGAATAAGAGAAGGAATAAGAAAAGGAATAAAAATAGCATTGACACAATCACGGTATCGTGATATAATGTTGCCAAAATCACCATCATGCCTTGTCCGGCTACAGCACGGTGTGAGTTTAAGGCGACTGTTAAGTTACATTATTTTTTGTGGCCGGAAAGGGAATGGAAATTAATATGTTTCATAAAATTAAAAGCGTTGTTCCAATTTCCGGGTTCAGGTTGAACGTCCAGTTCAGCGAGGGAGTTACCAAAACATATGATATGAAGCCGTTGTTTGAAAAGCTTCCTGCTTTCAGACAATTACAGGATAATCCGGAGGAGTTCAATTATGTTTCGGTTGATGTTGGCGGTTACGGTGTTATCTGGAATGATGACTTGGATTTGTCTTGCGATGAACTTTGGGAAAACGGAACGATAGTAAAAACACCATTTGACGGACTCATGGCATTTAGTGATGCAACTGAGTTGTGGGCATTGAATGAAAGCACATTGCGCAAAGCAATTTCATACGGAAAGCTTATTAACGGTGTTGATGTTTGCAAATTCGGAAAGCAGTGGGTTGTTTCCGTTGAAGCCATGAAACGTGAATACGGCGATGCTGTCAAATGAAAACCCAAAATATAAACGAACCTCCGGTGTCATGCATGACACCGGAGGCTTTTAATTAGCTTTTTTAAAAAAGTTAACGAAAAGGGAGATTAGTCCTTTTTCTTCTTGAGGCAAACGAATGCCGCAGCAGCTGCAACGCTGAGAACGCCGAGAGCTACGAAAACAGTTGAGGTATCGCCGGTTTTCGGAGTCTTTGTTGTAACAGCGGCAGGCTTTGTCGTTGTTTCGGCTTTGTTGGTTGTAGTGGTATCGTCCTTCTTGTCACCGATCTGGCCAAGGCCAATGTACATGTTGGCAAAGAAGTTAACGATGTCATTATCAAGGAGTCCTTCGATGGCCGAGGTATCAATGCCGAGACCTGAAAGGCCGCTCATGAGGGAATCCATGATTCCTGACATGGTGTCCATTGCGCCGCTTCCGGAGCCGCTGCTTGATGAATCGCCCTTCTCTCCGCCGCCGAGGCCGCCGAGAATGCTTGAAAAATCGAACGAGCCGAGATCAAAGCCTTCGGTGAGCGAGCCGATGTCAAATCCTGCGCCTGAGAATGCACCGGAGATGGTGTCCATAAGCGAGGAAATGTCAAGGCTTGAGCCGCTGCCCGAACCGCCGAGAATGCCGCTGAATGCATCAGAAATAGCGCTGAAAGCACTCGGGTCAATCATTCCCGAAAGGCTTGAAAGAACGTCGCCGATGCCGCCGGAAGCCGAAGAATCGCCGGTTGAAGAACCTGCGCCTGCAACAAGACCCTTGAGTGAGTCGAGATCAAGCTTTTCGAGAATCTGGCCTGCGTCGCCGTCGCTGAGACCGCCGAGGTCAACACCGCCGAGGAGATCCTTAACGGAGCCTGTGTCAGCAGCCATTGCGGGCACGATTGAGCAGATGCAAAGAACAACTGCAACCATAACGCCTAAAAACTTTTTCATGACAATCAAATCCTTTCTGAATATTTATATCAACAGCTTTCGCTGAAAATATACAGATTGTTGAAAAACTTCCCGTCAATTATACAATATGTAGGCCTGAATTTCAATAGAATCTTAAAATATTCTTAATAAATCGGCGAAATTACCAAGTTACGAAAACATCAAGACCGTCAGTTGTATAATTTTTGTTGAGTTTGAGTCCGTTTTCTTCAAGAGCGCCGCAGAAGGAGAGGAGCATTCTTGCGTCCTTGAGAGTGATTCTTGCCTGAACCTTGAGCTCGGAGCGGTCGGAGAACTTGTCAAGCTTTCCGGGAAC
Source organism: Ruminococcaceae bacterium UBA6416 (assembly GCA_002438505.1). Lineage (GTDB taxonomy): Bacteria > Bacillota > Clostridia > Oscillospirales > Acutalibacteraceae > UBA6857. The sequence continues at coordinate 5,840 of DJPI01000007.1, read as the reverse complement.
AAAGCCTGTGCACCACCAATAGGTTGCATATTGCCTTGAGAAAATTTCCTTACCCTTGCGGTAGCAGGTCATGGACATCTTGAGCGCATCTTCATCGGAAGCGCAGTCATAATGCTCAACCTTCCGGCTTGTCGGCTTGTTATAAACGCCAATTTCAGCGCCGATGAAAACAAAGCCGTACTGACCCTTCCAGAACTGGATCATCCAGTCCTTGTTGGCATAGTTGAACTTGCAGCGCATTGTGTCATAATAAAAGATGATGAACGAGGCACCAACGTCATAAAGCTCATTGAAGCCGAAGTTGCGCTGCCACGGGTCGTTGTTTGTGAAATAAACATTCTCTTCCGGGTCATATTTATAGCCGAGGAAGCCCTTTGAAAAAACCGCTGCAGAATTGATGAGCTCCTCCGGCGTTTCGTTTCCGGTGAGCTCCTTTGTTGTCGGAACGGCGGAGGTCGTTGTCGGTTTGGTGGTTGTGGTTGCTGCGGTGGTCGGAGCCGTTGTGCTCTGGGCAAAGGTTGTGAAAAGGTTTGAGGTGCTTTCGCTCGCCTTGTCTGAAACGGCAAGAGCGTTGGTCGGAAGGGTACTCGGCTGGGCTGTTGCGGTCGGCGCGGTTGTGGGTTCTGTTGTTGTGGGAACGGTAGTTGTTGTCGCCTGAGTTATGATGGTGACGGGCTGCTGAACCTTGGTGTTTTTGTTGAGCGCTCTGACGCCGAGGAACGAACCGGCGCAAACAACAATAAGAGCCACAAGGGCGATGACGGTTGTTTTTGATTTAGTCATCTCATTTCCTCCTTGATTCTGAATAACCCAAAATTTATATAATTTTCGACATAAGAGTACATAATATATCAAGTAATAGGATAGCAAAAAAACGCCGAAAGGTCAAGTCCTTTCGGCAAATAGTAAAAAAGTTTAAAGTTTTTAACAATGCTTAAGAATCTCAAGACCGTTATCATTTTGACTTTTGAAGGCCGTGATATCCGTTTTCGTCATGGAGAATTGCGGCGTAATATTTTTCTCCGAGCCGAACAATATAAACATTGGTGTTCGGCTGCTGGGCATATTCAAAAAGCTCACCGTTTCCGTTTTCCGTCTGAATATATTGAGAAGTGCTTTCGTTATACTTGAGATAGGAAATGCGCTTTCCGGCAAGGGAAGAGTCAAGCTTTTCCGGAAGTGAGCACTTCTTCAGTATTTCAACCTCTCCTTCTCCGCAGACAAAGTAGGTTCCTCCGTTTATTCTGACTGTTTGCGCAACACCCATTGAAACATTGCCATGGTTGGCCTGAGAGGTAACGGCCGAGGTGATTGAGCTTTCGTAGGCAGTGCTTTCGCTTGACCGGGGCACGGAGCTTTGTTCCGTGTTTTGCGCCTTACTTTCCTGCGTGTGCTGTGTTGTGCATTGTATTGTGCTCTGTTCTGATTGCCGAGAGATGCTTTCTTCTGCGGTTGCTGTTGGCTTTGCAGTCGGATTTTTAACCTGAGGAGTCAAAACCGCAGCCGCAATCACAACGCACAGACACGCTGCTGCGGCAGCAAGTGCCTTGATTCCGGACGGCTTTTTGCCTTTTTTGAATCCAATGGTTTCCTCATAGTATTTTTCATCAAGCTCACCCATAGCTTCAAAAAAATTCTTTTTGTTCATAACAATGCCTCGCTTTCCAGATAGTTTTTCATCTGCTTTCTTAGCCTCGCAAGCCGGATGGAGACGTTCTTTTCGCTGAGACCGACTTTCTTTGCAATATCCTTGTAGCTGCTGCAAAAAGCATAGCGCAGCATGAAGATTATGCGGTTCTCTTTTTCAAGTGAATCAAGAAACGCTTCAATGAAAAGAACAAGCTGCTTTGTTTCAAATTCCTTTTCAACCGTGTTTTTATCCGGGATAAGCTGAGCAATTTCATCAAGCGTTGTTTCAAAAACGCTGTTTCGCAGTGCTTTTGTGTTGTTGAAGTACCGGCGCAGAGAAATATTGCGGACAATTTTGCAAAGGTATGCCCTGAAAGGGGCGGGTCTCGCTGGCGGAATTGCGTTCCATGCGCCGAGATATGAATCATTGACGCATTCTTCAACATCGCGGCTGCTGCTCAGAATGTTTCCGGAGATTTTCCGCAGCAGGCGGCCGTATTTCCTGTCCGTTTCGGCGATTGCTTTTTCCGACCTTTCAAAAAACAGCTCGATTATTTTTTCATCGTCCAAGTTTTTCACCTCCGTCTATTTACTTACAATTATAATAAAAAAGCTACAGAAAAACTGAATTTATATTTTTTAATTGGCGTTTTGGGCTTTATCAGAACAAAAACGGGGCTGCCGAAAAGGACAACCCCGCTGCTTTTTTTGTTGTTATTAACACCTATCAATTTATAATGCCGTTTGCCCAGTCGATAACATCCTTGCAAACTGTGTCAAAGCACTCGCTTTCGTTGAGAATCTCATGCCTTGCGCCGCCATAAAGGTGAAGCGTAACATTGGTCTTACCTGCGTTTTTGAGCATATTGTAAACCTGCTCAACACCTTTTCCGTAGTTTCCGACAGGATCCTGAGCGCCGGAAATCATGAGAACCGGGAGAGTCTTTGAATATTCCTCAGCCCATTTCTTTGTTGATACGGAGTCAAGCAGAGAGAACATATCTCTGAAGCCGTAAGCGGTGAAAAGGAAGCCGCAGTATTTGTCTGCAATGTACTTGTCAACCTCCTCATTGTCTCTTGAAAGCCAGTCAAAGGGAGTCCTTCCCTCGGTTCTCTTATTGTATGTTCCGAAAGCGATGTTGTCGATCATTTTGCTGCGATAATGGGAGCCTTTCATTTTTCCAACAGCTTTGGCAAGGACAATGCCTACCTTGGCGCCCGGGTTGGGACCGGAGGTTCCGCAGAAAACGGCACCGGCAAGCTCTTTTGCATATTTTTTGGTGAATGAGCGCGAAACGAACGAGCCCATTGAGTGGCCGAAAAAGATATACGGCTTTCCGGGGTTCTCCTTCTTTGCAATCTGCATAAGCATATGGCAGTCGCCGATAAAGTTCTTCCAGCCGTCCTTTTCGCCGAAATATCCGAGCTCGTCATCATTTTTAACGCTCTTTCCGTGGCCGAGATGGTCATTGATATAGACGGCAAAGCCGTTATCGCAAAGAACGGACGCAAACTTTTCATATCTTTCAAGGTGTTCCGCCATTCCGTGAGCGATTTGGATAACAGCCTTCACGCTTTCCTTATCCTCGGGAAAGAATGAGCAGGCGTGGATATCCGCAAGGCCGGAAACGGACGGAAAATAAAATTCTTTTTTAACAGCCATAACAATACCTCCGGTTGCATATAATGCAATATATTACAAAGATTATTTTATCATATTTTTCTTTTCTTTTCACTGCTTTGGTTAAATATTCTTTCCGTAATAATTCACAAAATATGGGCTCTGTTTTTGACAGAAGCACCAACCGCTCAAAAAAGACGGAAAAGGCCGAATTGGAACAATGGGCTGTAAGATTGAAAAAAATTGAGGAAAATTCGGGCAAAGTCCAAAAAGGCGGACTCAAAAATAAAAATAAGTGAACATTTGTGTTGACAAATCTGTTTTTTCTGCTATAATCAAGACATAGAAAAACAAGAACGAATGTTCGGACAGACTTTTTGAATCCATTAATAATTCAGGAGGGTATATCTTATGTTTACATCACCGGTCATGTTCTTTTCGGTTTATATTCCGCTTGTTGTTCTTGCGGTTCTCGGAATAATTTTTGAAGAAAAGCTTATCGCTTTTGAGCAGAAAATTAAGCGTGCGTTTTTCAAAAAGTCTCGCCGCAAAAGCGCAACGGTTCGGAAGCTTCCCTGCACGGCGGCTTCATGTGCGCCGAACGCGCAAAGACGAACCAAAAGGGCAGGACGCGCCGCATAAAAATTAATGAGCTTTGGTGTTTTGTGAAAGGGTGCCGCCGCATTCATTGCAGACCGAAGAGCAAAACAAAAATTTAAAAGACTATATCTCACATTTTCCATTCAAAGTCTGATGCTTTTGAGATATAGTCTTTATTTTTATGAAGGTCAAAAATTATTTTGAGCTTTTATGCGCTCTGCGTCTGTCAGCCCTTTGCGTCATACCATGTTTTTCCGGTGTGAACCTCGGCAAGGAGCTTGACGCGCATTTTGCAGGCATTCTCCATTTCCTCTTTCAAAAGGGCGCAGACGGTTTCCTTTTCCGCCTCATCACATTCAACAATCAACTCATCGTGTACCTGCATGATGAGCTTTGCGCTTTTTGTTTTTTCTGAAAGGCTTTCAAAAACCTTGACCATTGCAATTTTGATGATGTCCGCCGCCGTTCCCTGAACGGGCATATTGCGCGCAACCCTTTCACCGAAGGCCTGGAGAGTTTTGTTCGCGGCGGTGAGCTCCGGAAGATATCTGCGGCGGTGAAAAAGCGTTTGGGCAAAGCCGTCCTCGCGCGCTTTTTCCGCAACCTGCTTCATATAGCGGTCAATGCCGCTGTAATGGTGGAGATAGCCTTTGATGTATGAGCTTGCCTCTTTGACCGTTACGCCGATGTCTTTTGCAAGCGAGAAAGCGCCGATTCCGTAAACGATGCCGAAATTGACGGCCTTTGCTCTGCTGCGCATCAGTGGTGTCACCATTGAGAGAGGCATATTGAAAACCTGAGAGGCGGTTATGGTGTGAATATCATCTCCGTTTTCAAAGGCGGAAATCATCGTCTCATCATCCGCAATCGCGGCAAGAACGCGCAGCTCAATTTGAGAATAGTCTGCGTCAACAAGTACACGGCCTTCTCCGGCGGTGAAGAAGCGGCGTATTTCTCTTCCTTCTTTGTATCGCACGGGGATATTCTGGAGGTTCGGCTCAAGGGAGGAAATTCGGCCTGTTCTTGTTTCGGTCTGATTGAGCGTTGAGCGGATTCTTCCGTCCGCGTCAATCTGTTTGAGCAGTCCATCGCAGTATGTGGACTTGAGCTTTGCAAGCATCCGGTAGTTCAAAATGTCCGCAACAACCGGGTAGTCATATGAGAGCGACTCAAGCACCTCGGCGCTTGTTGAATATCCGCTCTTTGTCTTTTTCTTTGCAGGAATTCCCATTTTTTCAAACAGAGCCTCTCCAAGCTGCTTCGGAGAATTGAGGTTGAACTCAAAGCCGACAAGGGAGAAGATTTTTTCGCTCAGCTCATTGATCTTCTTTTCAATCTCTTTTCCATAGCGGGCAATTTCGTCCCTGTCAACAAGAAAGCCCGTGTCTTCCATTGAGGCAAGAACCTTTGCAAGCGGCTGCTCAATTTCATAAAGCAGGTATTCCTGGTTGTTTTCTTTGATTTCGGCTGCGCTTTTTTCAAAGACGCCTTTGAGCGCTGCGACGCTTTGAACGCATTTTTTGAGGTTTTCCGGGCAGTCAACGGACGGAACGGAAACGCCGAGAGTGTCTGCAAGGCGCAGAATTTCATAGCTGTTAGCCGAGGGGTTGAGAATATAACCGGCGAGAGTTGAGTCAAAAGCAAGGCCGGAAAGCTTTGCGCCAATGCTCTTTGCATAGCGGTAAAGCAGCTTGCTGTCGCAGGTATATTTTTTCCATTCACCCTCAAAAAAGCTTTTGACAAAAAAGTCAAAGTCAAAGCAGTTGGACTCAACAAGGCGAACCTCATTTCCGATTGAAAAGAAAAAGGCTTTAACGGCGTGGTTTTCATATTCACAGACAAAAAACGCCTCACCGGCATTTTTGAATTCACCCAAAAGGCCGCAAAGGTCGCGCTCTTCTTTGAATGAAACTTTCTTTTCCGGTGCTTCCTCCTCTGAGGGTACGCAAGCTCCGTCACGCGTGAGGCCGAGCTTTTCAATCATTGAAAA
>DJPI01000077.1 GCA_002438505.1 Ruminococcaceae bacterium UBA6416 | reverse complement strand
GCATCTAGCATCTAGCGTCTAGAACGAACCCGTACAATCAGCACAACGTGAAAAGCCAAAACAAAAAGAAGCCGGCAGCTAAGCCGGCCCCTGTTCTTATGTCCTTATGCCGCCGCAGCGGTCACGCTCTCCTGCGCCGGTGCTTCGGCAACAGTGAAATACGCCGTGTATGGCTTCCATTCCCCTTTTGTTCCGATTTTTATCATTTTTGTAACACGATATTCACCGGCTTCAAGCTTTCCGTCCGGAAGATTTCTTATGTCAACGGAAACATTTCTGCTTTGAAGAAACATCGGTGAGGCAACAAGGGCAATGTCCTCGGTCGGTGCGCTTTCAAGCTTTTTCCATTCGCCGTCTTTTTTGACCTCAATGGTATACCTTGTGTCGTAGTCGATTTTCTTCAGGCTATAGCTTTTAACTTCAAGCTCAATCTTTTCGCTTTCGGTTGTGACTTCACCCGTCACAACAAGCTCAACTTTTCCGGATTTTCCGTCCTTTATCATGACGGAAATGGTCATCAAAACCGCAAGCAGGCTTGAAATTATTCTTTTGAGTGCGTTCATTGTCAGTCCTCCTTTGAAATTTAATTCATAAAATTATTCAAGACCGGTTAATTAACCATCGGTATCGCCCTCTCTCTGTTGTGTACTGCAAATATATAATACATTAAAATATAATATAAGTCAATAACTATTTAGCTTCAATAAATTAATACCTATAACTGTAGTGCTTGATGTTAAAATCGATGGTACGAAATTGCCATGTGAGCTTCAAATTTTCACCGCATATTTTTTGGCAACATTTGACTATTTTGAAAACAAAGTGTATAATACATTCAAATATTTCTGTCTCACGAAAGGAGAAATACCAATGAAAAAAGCGGCAAAACTTCTTGCGGCGGCCGGACTTGCCGTCGGCGGCTACGGAATTTGTGACCTTATTTCAAACCTGCTGGTTGACAGGCGCTTTGCGGTTCCGGAAAGCTTTGGAAACCTTGTTTCCGGCGCAGACATGACGGAGATGCGCGCTGTTGCGGAAAAGAACCGTATGTGGCTTGAAGATTACGGCTATGAGCGCTACACAATCAATGCCGATGACGGAACAAAGCTTATCGGATATCTCATGAGGCCGGAAAAGCCGTCAAAGGATTTTGTTTTTTGCTCCCACGGCTACCGCAGTGAGGGACGGCGTGAATTTTCCGGAATTTCACAATACTACCTCTCACGCGGCTTCAATGTTTTCCTTGTTGACCACCGCGCCGCAGGCGAAAGCGGCGGAAAGTACATAGGCTTCGGTTATTACGAGGCCAAGGATTCCATCCGCTGGCTTGAATTTTTGAACAAGACCTTCGGCTCGGACATTTCAATCGTCCTTCACGGCGTTTCAATGGGCAGCGCAACCGTGATGCTCATGAGCGGAGACGAAAATCTTCCGGAAAACGTCCGCCTTGTTGTTGCCGACTGCGGTTACACAAGCGCGTGGGATGAGTTTGCGTATAAGCTTTCAGACATGAAAATTCCGGAAAAGCCCCTCCTTCCGGCCGTCAACTCAATCAACATCAAAAAAGCCGGTTATGATTTCCGCAACACCAGCGCCCTTGAGGCTGTTGGAAAAGCAAAGGTTCCGCTCCTTTTCATTCACGGCGGCGCGGACAAGTTTGTTCCGACATTTATGGTTTATCTTCTCTTTGACGCCTGCTCAAGCAGCATTAAGGACATGATGATTGTTGACGGAGCAGACCACGCTTCAAGCTTTGTTGTCGGCAGAGAACAATATGAGGCAAAAATTGACGAGATGCTTGAAAAAATTCAGACCGTTACCGTTTGAGAAAAAAGGACGCCGCGCGGCGTCCTTTTTAGATGTTGGATGTTAAATATTTCAAATTGAGAAGTAATGTGCATTATGGTTGAGTTGATGCGTCAATGAACCAACCCCTTTCACCGCATAAAAAATCTCCGCAAAATCTAGCGTCCAACATCCAATATCCACCATCTAATATCCAACTTGACAATTTCCGACAGATATGCTGATATATTTCCGGTGCCGGATATAACGGTAAGGCGGTTGCTCCTCAAAAGAGGAGGTGATGGCAATGCCGGTTACTCTTTTGGAATTGATTGCAATTCTGAGTCTGCTGGTCGCAGTCATCTCTCTTTGCTACGATATTTTTGGCAAAGACAAGTAATCTTACATAAAAAGTAAGAAGCACCGCCCAGTTCCGGTTGGCGGTGTTTCTTATTATAAAACATCATCATTGGAGCAACCGCTTATCGCGGCACCCCTTTTACACGTACATTATACACAGCCGCTTGAATTTTGTCAAGTGGTTTTTTTATCGCAACAATGTACGGGAGTCGCTCGAGGCTCCCATAACCTAACCTCTTGCCAAGCATAAAAAATTCCGCAAAATCTAGCGTCTGAATTTAGGCTCCCGGTTTCTTGCCTTTCCTTTTATTTGAAAGCTTTTGCTTTCTTTTTACGTTTCATTGCTCCGCAGGGTTACTTTTGTCGATTGACACAAAACGCAGAGATAAAAAGACGCTTTTAA
>DJPI01000041.1 GCA_002438505.1 Ruminococcaceae bacterium UBA6416 | reverse complement strand
CTCCTTTTGCTGTTAGCTTTATCTAACCGGCATATGCAAATCACACAGTTAGATATAGCTAACCAGCTGCCTTTAGAAAAGCCGCATCAGCGGCTTTATGTTAATTTTGCATTAAGTTTGCATTCGGAGCAGCATCCATTTGCCACAAACAAAACCTGAGGATATTGTAGCACGAGAATGTTAGATTGTCAATACACAAGGCGATTACGGTCTGTTGTCCATTAGTCAATGATTTGCAACCGTGTACATTAGTCAATGATTTGCAACCGCCCCTTGACTTTCAATCAAAAAATTGCTATAGTTAAAATATCATTAAGGCCGAAAGGAGTTTAAAAATGAAAAATGTTTTCAAAAAGCTTTTTGCTCTGCTTCTTTCCGTTCTTGTTGCTGCAGCGCTTTTTGCTCCGGCGGCCGTTGCTGCTCAGGTGAAGCTCAATAAGACTAAAATCACCGTCTCCGTTGGAGAAACCTATAAACTTAAGCTCTCCGGCGCACAAAAGGAGCCGCGGTGGAAATCAGGAAATAAAAACATTGTTACTGTCAGCAAGAAAGGTCTCATCAAGGGCGTTAAACCCGGAGACGCCACGGTCAGAACAAGGGTTGGAAAAAAGGTTTATAAATGCCGCGTCAGCGTTGAAGCACCCAGAATCTCCTCGGTTAAGAAGATTGTTCCGGTTGGAAAGAGCTTTGCGCTGAAGCTTTGCGGAACAAAGCGGAATGTCAAATGGAGCTCAAGTGACAAAAGAATTGCTATGGTCACCAAAAACGGCATTGTTAAAGCGCTTTCTCCCGGAAGCGTCAACATCATTGCGAAGGTTGGAAAAAGCCGTTATCCTTGCAGGGTTGTTGTCAGAAGCGGAATGCCGATGGATTTTGCAAGGATGGCTGCAGCGAATTTTTTTGTTCCTTCCGTTCAAAGAACGGCCGTTGCACCGGTCAACCGGAAATCCGGCTTTTAAAATTTAGATACTTCTTCTCCCTTGCGAAACAGCGCAGGGGGATTTTCTTTGCCGTTTTGTTTAAACAAGGTTAGTTCTGCCCAAAATACGCTCGGTGATGACTGTGGAAAAAGAACTGCGCCTTGAAGCGAGAGCAAGACTCCTTTTAATGAAAAAGAAGCTGTATTTTGCCTTCTTTGCCGAATTGCTGCTGACGGTTTTGCCGTTTGCGGCGGCGTTTGCGTTTGTCCGTTCGGGCTTTTCTGCCTTTGAAACTTTGAAACCGGGCACGGCTTTCGGCATATCTGCTTTTTTGTCTGCGGTTTTGATTTTGGTGTTCAAAGCCTTTAATGTTCGCCTTTTTCTTTCTGCGGGCGGAAAGGTCAAAAGGGCAGTGTCGCTTTTTCGAGCGGTACTGTTTGAAGCTTTGCTTCTTATAATAAAGATGCTGATTTTTTTGCTTTGCCTCTTGCCGTTTGCGGTAATGCTCATTTGCACCGGAAAAGCCGCAAGTGAGGAAGTGCCGCTTTCCGCCGTTTCTGTAATGTGGGCGTTTTCGGTTTCGCTTCTTGTTCTCGGAGTGTTTTTTTTCAGACGTTTTTCTGCGCTGCTTTTTCCTGCTGCGTATATTTACTGCACCGGCGGAACGATGATTCAGAGTATCAAAGCAAGCGTCAAAAGGTCAGACGGAAGCGCCGCAAGCTTCCTCAAATTGCGGCGGAGCTTTTTGCCTTTTCTTCTTCTTTGCATTTTTATTGTTCCTTCTGCATATGTTTGGAGCTGTTACAAACTGGCAGCAGCGGCTCTTGCGGAAAGATTTATTTAAGAAAAACTGCATAAATATTAAAAATATCTTCCGACAAGTGTTGACTAATCGAATCGTTTCTGATACAATAACAATGAAAAAAGGAAGTTGGGTGAATCCGGAGTGGACAGCAGGATCATCGTTCCCCGTCTTGACTGGATGATTGGCGGCTCAAGAATCGGCGGAACATATAACAAATACTTTGGTTCATGCGGAACGGATCCGGCGAAGGGCTGCTTTTCGGATGACCTTTTTAATTATGCGGTTTTCATTGAAAAAACCGAGGACGGCAATGAGTATATCAAAGCTGCCGTCTATCGCGGAACAAAAAGCTTTTCCTGCCGCAGTGATGATGAATATGAGGCTGAAACCTTTGAGGCGTCTGAGGCGTCACTTCCTGCCGTCAGAGCGTGGATTGAAATGAAGATGACCGGCGGCTGAATCTGAGCGCGTGTAAATGTGCAGATTTATATATATTTCATAAAATTTTAAAACTTTTTTGTAAAAAGGTATTTACGTTTTCAAAATTATGTGATATACTATCGTTTGGGTAGGAATATTTTCGTATTTTCAAACACAAAAATGTTAAAAAACTTCACATATTTTAGCGTATTGGGTTTACAAAGCGCTTTATATGTGATATAATATTTTATAGAAAGCATGGTTTTTGTTATGAGTCAAATTCAGGATAATTTCAAAAGAGGAACCAGCGAGTTTCTTGTTCTCCATCTCCTTCAGCAGGAAGAAATGTACGGTTATAGAATCGTTCGCACTCTTGAAAAAAAGAGCGGCGGCCGTTTCACGCTCCTTGAGGGCTCCCTGTATCTGATCCTCACAAAAATGGAAGAGCAGGGCTATATTACCGGCAGAACTGAGCTTGTTGGCAAAAAGAGAATCAGAAGATATTATACGATCAATCCCTCCGGTGTTGAGCGTTATAATGCTTTGCTCAAAGAGTATGATGAAATTTCTCGTGCCGTTGCCATGATTCTTGACAGGAGTAAGGACGATGAATAAAGATACAAAGAAGTATTTAAAAGATGTTGAAAACGCTCTCGTTGGCTCCGGCAAGCAGAAAGCAAGCTTTCTGAATAGTGTCACCACGGGTGTCGAGGAGGCGTGCGCGGAAAATTCAAATGTCACTTATAACGAGCTCTGCGCTCGTTTTGGTGAACCGTCGGCCATTGCAAAGGAAATGATTTGCGATGCCGATGTGGGTGAGATCAAAAAGAGAATCAACATCAAAAAGGTCATAGCTGTTTCACTGGCGGCGCTGCTTGCAATTATAGCAGTGTCTTATGGCTTTGTACTTTGGGAATCACATCAAGACAGCAAGGGATATGCTGTTGAGAAAGTTTATGAAAACATCACTTCAAGCGGTGGTGTTTATGAAATTACGGAGGAATAAAATTGAAAAAAATATTGTCTGTCCTTTTGGCAGCAATAATGATTCTTTCGGCAGCCAATATCGCAGTTTTTGCGGTTGATACTGACGAAACCAAAACAGCCTCTGCAACTCAAGTGTTTGCAGACGGCTCATATATTGTTGTCAAACTTCATGAAAGTGATGAAACAAGCGCAACAAGAGCAACAAAAACAAAAACCGGTTCAAAGGACTATGAATATCATACCTCAGACGGAGATCTCCGCTGGGTTATAACAGTTAACGGTACTTTTACTTACACCGGTTCAAGCGCAACCTGCACGAAGTCCACGGTTTCAACGAAGGTTTATAACAGTGCGTGGAAAGTAACAAGTGCAACAGCCTCAAAGAGCAGTAACAAGGCAATAGTTAACTTTACCGTTAAGAGATATACTCTCGGTGTTGTTACCAAGACGGTTACTGATTCCGTTACGCTGACCTGCAGCGCAAAGGGCGTCCTTTCATAACGTGAAGGCTTATGGCCTTTGCGATAAACAGACTGATTTTGACCACATCCACCCTTCACATTTCCCGGCGAGTTTGTTTCGGACTTTGCCGGGAATTTTATTTTGCCGCAATGCCGGAAGAGATTATAAACAAGACGCCTGTTTAAAAGGCGCCTCGTTAAATATATGAGCAGAAAACTCAAGCATTGACGCAAAGCCGCCGTGAGATTAACACGCGGCGGAAACGCTTATTCGGCTAAAAAAGTTTCGATTGCTTTTTTGACAACCTGCGCTTGTGAAATTTCCTCGGTTTTGCATTTTTTTCTTTGAAACGTGCAACAAGATTCTTGGGAAGCTGAACGCTGACAGCTCCATAAGCTTTTGGGTTATAGCGGCGTTTTACTTCCGAGAAAGTATGAGTTTTATGCTTTCGCACTTAAAAATCACTCATTAATTTTCTGCGGTGCAGCAGTTTGATTTTGCTGCACCGTTTATCGTTCATGAAATAGCCTCTTAGATATGCTCCCAGATGCTCGGAAAGACAAAGTCGATAAGCAAATCCCCGTCAACCTGTGAGAAATCGGTTCTTACGGTTCTTGACATAAGCATATAAAATAGGTTTTCCTGAGTCTTTATCACAACTTCCGGGCACTGTACTTTAATTGAAATTGTCATTTTGATATCATCTACGCTTGTTTCCAATGCAGACGCATCGACTTCTTTGCACAACAAATCAATAGCGGCACAGTACTGTTTCAAAACATCAAGTCTGTTTTGGGAAACCGTCCACGTTCTGCCAAATTGTTTGCTTGCTTCATTAAGTACCTCGGATAAAACATTAAATGTGTTAATCATTCGTCATCATCCTCCTCATCGATTTCTACCGTTACATTGTGAAAAGTAAAATTGACTTGAATTGTTCCGTCTGTTTTTGGATAAATCTCAACATTACTTGCGATCTTTGCCGCCGCCTCGAAATATTGAGGTTTTGAGAACCTGATATTCTTCCCGGTGATGCTCACATATCCTATGCTGAGCGGTGCCTTAATATCAATATCACAAATAACTTTTGCGCCGTTTTTTTCTACGGCTTTTTTAATTAATTCAGAAACATAGCGAACTTCTTTAAGCCTGATCGGATTAATAATACTGATGTGCGTTTTGCCGTCATTCAGTTCTTCCCTCAAGAATTCGCCGAATGCTTCATCAGTTTCTCTTATGGATTCTTCATTATAATTTCCGATTTCGAGATCAAAATCGAACTCCATATTTTCCATACATTCATCTCCTTAGAATTACTATACAGCATTATACCGTAAGTATTTAGCAAAAATAAGATAAAATTACATAAATATCTTTTCAAGCTCCGTGGGTGATCTTGCTTTGCTCGGAACTTCGAGCACTGTTAAAGCTACTGCTTTATTCATTTTTACACCTCCTCATGGATTGTGTGGTGCTTCGCGGCTGATGTTTTGTGGGCTGTTTTCCGGGCGGTTTACAGTTTGTACCGCAAAGGGGCAGACAACGTGCCCCGGCTGCCTTGTGGGGCGCTGCCGGGCGGTGTACTGCCTACCTGCACTGTATACCGCAAAGGGGGTGCCCCTGCCCGGCTGCCCCCCCTTTGGGGGCTTAACCGGGCGGTGTGCTGCCTACCTGCACTGTATACCGCAGGGGTACAGGTACCGTGCCCCGGCTGCCTTGT
>DJPI01000029.1 GCA_002438505.1 Ruminococcaceae bacterium UBA6416 | reverse complement strand
TTCCGAAAGCAATTTTTAATGACATCATATTTTTTTGAGTAATAGTGTCCCCTATCATTGACGACTTTACAGCCCCGTACATTGTTGAAACAAAAAACCGCTTGACAAACTTCAAGCGGCCGTGTATAATATAAGTGTAAAAAGGCTCTGCATTAAGCGGTGCCCTCAAAGTAGACAGTTAAAAAATAACCGCTATATTGAAGCTATGGGCGGTTATTTTTTATTGTTTCTGTCGTCATGGTCACTTGCTTTCGAGACTACGATTATGTAGCCAGTCATGAGCACGAGAATAAGTGCAAGCATGGCAAAATATTCCATGGGCAACCCTCCTTTCCGGAGGGTAACGAATAATAAAAAATTGTTCCCTCCTATTGAAAGTTTGATAAAACTTCACAGAGGGTAGCCGCCTTACCGCAATGCCGATTGCTCGGCCGGTGCAGAGCCTTTGGTTTATTTTAGCATTTTTATCGAAAATTGTCAAGTTATATATTAGATGGTGAAAAAATATCTGTTATCTATTATTTATTATCTTTTATCTCTTATCCAAAATAAACCGGGCGGCCTTCCAGCCGCCCGGTTAAAATTTGCAATTATTTTTTGATAAGGTCGTCAATTCTGAGGAACTCAAAGATTGCGTTGAAAATTTTGTCAAAAACAGCGGCAACCTTTTTGATTGCGTTCTGGAAAGCTTCAACATAAGCCTTTCTCTGAGGCTCGGGAATGATGGGTTCCGGATCGGGATCGGGTTCCTGGCTCTTGTTTTCACAAGCTTCACAGCCGCAATGGCAGTTGCACGGCCATATTCCGGAGCATTCACTGCAGCAGAAGCTGCCCTTGAAGTTTCCGCTTTCATCCTTTGCGCAAGCAAGAAGAACGGTTTTGTCAATATACGGGCAATATGCGCAGCACTTGCAGCTGTTCGGAATTCTTGTGCAGTTTGAACACGAGCAATCTTTCATTTCATATTCCTCGGCAAAAACGGCAAAAGAACAAGTGAAGGCCGAAAAGACAAGGATAACGGCCAGCAGTAATGATAATGCTTTTTTCATATTATGCTCCTCCTTTGCAGAACATAGATTCTTAGTTAATCAAGGTTTACCTTGGTTTCATTATAATAATCCCGGAACAAAAAGTCAACAGAAAATTCATATTTTTCTTCAGTTCACCGGAGAAAGATATTATAAATCCTTGAGGTGCTTGCTTCTGCTGGGGTGACGGAGCTTTCTCAGTGCCTTTGCCTCAATCTGGCGGATGCGCTCACGGGTAACATTGAACGCCTTTCCAACCTCCTCAAGGGTTTGCGGCGTTCCGTCCTTGAGGCCGAAACGCAGACGCAGAACCTCCGCCTCACGCGGAGTCAGCGTTGAAAGAACCTCATTGACCTTTGTTTTGAGGAAGGTCATTGCCGCCGCATCGGCCGGAGAGAGTGCGTCCTCGTCCGGAATGAAATCTCCAAGGTGGCTGTCCTCCTCCTCGCCAATCGGCGTTTCGAGCGATACCGGCTCCTGAGAAATTCTCAGAATGTCACGCACCTTGTCAATCGGCATTGAAAGCTCAGCGGCAATATCCTCCGGAGAGGGGTCCTTTCCGTCGCGGTGAAGAAGCATATTACTTGTCTTTTTGACCTTGTTGATGGTTTCAACCATGTGAACGGGAATGCGGATTGTTCTTCCCTGGTCGGCAATGGCTCTTGTGATGGCCTGCCTTATCCACCACGTTGCATAGGTTGAAAACTTGAAGCCCTTTGTGTAATCAAACTTGTCAACCGCCTTAATGAGGCCGAGGTTGCCCTCCTGAATGAGGTCAAGGAACATCATTCCGCGGCCGACATATCTTTTTGCAATGCTGACAACAAGGCGCAGGTTCGCCTTTGTGAGCCTGTCCTTCGCCTCCTGGTCGTTGTCCGCAATGCGGATTGCAAGGTCAATTTCCTCCTCCGGAGTGAGGAGCGGAACGCGGCCGATATCCTTGAGATAGACCTTGACCGGGTCATCAATGACGGCGTTTTTGCTGTCTGTCTGAATGGGTGCGTTGTCATAGCCCTTCGGAATGTCAATGTCCATTGAAATGTTGTCAAGCATTTCATCGCCGAAATCATCAACAATTTCAATCCCGTGGTTTTCAAGCGTTGAGTAAAGCTTTTCCATATCCTCAATGTCGATATCCGCTTCAACGAGAACGGTGTCAATATCGGTTGAGTTGAGCTTTCCGTTGGCAATACCCTTGTCAATGAGGGCTTTGACCATTGCTTTTTTTTCGAGGTTTTCCATAATGATAACTTCCTTTCGTTTTGCAACGCTTGGTGCGCGGTGATTTATTTGAATTGAATTGCTTAAAAATTTATTTCTTTTTCTTTTTGAAAAGCGCCGCATAGTCCTCATTGTTCATTGACGAGACATCAAGCGTCTGCGCTTTTTCCTTTTCCTTTTCGTTTTCAACAACGTCAATGCAGTCAAGCAGCTCCTTCTTTGTTCCGGAAAAGCGCTCGCTCTGCTTTGAAAGGCGAACAAACTCGCTCATCTCCTCGGTTGAAAGAGACGAGCAAAGCGCCGTAAGGTCAAGGCTTGCATTCTCCTCTATTCTTTGCGAAACAGCCTTATAAATTCTTTCAAGAACGGGAACGGAAAAAAAGTTTTCCGAAAGTCTTTCCTTCACAGCGCGGTAAAAGTCAGGGTTTTCAAAAATCAGGGTAATTATCCGCTCCTGAGCCCGAACCGACTTGACGCTTGTGTTGGTGCTTATGCGCAGCTTGATCATTTTTGAAAGCGAGTCGCGTTGAATTTCCTCATATTTTTTCCTTTGTGAGGAATATGCCTTCTGCTTTTTCAACTGATTGATTCTTGCGTTTATCGCCGTTTTTTCAACACCCAGCTCCTCGGCAAGGCGCGAGGAATAGACATCAACGGCAATGGAGTTTTTTTCGCCGCTTAAAATATCGGCGGCAAGGGTGAGATACTTCACCTTTCCGTCTGAGGACTCAAGGTCAAGACCGTCACGCGCTTTGAGGAGCTTGAACTCAATCTCATTTTCCGCCCCGTCAATGAGGCTGCGGATTTTTTCCGCGCCGAATTTTTTCAAAATTTCATCCGGATCCTTTCCGCCGCTCAGGCGGATAACGCGGGTTTTCATTCCGATTGAAGAGAAGACCTTCATTGCTCGCTCGGTGGCAGTTTGTCCGGCCTCATCGTTGTCATAGGCAAGCAGGATTTCATCGGCATAGCGCGAAAGGAGATGCGCCATCTCACCCGTGAGAGCCGTTCCGAGGCAGGCGATTGAGTTTGTGAACCCGGCCTGGTGGAGCGCAATGGCGTCCATATATCCCTCAACAAGAATCAGCGATTTTTCTTTTGAATTCTTTGCAAAATTCAATCCGAAAACGCCGAGACTTTTTTTGTATACCGGGGTGTCCGCAGTATTGATATATTTCGGCTTGCTGTTGTCAAGAACGCGGCCGCCAAAGGCAACAACATTCCCCCTTGCATCGATTATCGGAACGATAACGCGATTGCGGAAATTGTCAAAAAACGAGGTTTTTCCGTCCTTTTCGCTCTTTCTTGCAAGGTTTGCTTCATAGGCATCCTCATAGGAATAGCCCTTTTCACGCAGATGAAAGAGCAGCGCACGCCATTCGTCCGGCGCATAGCCGAGCCCGAAGCGAGTGATTGTTTTTTTTGTGTATCCGCGGTTGAGATAATATTGAAGAGCGGTTTTCCCCTCATCGGAAAGGAGGCATTCATGAAAGAACTTTGCCGCCTCGCGGTTCATTTCATAAATTCTCCTGCGCTTTTGCGCAAGGGAATCGTCAAAACCGTCCGATGGCATCGTCATTCCGACTCTGTCACAAAGGAAGCGCACAGCCTCAACAAAATCAAGGTTTTCCGCACGTCTGATGAAGCTCACAACCTCTCCCCCTGCACCGCAGCCGAAGCAATAAAAGCTCCCGTTTTCCGGATACACGGTGAAGGAGGGCGTTTTTTCGTTATGAAACGGGCAGAGACCAACAAGGTTTTTTCCGCGTTTTTTGAGCTGGACATAGCCGGAAACAACATCCTCAATGTCGCACCGCATATGAAGCTCATTTAAAAAATCATCGCTTATCCTCATGTCTCTCACCCCCGTTTAAATCTGTTTTTATCTTTCCCACGCCGAGGGAATGAAGTATTTTTGAAAAGTTTTAATCGCGTAGCCGTCCGTCATTCCGGCAATGTAATCGCAGACCGCGCGCTGAGTTCCCTCGCGCCATGCAATGGAGATATACTCGTTTGGAAGTTCATCCGGCCGGTCGCAAAAGAAAGAAAAAAGCTGCTGAATCATTGAAACGGCCTTGCTCTCCTCGCTTTTGCAAACCGGATTTGTGTATACGCGGTCAAACATAAATTCATGAAGGATGTCAAACGCCGCCTGAACACCGGGTTCAAGGCGAATTTCGTCCTGTGTGTTGCGGATTGCGGAAAGAACAAGCGTGTTAATGCGCTCGCTCTTGCTGTTTCCGAGGATACGCCGAACGTCCGGCGGAATGCTTTCCTCGGTCAAAACGCCGCCGCGCTCCGCATCGTCAATATCGTGGTTGATATATGCAATTCTGTCTGCAAGCTTAACGATTCTGCCCTCAAGGGTGTCAGCCTCTTTTCCGCGTGTGTGGCAAACAATGCCGTCGCGCACCTCATAGGTGAGATTAAGCCCCTTTCCATCGTTTTCAATAACGTCAACAACGCGCAGACTTTGCTCGTAATGGCGGAAGCCGTTTTCCATCACAGCATTGAGCGCCCTTTCTCCGGCGTGGCCAAACGGCGTGTGACCGAGGTCATGTCCAAGAGCAATCGCCTCAGTGAGGTTTTCATTGAGAGAAAGCCCCATTGCAATGGTACGCGCAATCTGAGATACCTCGAGCGTGTGGGTCAGGCGTGTCCGGTAATGGTCGCTGTCAGGTGAAAGAAAAACCTGGGTTTTGTGTTTAAGGCGGCGGAACGCACTGCAATGAACAATCCGGTCGCGGTCGCGCTGGAAGGCGGTCCGGACGGCGCATTCCTCCTCCGGACGTTCCCTTCCCTTTGTATCCGCACAAAGGCAGGCAAAGCGCGAAAGATTTTTCCTTTCGTTTTCAAGGGTACGCAGTCTGATTTCGTCCATATTACCCTCCCGCAGATTTTTAGTCTTTCTGAGTGTTTCTGAAATATATATACTCTTTTTTTCTTGTTTCCCCCTCTTTTTTCACTGAATTTTTGAAAATTTTTCGTCCGTGACAAAGCATCTGACCTTTCCGAAGCTTTTGTCAAAAACTTCAGCGTCAAATTTTTCAAAAATCTCCGAGGGTATTTGCAGAGTCAGACGAACGCAGTCAGAAAAGTTCGAGTCAAGAATGAGCACTCCGAAAGAGGAAACAATCGTTTGAAGTCTACCGTAAAAATTATAGTCACATGAAATTTCGGCAATTTTGCAGCTCGCCATTGTGATTATTTCGGCGCTTTCAATGCCGGCTTTTGCCGTTGCCGTATATGCGCGGACAAGGCCGCTCGCGCCGAGAAGTATTCCGCCGAAATATCTTGTTCCAACAACAACGCAGTCGGTCAAGCCCTCGTTGAGAAGAACGCTCAGCATCGGCATCCCGGCCGTGCCCTGCGGCTCGCCGTCATCGCTGTATCGGCGAATCTGACCCTCGCGCAGGCAGTATGCATAAACATTATGGGTTGCATCGCGGTGCTTTGCTTTAACCGCATTAATGAAAGCCACCGCCTCGTCATTCGTTGCAACCGGAGCGGCATAGCCGATAAAGCGCGACTTTTTGACGATGAATTCATCAGACGAGCTTTTTTCAAGGGTTTTATAGCTTTCTGACATTAAACAATGCACCCCTTTCTTCATTCAACAGAAAAAAAGACGGAACAATTTCTGTGCCGTCTTAAATTCATTTGATTTTGCAAAATTATTTGTTCTTTGCAAGATTGAAACGCTTGTTGAACCTGTCAACACGTCCGCCGGTGTCAACAAGCTTCTGCTTACCGGTGAAATACGGATGGCAGTTTGAGCAGATATCAACACGAAGATCCTTTTTGGTTGAACCGGTTTCGATAGTTGCGCCGCAAGCGCACTTTACGGTTGTCTGTTCATATTTGGGATGAAGTCCCTCTTTCATTCTGTGTCACCTCTTTCATGATAGAAAAGACGATATTTCATGTCTCCATTAAGATACCGCAGTATTGTAGCACACATTATTTTAAAAATCAACATTTTTTCCGAAAAAATTTGAACTCGGGTGGATTATTTGTTTAAGTGTTGATTAAATCCGCTATAGCTTCCAAAGCCCAACATATATATTGCCATTGCAACAGCAAAATCATCATCTTTTCCGGTTTGCTTTTCCCCGATTTTTCTGAGTTCACTAATCACCGTGTCATTTGGCACAACGGTATCGCCAAGCTCATCAACCACTTTTTTGATAACTTCCGGCAGAACCATACAGATATTGTAAAACGCGTCCTGCTCTCCTGTCACCATTTCATAGAACTTATCCAGACTGACTCGGCGTATAAGCTTATGACCGACTTTTTTATTATCGACCGTTGTCTCCCATTTTACATTCTGTGACCTTTGTGCAATGGCTTCAACAAGAAAACAGGCACAATCGTCATCGTTGAGAAGCTGATTTTGCATTTTGATAAATGTTTTTCCGGATGAAGCAGAATTCATTGTGTTGTGTTTGTTTTTCATCTCAACATAAACTGTGTGAACAATTCCGGATTCCGGGATTTCAATGCCGTCCGAATTCTTATAGATTACGTCCCAGCCACCGTCTTTTCCGTTTTCCGGAACATGACAGTTTTTAACATACTTGAATATACGTTGATGAAAATAGCCTATATCATTATTGTTGGACTTGTCTCTCTGTCTGAAAATTTCATTGCTGACTATTTCATTCCATGTCAAGCGATAAACCGTCTTATCAAAAATCAACTTTACAGGGTCAATTATATTTTTGTTGAACCGTTTCAAATCAAACGATATCAGTTTTTCCCCATACTTTTCTATTGTATTTCGGACATGTTTTGTAAAATCTTCTTCTGAAATAAAGTCCAAATTCCACATCACAATTTCTCCAATGCTTCTTTAATTTTCCTTCCAACATCAAACGCAAGCTCAACCGGAACAGCGTTCCCAACCTGCTTATATTGAGACATCACGCTTCCGCAAAACCGCCAATCATCCGGAAAAGACTGGCAACGGGCATTTTCTCTGACAGTGAAAGGTCTGGCCTCCAAAGGATGGCAGCGTTCCGTTTGTTTTTGGCTCGGAGACGTAAGAACTGTCAATGAAGGTTCATCAAGACTAAGCCGTCTTAAAATACCGGTTCTGCCGCCTCCCATATACCAGCAGCTTTTCATGTATTCTCTCGCAACTTCTTCAGGAATATCGCGCCAGTACCCTCCCGGAGGAACAAGTTCAAAAATTTTCCTTTTGTAATCAGAATACACTGTTCCCTCACTCTTTGGGCAATTAAGAAGAACATCTCTGAGAACAGGCTTATACTTATGCGGTTCAGGGAAGTTGAAGTCAACCTTGTCCGCAATATCAGTTCTGATTCCGATTGTGAACAACCGTTCCCTTTTTTGCGCCACGCCATAATTCCATGCGTTGAGCACTTTTTTCTTAACTGTGTAACCGGTGTTTTCAAAAATATTCGTTATTGTTTGATATGTACGTCCCCCATCATGAGTAAGAAGGCCTTTCACGTTTTCAAACAAAAACATTTTTGGCTGAAGCTGTTCCAAAAAAATTGCATAATGATAAAACAAAGTTCCTCTTGCGTCATCAAGCCCCAGTCTTTTTCCAGCATAAGAAAAACTTTGGCACGGCGCACCGCCGGACAGCAAATCGAGTTCCCCGCTTTTTAAACCAAAATATTCTTTCAAATCAAGGCAGGAAATGTTGGCGATATCTTCATTTATCACACGCCATTCAGGGCGATTGATTTTTAAAGTTTCAGCGGCATCTTTATCAATTTCAACCAATCCTACCGTTTCAAAACCGGCCTTTTCAATTCCAAGTGCCAGGCCTCCGGCGCCTGCAAAAAGTTCAATCGTTGTGGGCTTTCTTCTATTCATTTTGCAAAACTTTCTAAAAGAATCGTCAGCTTTTTCAATGCCGCATTCATTTAAAAAACCATTATCATTCATGCTGCAAAAACTCACTTCTCAGCCTCCGTCAATTAACCAGTGGTCACTTAATCAATCTATAAATATAACATAATAATAGCTCAAATTCATTTAAAAATCAAGTCTCGTCATTACAGATTAATCAGCCCTCGGATTATTTGTTCTCCGCCTCAATTTTTATTTCACAGGAAAGGAAGAATGAGTAAAGCAGAGTTTCCCGAACCTTATATCCGGTGCAAAGCTCAAGCGCTTTTTTGTATGTTCTGACCTGATTTTCATATTTTTCGCAAAACTGCTGCTTTGTTTCAAGTCTGTCGGTTTTGTAATCAAGAACAACAAGCTCTCCGTTTTCAAGAAATGCGCAGTCGGCAATACCCTGAATCATGACACTCTCGTTTTCAAACTCCGAAAGCTCCGGATAAATTTCAGATATCGGAACATTTATCATGAACTTTTTTTCACGCATAATGAGCGGACTTTTAAGAATGCGCGCGCAGAGGCTGCTTTCAAAAAAGCGCTTGAGCTGCTTTCTGTCAACGGCATTCTTTTCCTCTTGTGTGAGAAATCCGCGCTCAAAAACAGCGTTTATCTCGCTTTCAAGGTTGCTCTTTGCACATTCGTAATTTGCAAACTGCATGAATGAGTGGGTGGCAATTCCCTTTTGCGCTCCTGTCAGTCCGCCGGAAAGGAATGCGGGTCTTGAAGAGGCAAAGTATTCGCGGTCAACAAAATTTTTGTCAACCTCGGACGCGGCGCGCTTGCTGACAACAAACGAGAGCTTTTCAAATTTATATCGCCATGAAAAGCGCTCCTCAAGCTCTTTCAAAAGTGCAAAGTCAACCCTTGCCTTCGGAGGCTCTTTTTCCGGAATAGCCTCACCCTCATAGCCTCGCTTTATCACAAGCTTCATTTTGAAATCGGACGGAAGAACAAGATTTTCCGAAAGTCCGGCGCTTTCACGCAGCGGCCTGAAATCTTCGTGGCGCAAGAACGCTGTCAGCAGCCAGTCTCCGTACCCGGTTGCCATTGAGGAGGCAAAGGGTGTGATTTTTTTCCGCCCGGTGTTGATGTTTGCAACGCACTTCACAGCAGCCTTTTCCGCGTTTTTCACCGCGCAGACCATGATAAGCCTCTCCTTCGCTCTTGTCATTGCAACATAAAGAACGCGCATTTCCTCGCTAACGGTGTCAGCTCGCAGCGAGTATTTCACCGCTTTGTGGCATACCGTTGGATACTGGGCAAGGGTGGCCTCATCGCGGCGGATGAGACCAAGACCGTTTCCGGAGCTTATGACGGCGTTTTTAATTTCATCACGGCGGTTGAAAAGCGTTCCGCAGCCTGCAAGAATGCAGACGGGAAACTCAAGCCCCTTTGATTTGTGTATCGTCATTATCCTCACAACATCAGCGTCAGCCGAAACGCCGACCGCTCCGGGCAGGTCACCCTTTGCACGGTCTAGCCGGTCAACAAAGCGGACAAAGCCGGAAAGCGAGGAATAGCCGGATTTTTCATAGATATCAGCGTAATCAAGCAAAAGCATGAGGTTTTCTTTTTTTGCCGCATTGCCCTTTGAGCAGCGGACAGCGGCGTCAATTCCCGTTTCGTCATAGACGGTGCGGATAAAGTCTCCAATATTCATGCTCACTGCCATTCTCCGGAAATCAGTGATTTTCTGAAGGAAATCCGTGCTCTTTTTGTCTTTCTTCAAAGATGCGCAAAGTAGACAGGAATAGATGTTTCCATCGCGGTTTTCCGCGCGTATTTTTGCGCAGTCATCGGGCGTGAAGCCAAACAAAGCGGACATCAGCACACTAAGCAGCGCAACGTCCTGCTTCGGGTTGTCAATCACTCGCAGAAGATTGAGCATCAGACTTATCTCCGGAGCGGAAAAGAAGTCCGCGTCAAACTGAGTAAAGCACGGTATCCGGCGCTTTTTGAGCGCATCGGCATAAACCTCGCCGCGCATACTCATTGAGCGCATAAGAATTGCAATGTCTTTATACATGATCGGCCGTTCGTTTCCGTCTGTACCTCTGACCGTCATGCCGCTTTTTATGATTTTTTCAACGAGCGCGGCGGTGTACTCTGCCTGATACTCGGTGCTGCTTGTTTCGTCTGTGTCAAGCTCCGCCGTTTCAAGAAGATGGAACTCGGCACATTCATCCTTTTTTTCGCTGTATGCGGCGGAGAAAAGAAGCTGCTCTTCATCGTTATACTCAACGCCGCCGGTCATTTCACTCATAACCTGAGAGAAAACAAAATTGACACAGCCGGTGACGCTTTTCCGGCTTCTGAAATTGTTTCTCAGAATAATTTTTGAGGGGTAATTGTTTTTTTCTCCGTCATAAAGCGGAAGCCTGTTTTTGAGTGCGATGAATATTTCAGGCATCGCCTGACGGAAGCGATAAATGCTCTGCTTAACGTCACCGACTCTGAAAAGATTATTGTTTGAAACGGCGGTGAAAAGCATATCCTGCGCCTTGTTCGTGTCCTGATATTCATCAATAAGAATTTCATCAAAGCTTTCGCGCAGCTCCTGCGCAAGCTGCGTGCGTTCAAAGCCGTCCTTTGTTTTGCGGACAAGGAGCGACAAAGCAAGATGGGCAATGTCATTAAAATCCGCAATCTGTTTTTCGTTTTTGAGCTCTGAAAAATTTTTTGAGTAGATGCCAACAGCCCTGCAAAGGTTTTTTGTCATCGGAGCAAAAAATCGCATATCGTCCTCATATTCACTCTCCGTTGAACAAAAAAGCGGCGCAAGATTCTTTTGAACAACGGCCTTGAGCCTGTCACGGCTGTCGGCAAGGAACTGCACTGCCGGGTCATTTTTGAGCTCCTTTGAAACCGTGCCGCGCCGGATGAAGCCGAAATTATCAATGCAGTTTTTAATCTCATCCCATTTTCCGCCCTCAAGGCGTTCAAGAATGGCTTTAAAGCCTGCCGAATCACTTTCAATCGCAGGCAAAAAGGCCTTTTCAAGCTCTGCAATGCCTTCAATCTGCGCCATCATTGCCGAAAGAACATCGCTGCAATATGCCACGGCATCGCGCGTATAGTCAAGAATAACGCGGCCGAAGCGGCTTTCGGAAAGCGGAAGGGCGTTTTCATAATCGGCGCAAATTTCAGATAGCCATTTTTCCGGAAACGGATAGGAAACGCTTTGGCGATACATTTCAAGAATCGTTTCCGAAAGGAACGAGTCATCGCGCCCCTTGAAAAGCAGCTCAACAAGGTCGGTGAAGCCCTTTTCTCCCTCCATATAAAGCTCCTCAAGGGTGAGAGTCATCGCCTTTTGAGAAAGAAGCTGAAGCTCGCCCTCATCACCCGTTTGGAAGTCCGGCGAAATTTCAAGCTGCTCAAAGTGATCGCGAACAAGACTTGCGCAAAAGGAGTCGATTGTGCAGATTTTTGCCGAGGGAAGAAGCATCTGCTGGCGAATGAGATGCTCGTTTTCCGGATCGGCCTTGATTGCGCTTTCAAGCGCGGCGGCAATGCGCGTTTTCATCTCAGACGCCGCCGCCTTTGAGAAGGTAACAATCAAAAGTCTGTCCGCGCCCGAGGGGTGCTCTTTGTCCTTCAGGCGTTCAATCACCCGTTCAACAAGAACAGCCGTTTTTCCCGAGCCTGCCGCGGCGCTGACAAGCACGCTGCCGTCTCTTGCGCTTATGGCCTGGGATTGTTCCTTTGTCCATTGCCGTTTCATTCTTTTTCCCCCTTTCCGTCAAGAATGTCAAGACATTCGCCGTGGGTGCGTTTTTCAATATATCGGATTTTTCCGTCAGCCTCTCTTTGACAGACGGAGGAAAAGCAGCACCATTCGCAGGTCTGCGCGTGTCCTTTTCCGTAGGCCGGGCGAGCGGGAATTTTTCCGTCATGGAGCGCGTTTCCCATGTCCGCCATGATTTTTTCAAGCTTTTTTGAAAGTGCCTCAAGCTGAGAAATGGAGATAAAGTTTCCGCTGATTGCGCCGTTTTTCCGGTTCACCTTAATCGGAATGAAGCGGCCGGAAAGGGAATTGTCCATCCCCTTAATGACCTCACCGTCATCAAGAATCATCCCGTCCATTTTTCCCGAGGTCAGCCTTTTTTCGGAGAGCTTTTTTTCGTCCTCGCCGCGTTCGGCGGAAAAAGGCTCAACCCTCGCCGGGAGATAGAGCACACCGGAGGGAACAATGTCTCCGTACCGGCCGCCGCCGTTTTTCCAGATTGAAACAAGATAAAGCAGCATCTGCATTCCGAGTCCGGAAAGGACGTCTGAAAGAGAGAACTCCTTCGGCCCCGTTTTATAGTCAACAATGCGCAGATATGTTTTTTTGTTCTTTTTCATCACATCAACGCGGTCAACAATTCCGTGCAGCTCAACAAAGCCGTCCTTGAGCGCAACCCTCAAAGGCGCAACGCCCTGCTTTTCACTTATCGGAAGCTCAAAGTCAACCGGCTCAAACTCACTTTCCGCAAATTCCGAAAGCAGCCGTTCGGCAATCACGCAAAGCGAACCGTAAAGGCGCGAATAAAGATAAAGAAATCTTTTGCTGCGCTCTTCCGATGAGCCCATGTATTTATCCATGTATTCTTTCAAATACTTTTCAATTTCCTTTTTCGCCGTGCCGGAGGAAAGGGAGTAAATTTTTTCTCCCCTATGATTGGAAAGCAGCTTTTCAAGAACAAAGTGAACAACGGTTCCGATGTTTGCCGCGTCAAGCCGGGCGACCTTCCTTTCCTTTGCCCTCATTCCGTATCGGCAGAAGTATTCAAACGGACACGCGCCGTAGGTTTCAAGCTGAGAGGCGGAAAGATAAAGCTTTTTTCCGAAAAGCTCCTTTGCGCTTTCCGGGTTTTCAAAGCGGAAATCCTTTTTGTCGTTCGCGCGTTCAACGGCCTTGAGCTTGCCTTTAAAATTCTCATTCTGAGAGAAATACTTTTTCAGCGTTTTTTCCGCGTCCGTGTCCTCATGCCACTTTTCCGCCATAAGCTCAAAGGCGGCGTTTTCGCTTTCAAGCATCTCTGCTTCATCCGCATATGGAAACGCCGTTTCATGAACAGACGGAAAAAGCTTGAAGAGGGAGAAAACAATTTCCGAAGGAGCAATCTTTTTTCCGGCTCTGTCGGTGAGGCTGTATGAAACAAAAAGCCTCTCCCTCGCGCTGCAAAGGCTGTTATAGACCATGAACCTCTCCTCGGCGGAGAGATCGACCGGACTTCTTGAAAAGGAGGGAAGAATTGCACGCAGCTTTTGCGCCTCAAATTCTGAAAACAGTCCGTTTTCGTCCGTATAAAGCGGGAAAACGCCCTCATTCGCGCCAACAACAAAAACAACCTTTGCCGTTTTCGTCTGAATTCTTCCCGCGTCACAAATATACACCTCGTCATAACCGTCCGGAAGCTTTCCGAGCGACTGCGTTTCAAGCGCGGTTTCAAAAAACTCAAGCAGCTTTTTTGAGCTGACCGTTCTTTCTCCGAGCACAGCCGCAAGGTCGTCAAAAATTTCAACAACGATATCCCAAACCTGCTGCTGTGCAAGCGCCTGCTCAATGTTTCCGCTTTCCTCAAGGTCAATGGCATACTGCCGCAGCCTTTCATTCACCCCGGTTTCAAGAAGAAAGTTGAAAACGGCCGCAAGCGTCTCTTTGGCGTTTTTATCGCGAACGGCTTCACGCAAAGCAAGAAGCGGCGCAATGAGCCTGTCTTTTGTTTCATTGAGGAAAGCAAGGCGTTCCCTGCGCTTTTCATCAAGCTCAAAGCCAAAGCCGTCCGGGTTGTCCTTCCACTCACGGCAGAGCGCGGCGGAATCAAGATCCCACATCAAAGCATAATTTTCAATTTCCGCAATCTCATCCCACGAAAGCGGAGAAAGGGCGGTTTTTGAATATTTCAAAAGAGGCTCAAGCCGAACTCCGCCGGCAAGCATTTCAAAAACTGCGCGGACAAAAACACAAAGCGGCTCGTTTTCAACATCGGCGCGTCTGTCCTCAAAAATCGGAACGCCGCATTTGTTGAGGCTGTAGCGAATCTCTTTTCCGTACAACTCACCGCTGCGGTAAACCACGGCAATGTCGCGGCAGCGATAGCTTTCCGTCCGCAGAAGCGAATGTATTTTTGAAGCAACAAAAGCGCATTCCTCGCGCACTGACGGTGCGCAGACAATTTCAATCGCACCGGCCTCCCCCTCAAAAGGCTCGGAGAGAGGGTTGAACAGATTTCTTTCAAGAAAACGCAGCTCGGCGCTTGAGTAAGTTTCAAAGCCGTTTTTTTCATCGGTGAGAAGGATTGTTTTTCCGGTTTGAACTCCGGCCTTTTCCGCCTCCTTCATCAGCCTTTTTGCCGTTTTGTTCACGCAGGCAAAAGGCGAAAGGGTGTTCTTTGAAAAAATGTCATCCGTGCAGAAAGTGAAGTAAACCTCCTTTGCCCTTTCAATGATATGGCGGATAATCTTCATCTCCTGGCCGGAAAAAGTTCTGAAGTCATCAATAACAACAATTTTTCCGTCAAAGAAACCGCTTTGAGGCAGTCTTTCAAGAACCGCAGCAAGAAGGTCGCGGTCATCAAAAAAGCTTTCTGAAAGAATTGCATTGTATGTTTCATAAATGAGTGCGGTTTCCTCCGTCTTTTTTTTGAGCAGGCCGTCCGGAAGTTTTTTTGCCGCAGAAAAAATATCTTCCGGCTCAATCGCCTCTTTTTTAAAGCGCGCAACCTCACAGAGCATTTTTTTTGAAAAGGCAACGCTGTTTCTGTGCCGCGCAAAAAAGCTCAGCTTTTCTTCAAGTGCGCCAAGCGCAAGACTCATCATCACGGCGGAAGCGGTATCTTTTAATATCGGCTTTCCAACCTTTCCGGTGGCTTTGAAAACAGCATCAGCAAGCCGCGTAAAAGAGAGAACGTCAACCCTTGTTGCAAGAAGCGGGCCGAGAGTATCCAAAACGCCCCTGTCGCTTTCAAAGGTGAACTGCTTTGGAACAATGAGAACCGTGTTTTCCCCTTTTTTTGCAAACTCCCCCAAAAGTGAATGGGCAAAAGTTGTTTTTCCGCAGCCGGAGCGGCCGATAATGAAATTGAGCATCTTGTTTCTCCTTGGAAGAACTTAATATGCTTTTTATTGTATCAGCTTTTCCCTCTGTTTTCAAGAAGAAAGGCCTCACGGCAAAAGCAAAGTCCGCTTTTTGTCTCTCTTAAAACGAAAAAGCGTCCGCGCTATTGAAATCCACGCAAAAATCAAGTATAATTATGCTGAAATATTTTTGATTTTTGGGAGAGTTTAATATAATGAAAACATATACCTTGCATATTCTTCGCCACGGACTGACAAAGGCCAATCTTGACGGGCTTTATATCGGCCACACGGACACTCCCCTTTGCGCCGAGGGAAAAGAACAGCTTTTGCAGATGAAAAAGGAGCTTTGCTATCCCGACTGCTCCTTCCTTTTTTCAAGTCCGCTTTCACGCTGCACCGAAACGGCAAAAATCCTTTATCCGTCCGTTAAGCCCATTGTCATTGACGGACTGATTGAATATAACTTCGGTGAATTTGAGGGCAAAAGCGCGGCCGAGCTTTATGAAAAGCAGCCGCTTTTTCCGCGCTGGCTCGCCGGTGAAGAGGGCGTTGCGCCCCCGTTTGGAGAAACGAACGAGGCCTTTGCAAAGCGCGTCTGTTCCTCATTCGTCAAAATTGTTGACGGACTGCTCAAAACGGGCGCGGACAGCGCCGTGATAATCACCCACGGCGGAGTCATGGGCGCCATTCTTTCAAACTTCGGACTTCCGGAAGCTTCCGCCCACGAATGGCTCGCTCCGTCCGGCTGCGGCTTTTCTTTGCGCATCACCCCATCCCTCTGGACATCCGGCCAAAAGCTTGAGGTTATAGATGAAATTCCGCTCTCCAAGGAAACCGGCGGAAACTACTATGACGGCTGGGATTATTACCCGGACGAAAGCGATGACGACTTTGACGTTTCGCAATATCTTGACTGACGGAGAAAAAAGTATGAATATTCTTGTCCTCGGCGATGTTATTTCAGAATGCGGCTGCAATAAAGTCCGCAAAACCGTTCCGCCATTCAAACGGCTCAAAGGCATTGACCTTTGCATTGCAAACGGAGAAAACAGCGCAAAAGGAAACGGCATTACACCCGAAAGCGCAAAAAGCCTTTTTTGCGCCGGAGTTGATTTCATCACAACCGGAAACCACGCTTTCCGCCGCGCGGAAATGTATGACTTTTTTGATGAAAGCGACTGCGTAATAAGACCGTATAATTATCCGCCGCAGACGCCCGGAAAGGGAGTCGGAATTATCGACATGGGAAAAGTGCGTGTCGGCGTCATCAATCTTTCCGGAACAATGTTTATGGAAAGCCTTGAAAACCCGTTTTACGCCGCAGACCGCGCGCTTGAAGAAATCAAGGACTGCAAAATCAAGCTCCTTGACTTCCATGCGGAAGCAACAAGCGAAAAGCTTGCCCTTGCCTATTATCTTGACGGAAAAATTTCCGCCTTTTTCGGCACTCATACCCACGTCCAGACGAGCGATGAGCGCATACTGCCTAAAAGGACGGGCTACATCACCGACCTTGGAATGTGCGGACCGAGAGAGAGCGTCCTTGGCGTTAAGAAAGAAATTGTGATTAAAAAATTCCGCACCGGTCTCCCCGTTCGTTTTGAAACGGACGAGAGCGCACCCTGCCTTGTTCACGGCTGCATTTTCACCATTGATGAAAAAAGCGGAGAATGCCTTTCCGTTGAACGGATTGAGCTTGAATGAAAAGGAGGAGCTTCAAAAAAATGAAACGGGCTTTAATAATTCTTCTCTGCGCTTTTCTGCTTTGTCTGAGCCTTTGCTCCTGCAAAAAAGAGGCGGAAAACCTGTCTCAAACAGACAGCACCGCTCCCGAACAAACAACACAAACCACGCCGCAGACCTCTGTTTTCAAGGCCGTTATCGGCTACTATTCCTCGGATTCATTAAATCCATACAAAACAAAAAGCCGGACAAATCAGTGCATTGCGCCGCTTGTTTATGACTCACTTTTCAAACTGAATGAAAATTATGAGGCTTTGCCCTCGCTCGCCGAAAGCATTGAGCTTGACGGAAAAAAGGTTACCGTTTCGCTCAAAAGCGGTCTGAGTTTTTCGGACGGAAACGCAATAACCGCGTCCGATGTTGCATATTCCTTTGTTCTTGCAAAAAGCAGTCCGCTTTATTCAGGCAGGCTTTCAAATGTTGCCTCATGCACTGACAGCGCAGACGCGCTGATTTTCACACTTTCCGTCCCGGATGTTTTTGTTGCCTCCTGTCTTGACTTTCCCGTTATTGAAAAAAACGGCTCAAGCAAGGGCATTCCGACCGGCAGCGGACGCTACATACTGAAAAAGCAGAACAAAGGCTATGTTCTCACTGCGTCCGAAACCAGCACCAGCGCCGAAGTTATGGAACAAAAGGAAATTTCTCTTCTTGACCTCGGAGTAACAGAAAACCGGATTTATCTTTTGCGCACGGGCGCTCTCTCCTGCTTTTTTGACCCCGACGGAAAAAAGAGCAACCAGAAAACCGATGCAGGCGTTTCAAAGGTTATGCTCAACAACCTGGTTTTCCTCGGTTTCAACAGCGAAAACGAATTGCTGTCAAACGCGCACGTCCGCCGCGCAATCGCCCTTCTCACAGACAAGGATGAAATTTCCGCGTCTGCATATGACTCAATGGCGCAAAGCGCATTCTGCGTTTTCAATCCGAAGTTTTACGCTGCACAGGCGTTTAAAACCCTTGAAACAACGGCCGACCCCGTTGCGGCCGCATCACTCCTTGAGGAATGCTCGCTCACGCTCAAGAGCGCCGCGTCAAAGGTCCGTCTGACAAAAGACGGCGAGCGCGCAAAATTCAAGCTCATTGTTAACAAAGAGGATTCGCGCCGCGTCAAAGCCGCAAAACTCATAAAAGCCCGGCTTGAAAAGGGCGGTCTTGCGGTTGATGTTTCCTCTCTCGCCTTTGACGATTACAAAGCCACGCTTGAAAGCGGAGACTTTGACCTTTATCTCGGAGAGGTCAAGCTCAGCTCAAACATGGATCTTTCGCCGTTCTTTTCAAGCGCCGGAAAAGCAAACCACGGAATCGACCTTAAATCTCCGCTTTGCGATGCATATTTTGACTTCAAAGAAGGAAAGATAGATATATCGACCTTTGAAAGCGTTTTTGAGGAGGAAATGTGTTTTCTTCCCCTTTGCTACCGCATGGGTGCGGTTTATTACGCAAGGCCGCTCAGCTTTGAGGGTAGTCCAACCGAAAGCGACATATATTCAAACATTTATTCCTGGAGCTTCTGAGTCCGGCGCAATAGCCGGTAAGTGCGCAAAACTCGCCCGCCGTTTTTGTCATACATACTTTTTCAAAGGAGCAGACTATGACAAACAGCGAAAACTTCATCGGCGCAATGTCCTCAATGTATAACAATCTTGCCGCGAACCGGGCATACCTTGACTCGCTCAATGTTTTTCCCGTTCCCGATTCCGACACGGGAACAAACCTCTGCCGAACCGTAAAAGGCGGCGCGGATGCGGTCAGACGGCAGGAACATCTGAGCGTCACCGAGCTTCTTGAAAAAAGCGCAAAAGGAATGCTGCGCTGCGCACGCGGAAATTCCGGCGTCATAATCTCTGCCCTTTTTAAGGGCTTTTCGGATCACATGAACAGAATCGGCTCCTTTTCTCCGGCGGAGCTTTCAGCCGCTTTCGACAGTGCACTCAAAAACGCCTGCCGCGTGATAAGCCGTCCGGTTTTCAAAGGCACCGTGCTTTCGATAGTCATTGCCGGACGCAACGCCCTTTTGGAAAACAGGTTTTCAACAACAAAGGAAGCGTTTTCAATCCTTGTTCCGGCGGCGAATGAGGCTTTGGCGCAGACGCGCTTTGACCTTGAGGAAACAAAAAAAGCCGGTGTTGTTGACTCCGGCGCGGCCGGACTGACGCTGATGCTCGATGCGGTCAACTCTTTTCTTTCAAGAAAAAATGCTTTGCCGATTGAAAAATCCGACCTGCCGAATGAAATTGTTTTTAAAAAGCATTCCCCTTTGTCGGTGCCAGAATACACTTACTGCACGGAATTCATTGTTCTGAGAAAAAACAAAGTTTCTGAAACCGAGCTTGAAAAAAAGCTTTCCCCGCTCGGAAACAGCGTGATAGTTATCGGCGATGGCGAAATCATCAAAGTTCATCTCCACACCAATGACCCCGGAAAGGCAATGGAGCTCGCCTCCCCTTTCGGCACGCTGACAGACATTAAAATTGACAACATGGCTCTCCAGACGGAGCAAAACAGGCGGTGAAAAACTTGAACGAAAAAAGCGCATATGACATGAATATCCAGTATGTCAAAGGCGTCGGCGAAAAAAGGGCTCGGCTCTTTGCAAAGCTTGACGTCTTTACGCTTTATGACCTTGTTCACCTTTTTCCGCGCAATTATCTCGATTTCAGCTGTCCTGCGGCTATCCGCGAGCTGAAGCCCGGCTCGGTTTACTGCGTCAGGGCAATAGTCGGGAGCGACATCAGCGAGGCGCGAATTCGCCAGGGCATGACAATATATAAAACCGTTGTCACGGACGGCGACGGCGTTTTACATATTACAATATATAACAACCGCTACCTTGCCGAAAAGCTCAGAACCGGCGAGGAGTTCCTCTTTTACGGAAAGGTTATAAACAACCGCGGCGCACTCGAAATGGGCAGCCCGATTGTTGAAAGCGCAAACCTTGCCTCCCCGATTCGTCCGATATATCCTCTGACCGCCTCTCTCTCCTCAAAAACGGTTGAAAACGCGGTCAGAAACGCGCTTGAGCTTTATTACAAAGCCGAGCCGTCCGACCCGATACCGGACGCTATACGCAAGCAGTTCAACCTTTGCCACGAACAGTTTGCGCTCAAAAGCATCCACTTTCCGTCCTGCCTCAAGGACGCGGAAATTGCACGCAGACGGCTCATTTTTGAAGAGCTTCTTGTTTTGCAATCAGGAATGCTTCTTCTGAGGAAAAAGAACAAACAGAAAACCGATATCGTTTTTAAAAATGATTACACTCCCCTTTTCATCCGTTCGCTCCCCTTTGAGCTGACAAACGCACAAAAAAGAGCCGTTGCGGACGCGGTGAATGACACGCAAAAAAGCGAACCGATGAACCGCCTTATTCAAGGTGATGTCGGCTCGGGAAAAACGGTGGTTGCCGCCGCATTGATGTTTTCCGCGGCGAAAAACGGTTTTCAGTCCGCGCTCATGGCGCCGACCGAGGTTCTTGCCGTTCAGCATTACAAAACACTTTCCTCAATGATGCCCAAAGATATTCGCATTGCTCTTTTGACCGGCTCATCAGCGGCAAAGGAAAAGCGAAAAACCAAGGCCGCACTTGAAAAAGGAGAAATTGACATCCTTGTCGGCACACACGCAATCATCACGGATGACACTCTCTTTTCCTCTCTCGGCCTTGTTGTTACGGACGAGCAGCACCGTTTCGGAGTACGCCAGCGCGGAGCACTTTCAAAAAAAGGGAAACGCCCTCACGTTCTTGTTATGTCCGCAACTCCGATTCCGCGGACTTTATCACTGATAATTTATGGCGATCTTGACATCTCAATAATTGACGAGCTGCCTCGCGGGCGGCAAAAAATCAAGACCTATCTTGTTGATTCGTCATACCGGACACGGGTATATAATTATGTTAAAAAGCACCTTGACCGCGGGTTTCAGGGATACATAGTCTGTCCTCTTGTTGAAGAAAATGAGAGCGAGCTTGTTTCCGCCGTGAAGTACGCAGAGGAAATTTCAAAAAAAGAGTTCGCATCATACAGCGTTGCGCTGCTCCACGGAAAAATGAAGCCGAAAGAAAAA
This sequence comes from Ruminococcaceae bacterium UBA6416, assembly GCA_002438505.1. GTDB lineage: Bacteria > Bacillota > Clostridia > Oscillospirales > Acutalibacteraceae > UBA6857. The sequence goes on along the minus strand of DJPI01000029.1, from coordinate 25,140 downwards.
GCGCGGATAATGCAGGAATTTTCCGAGGGCAAAATTCAGCTTCTTGTTTCAACAACCGTCATTGAGGTTGGCATTGACGTTCCGAACGCCGTTGTTATGGTTATTGAAAACGCGGAGCGTTTCGGCCTTTCAACGCTCCACCAGTTGCGCGGAAGGGTTGGGCGCGGAAGCGTTTCTTCAAGCTGCATTCTCATCAGCGATGCAGAGGGCGAAACGGCAAAAAAACGCCTCGAAATAATGTGCTCAACAACCGATGGATTCAAAATTGCGGACGCGGATCTGCGCCTGCGCGGCCCGGGTGACTTTTTCGGCTCGCGTCAGCACGGACTTCCGACTTTGCAGATTGCCGGAATGCTTGACGATATGGTGCTGCTCGAGGAAACAAAAAAAGCTGCTCAGGAGATTTTTGAAACCGATCCTCTCCTCAAAAGCAAAGAACACGAAAAACTGCGCGACTGCGTTATCCGCCTTTTTAAAAAGACGGGGCAAAACGCGCTCAACTGATGCGGTGATTATATCCGATTATAAAAGATTGTAATTAAAGAAAGGAAAAGAACAAAAATGGAAAAAATTGCAAGCTTCACCATTGACCACACAATTCTTCAAAAAGGAATGTATACCTCGCGCATTGACGGCGACTGCGTGACCTATGACATCAGAACACGCCGTCCAAACATTGAACCCGTGATGGAAAACGCCGCCATTCACACGCTTGAGCATCTTTTTGCAACATATGTCAGAAACAGCAAATTTTCAAACAGCGTTATCTATTTCGGCCCAATGGGCTGCCGCACCGGGTTTTACTTTATCGTCCGAGACACGGTCACACCGGCTCAGGCTATCGAGCTGACAAAAAGTGCGCTGAGGTTCAGCGCGGAATTTTCCGGCGCCGTTCCCGGAGTCAGCGCAAAGGAATGCGGAAACTGGCGCGACCATGACCTTGAGGGTGCAAAAAGGGAGGCTGCGGAAATGCTCGCCGTTCTCAAAGACTGGAAAGAAAAAGACCTTGTTTATCCCGTGAAATGAACCGCCTCCGGATTTACGGTTTTTCTTTTGCTCTTATTCTCATTTGTTCTGCGGAAATTATTCCCGTTTTTATTGACAAAAGGCCGCCCGGACTATATAATTAAGTTACCAAATATAGGAGGTAGTAAAAATGAAGAAAGTTATCGCACTCATTCTTGCAATCATCACGGCTTTTTCGGTTTGCGTTGTTGCTTTTGCCGCCGATGAGGCTCCCGCAGAAACCGCAGCAGCAGTTGAAGCAACCGAGGAAGAGTTCAACCCGATGGATCTTCCCGTATGGCTCATTCCCGTTGCTCTCAAGGTCGGAAAAATCGCCCTCAAGCTTGCAAAGGTCTTTGTTAAGATTGCAGCAGCTTTCGGCATCATCGACACCGGTGACATCATTGCAAAAATCACTGATTTCATCAATGGTATCCAGAAGCCGGATACCACGCCCGAAACCACAACCACAACCACAGCTGCCGCTGCATAAGACACGCTTTTGAAAGCCGCCCTCGGGCGGCTTTTTTATTGTTCAAGCGCTGATGAGGCGAATAAAAACCGGCGGAGATCTACTGCTTGTTGATTGCCGCCTTCTAGCTGTTTTTCACGCAAAACCCGCGAATCACATCATAGTCAACAATGATGTTTTATGTGCAATTTTGCAAAAGCATACAAAGTTGACATCCTTATTTGCTGCAAGTGTGTTTAACACCTAGGAAACAGTTTTAATTGCTCCACCCATAAATAACTTTAAACCCAACGAACTCCCTACTAAGCATTGAAAAAGCTGTGGCCTTCGTGTATAATAAAGAAAATCTACCAATCAGTCTGTTGCTTCACTTAATTGGTGGATAAACCCTAGGAATTTGGTGATATAGGACTATGCTTACAAGTATCGAAATTTGTGCCGGAGCCGGAGGTCAAGCATTAGGTTTGGAAATGGCTGGCTTTCATCACGTTGCCCTTGTTGAATATGAATCTAACTATTGCAAAACATTGAAGCTGAACCGCCCGGAATGGAATGTAATATGTGCAGATGTGAAAAATTTTTCCGGAAAGCCATATCGAAACAAAATTGATTTGCTTTCCGGAGGAGTCCCGTGCCCACCATTTTCTATAGCAGGCAAACAATTAGGCCGTGCTGATGAGCGTGACTTATTTCCGGAAGCTCTGCGCCTTATAGAAGAAATCAACCCACGCGCCGTAATGCTTGAAAATGTTCGTGGCTTTTTGGATACATCATTTTCAGACTATCGCAATTCTATCTTGGAGAAAATTGATCAGCTTGGCTATACTGTCCAAATCAAGCTCTTAAATGCTTCGGACTATGGCGTTCCTCAACTTCGGCCTCGTGTTGTTATTGTCGGCATAAGAAAAGATGTCAAAGGTAATTTCTCTTATCCAACCGGAACGCCCCAACTAACAAAAACCGTTGGTGAGACTTTGATTGATCTGATGAAGGAAAATAATTGGTCGAGAGCAAACGAATGGGCAAAGCAAGCCTCCTCTATCGCACCGACCATTTTAGGTGGTTCAAAAAAGCACGGTGGTCCCGACTTGGGTCCTGTGCGTGCAAGAAAGGCTTGGGCAGCACTTGGAGTTGATGGATTTGGTATAGCTAACGAGGCGCCTCAGAAAGATTTTGAAGGGATGCCCCGGTTAACGCCACGTATGATTGCAAGAATTCAAGGCTTCCCTGATAACTGGAATTTCGGAAGCAAGAAAACCGCTGCATGCAGGATGATTGGCAATGCATTCCCGCCCCCTGTTGCACAAGCGGTGGGAGAAAAAATTAGGAGGACACTTGAAAATGGATGCACTGATTGCTGAAGCTCGCAAGAATTATCATAAAAGTTTGCTTGAAAACGGAGTGCTGACGGTGGATTCCAGGGGAATTCCAAGCAATGCGGATTCATCCTCTAAGCTATCTATAGCCATTGCACAGGGAATCGCAAGTCAGTTGATGGCTGAAACCCATGATAAAGCTGTGGGGCAAACATCAGGCGCCAGATTTGAGCAGTTGAATATGCAATTTCTGATGGATACATTCCCAAATTTGCAAAATCTGCGACCCGGAAATTGGCATATTGTTAAACTTGGAAACCGTAACGCAATAAAGACAAGCAGTTTTGCCCAATATGAACACCTGGACTATCTCAACAAGTTGACAGAAAGCGATGCTAAGCTTGCTGCAAGTATGGGGAATGACTACATGGTAGCTCCTGATGTAGTTATTTATAGAGATACAGTTAGCGATGAAGAAATCAATACGCCTCAAATAATTGTTGATGATACTGTGTGCATGATGGCTGACATTCGTGCACAAAACGGAGGTCTGCCGGTTCTCCACGCATCAGTGTCTGCCAAGTGGACTATGCGAAGTGACAGGGCACAAAATAGCCGGACAGAAGCACTTGGGTTAATAAGAAATCGCAAATGACATTTACCTCACATTGTTGTTGTTACCGGTGAACCATTGCCGAGCAGGCTTGCTTCTTTGGCTCTTGGAACCGGAGACATCGACTGCATGTATCATTTTGCGCTGTACGAGTTGGTAAAAGCGGTAGCAGCCACTGGCGCAGAGGACTCTATCGAGATGTTGAATGTACTTATTGATGGGAAACGAATTAAGGACATTAGCGATCTGCCGCTTGATTTGGCAATATAAAAGTCGACAGCACATATGCCGGGTAAAAGGAGCCAAAAGCAACCTATACCAAACACGTTATTTAAAAATAAAAAAACCGGTGTAATACGCTCGTTCCAACAAATTCAAATTATCTGTCTTGCCGAAATATGCCGCCCTCGGGCGGCTTTTTTATTGTTCAAGCGCTGATGAGGCGAATAAAAACCGGCGGAGGAATGTTTCCGCAAGCAAGGAAAAACTGTGATTGCCGGTTGAAAATGTTCAAAAATGCCGCATAAGCTCGGTTTTCCGGCCACAATTTATTGATTTTGTTCAACATTAACAAAAATTTCATATAACTTTTGTGAAATACCTTGACAATTACCAGAATTTGTAATAAGATTAAAGTCACCTCATAGTGAAGTGAAAATGGAGAGAATAGCTATGGAGAAAATATTGACGCGGCCCGTCCTGTGCCGCAAAAGGAGTTATTAAAAATGGACAAACTTCTCTATGCAGTCCCCGTTGTCAGTGTTGTCGGCCTGCTGTTCGCTCTCTTCCTTGCTTTCAAGGTTAAAAAGCAACCGGCCGGCAATGAAAGAATGAAGGAAATTGCCGCCTCAATCCACGAGGGCGCAACCGCTTTCCTTTTTTCGGAGTACAAAATCATCGTCATTTTTGTTGCCGTAATTTTCCTTGCAATCGGCCTTTTGCTCAAAAACTGGCTTGAGGCTGTCTGCTTCGTTGTCGGCGCTCTGTTTTCGGTTGCCGCCGGATATTTCGGAATGCGCGTTGCAACCCTCGCCAACGTCAGAACGGCCAACGCCGCAAAGGAAAAGGGAATGTCAAAGGCTCTTTCCGTTGCGTTTTCCGGCGGTTCGGTGATGGGTCTTTGCGTTGCGGGTCTCGGCCTGCTCGGCATCTCACTCATTTACATAATCACAAAAAATGACGGCATTCTTTTCGGCTTCAGCCTTGGCGCCTCATCAATCGCGCTCTTTGCTCGCGTTGGCGGCGGAATATATACCAAAGCGGCCGATGTCGGAGCCGACCTTGTTGGAAAAGTTGAAGCCGGAATTCCGGAGGACGACCCCAGAAACCCGGCCGTTATTGCGGACAATGTCGGTGACAATGTCGGTGACGTTGCGGGAATGGGCGCTGACCTTTTTGAAAGCTACGCCGGCGCCGTAATTTCGGCAATCACTCTCGGTCTGCTTTTCTGCAAAAACGTGATGCCGGACAAGCTTGCGTTCGGCGCCGTTTATCCGCTCATAATTGCCGCTCTCGGCCTTGTTTCGTCCGTTCTCGGAACTTTCTTTGTCCGCGGCGACAAGAGCCCGGCAAAATCTCTCAAGGTCGGAACATATGTTGCCTCAGGCATTGTTTTTGTCGGTTCACTCGTTCTCAGTCAGGTCTTTTTCGGCTCGCTTTATTACGGAATCACAATCGTTGCCGGTCTCATTGTCGGCGTTCTCATCGGGTATTTCACCGAGGTTTACACCTCAGATGCCTACCGCTTTGTTAAAAAGATTGCAAAACAATCCGAAACCGGTTCGGCAACCAACATTATCTCCGGAATTGCAACCGGCTTCCAGTCCACTGCGGTTACGATTATTTTCATCTGCATCGGAATTTTTGTTGCTTTCTTCTTTGGAAGCAAATGCGGCGAAGGCGGCGGAATTTACGGAATTGCTCTTGCGGCAGTCGGAATGCTTTCAACAACGGGAATCACCGTTGCCGTTGACGCATACGGCCCCATTGCGGATAACGCCGGTGGCATTGCGGAAATGAGTGGCCTTGATGAGTCCGTCCGTGACATTACGGACAAGCTTGACTCTGTTGGCAACACCACCGCCGCAATGGGCAAAGGTTTTGCCATCGGCTCGGCCGCACTTACGGCTCTTGCTCTGTTCTTCTCATACAAGGAAGCGGTCGGTCTCACGGGAATTGACATTTTGAACAGCAATGTTGTTATCGGCCTTTTCATCGGCGGAATGCTGCCGTTTGTTTTCTCAGCCTTCACAATGGAGTCGGTCAGCAAGGCCGCCTATCAGATGATTGAAGAGGTTCGCCGCCAGTTCAGAACAATACCCGGTATTCTTGAGGGAAAAGCAAAGCCAGATTACAAAACCTGCGTTGCAATTTCAACCAAAGCCTCGCTGCGCGAGATGAGCGTTCCCGGCCTTCTTGCAATCGTTGCTCCTTTGCTTGTCGGCTGTCTCCTCGGAACCAACGCGCTCGGCGGACTTCTTGCCGGTTCGCTTGTAACAGGTGTTCTTGTTGCAATTTTCATGTCTAACGCCGGCGGCGCATGGGACAACGCAAAAAAATACATTGAAAGCGGAAACCACGGCGGAAAGGGCAGCGAGGCTCACAAAGCCGCCGTTGTCGGCGACACCGTTGGCGACCCGTTCAAGGACACCTCGGGTCCGTCAATCAACATTCTTATCAAGCTCATGACGGTTGTATCGCTTGTTTTCGCACCGCTCTTTGTTCTCATCAACAACGGCGCGGGACTTCTCGGCTGATGCCGCAAACGGCAACACACAAAAAAATATAACGTAACAATCACCGGCCGATTCACAGTCAGCCGGTGATTTTTTCTGACATTAATCTCCGCTTATAAATTTAAAAGAGCTTCAACTACGCCGCAGTACGAGTCCAAAAGTCAGGAAAAAACTTTTCAAAAAAACCGAAATTTTTCATCAAATTATGTTGACAACTGCAGTCAAATAATGTATAATAGCGGAGCTGTGTTGAAAGTGCTGCTATGGCGCAGTCGGTAGCGCGCATCCTTGGTAAGGATGAGGTCACCAGTTCAAATCTGGTTAGCAGCTCCAATCCCTTGAAACGTAAGGTTTCAAGGGATTTTTCGTTATATTTGAAAAGCCTTTCAGACTTCATCCCTGAACCGCAATTTTTAGGTTAGGGCCTAACCTCCCCGAAAATTATCACATACCGCCGAGGCGGAGGTTTGAAACGCCAAAAAAATACTACGAAAGCAGCAACCGGGCAACCCTTTTTTCGGGTTACCCGGTTGTTTTTCTCTTATTTGCGAGTTCATCTTAATGCGACAGCCCCGTCTTTTTTTCGAGCTGTTTTTTTACAACTCCTTTTCGTTGTATTTGTTTTTCCAAGCATAAAAATTACTCAAAGGAAAGCAACGGTTTTTAACACCGCCTCTTTTTGTGTATGGAATATATACTACATCTTGGTGCGATTATGACGGCAGTGGAAAAGGAAGATGTAGTTTGCTGAGTTTGAATTGTGCCGTTATTAAGGTCTGCAACACCACCGTGATAGTTCCTTGAGGTCTTAACGGTTACAACTCCATCGGTTGTGAGATTTTTGACAACGCCGTTTTTCTTCAAAATCCTTCTATTCTTCCAGAAAATTTTTAAGCTTAACAAAATTTGCAGGTTCAAAGTTAAGCACTATTAATGTACCTGCCCACAGCTTTCAAGTAACTGCAATCGGACAAAGTGCGCTGATTTTAAAATAAAATAACAGGCTGCGGTGATTTTTTCGCCGCAGCCTGTTATTAATGTGTCTTACTCAAAATACTTCACAAAATATCCAAGTCCGATAATCGGGAGGATGGTTCTGATGATGCCCTTAAGCATTGTGAGGAATGCGTTGAGGATATCGTTCTTTCCGTTATCCTCTGCCGGAGCGGTTGTTTCATCATATAATGCATAATCGTACATGAAAAGACCTCCTATTTTTTTAATCTTTTCATGATTTTAACATATATTTAAATATTAGTCAAGTGACCGCAGACGGAATTGAGTGTGTGATTCTGACAAGGTTTTTGCTTATATCAATTACTCAATGAGAGAGGACAATGCTTTCCGCGATTTCCTTGAATACCGGCCCGCAGTCAACCGCTCCGCCCTCCCCGTCCTCGTTCAAAACAACGGCAATATAATGCGGATTTTTGGCAGGGAAAAAGCCGGCGAACCAGGTTCGGCATATCTCCCTTTTCCCGTCATACGCACCGCTTTGAGCGGTTCCCGTTTTTCCGGCAAGCTTCAAATGGCGGCTTTTTGCGGTTTTTGCGTTTCCGTTTGATACCACCGAGGCAAGAAGGCCACACATTTTTTTAACCGTATCTTCAGACAACACACGCCGCTTCTCTTCCCGCTTTTCCTTTTTAACAAGTCCATCGCTGTTTGCAAGGCCGAAAATCACAGTCGGCTTAACATAATATCCGGTTGCTATCGCGTGATAGACCGAAAGCATCTGAACCGGCGTGATGAGAAGCTTCCCCTGACCAAAGGAAAAGTTTGCCCTTTCACCCGGAAGGCGCAAAGCATCATTTTCCGGAAGGCAGCCTTTTTCTCCGCTGATTCCCTCGGCAAGCTTTGTTTCGGCCGAAAGACCCAGTGAGCGGCAAAACATCAAAAGTGAATCTGTGTCAAGCATTTTTGAAAGCTCAATAAAATATGTGTTGCAGGAATTTTGAAGCGCTTCTTTCATTGTCTGCGTTCCGTGCTTTTTGGAATTATAGCAGGTGAAAATGGTACTTCCGATTTTGTGCTCCCCTGTGCAGGTAAATTTTGTTTCCTCGGAAATTCCGCACTCAAGTGCATAGGCGGCAACAACGCTTTTAAAAACCGAACCAACACTGTATGACCGCAGAGCCTTGTTTGCAAGCGGTGCATTCGCTTTTTCAAGCTCCTTTGCAATGTTGTTCCTGTCATACACCGGCACACTTGCCATTGCGAGAATTTCTCCGCTTTCAATGTGCATAACGAGCGCACAGCCGCTTTTTATCCGGCTGTTCTTGAGCGCATTTTCCGTTATTCTTTGAATTTTTGAATCCAGGGTTAAGGCCACTCCGGCCTTTGAAGAAAAACCGGAGTCCTCAATCTCCTTCCTGACGCCCTGCAAAACTCCGCCGGCCGCGTCAACGCCGAAAGAAACCGAAAGCGTTCCGCCGTTTTCCTTTAAATATACATTATATCCGCGTTCGATTCCGCTGACGCCGTTCCTGCTTTTCGGGTCAAAATATCCGACAAGATGACAGGCAAGAGCCGACTGAGGATACCTCAAAGGAACGCGGAACGTGCGTATATTTTCATCGTTCACATCCTCGTCCGTCTCGGAAACATACGGCCTTTTGCTTTCAATGATTTCCTGCGCCCTCTCCTCACCCAAAAGGCGAGTGAGAACCTGCTTTGCTTTGATTGACGGCGTAAAAACGGAAACAAGCTTTTCCTCGCAGTCAACAAGAGGTTTCATATTTCTGTCATAGATTTTTCCTCTGCTTTCGGCAATGAGAACGGTTTTGCGGCTGTTTTGAGCCGCAGCAGAGGAATATTCCCTTGCGGTAACGGACAGAATTTTCACAGTGAGAAGAAGCAGACAAAGCGATAAAAACGAATACAGCAAAACGGCGCGTTTTCTCATTTTTTCATTCACCTTTTTTCTTTTTAATATTGTTTGAGCGAATGAAAGTATAATGCAAAAACAAAGTCGAAAATTTTTTTCCATTATTTTTAAAAAACACTTGATTTTTCAAAAAAAATGACTACAATATAATTTAGCACTCGGAGATATTGAGTGCTAAAACTTAGCAATAACTTGATTGGAGGATAAATACATGAAAATTAGTCCACTTCTTGACAGGGTTGTTCTTAAACCCACCGAAATTGAGGAAACAACAAAGAGCGGTTTCATCCTTACCAGCGCATCGCAGGAAAAGCCCCAGTTTTCTGAGGTTGTTGCCGTTGGCCCCGGTGGAATTGTTGACGGAAAGGAAACCGAAATGTATGTCAAGGTCGGCGACAAGGTAATCGCCGGAAAGTATTCCGGAACGGAAGTTAAAATTGACGATGTTGAGTACACCATCGTCCGCCAGAGCGATATTCTCGCAATAGTCGAATAAGCTGAAACAAGGAGGAAGAATTATGGCTAAACAAATCATTTACGGTGAAGAGGCAAGAAAAGCCCTTCAGGCAGGTATTGATAAACTTTCAAACACAGTTAAAATCACCCTCGGTCCCAAAGGCCGAAATGTTGTTATCGACAAAAAGTACGGCGCTCCCCTCATCACGAACGACGGCGTCACCATTGCAAAGGAAATTGAGCTTGAGGACGCCTTTGAAAACATGGGCGCCCAGCTTGTTAAGGAAGTTGCAACAAAGACCAATGACGTTGCCGGAGACGGAACAACAACCGCAACACTGCTCGCTCAGGCTCTTGTCCGTGAGGGAATGAAAAATGTTGCCGCCGGAGCAAACCCGATGGTCGTTAAAAAAGGCATCAAAAAGGCCGTTGACGCTGCCATTGAGGCTGTTAAGAAAAACTCAAGCCCCGTGACAACCGCAGAGGACATTGCAAGAATTGCAACCGTCTCCTCTGCCGATGAAACCGTTGGCAGACTCATTGCCGAGGCAATGGAAACCGTTACAACGGACGGCGTCATCACCGTTGAGGAATCAAAAACCGCAGAAACCGGAAAAGAAGTTGTTGAGGGTATGCAGTTTGACCGCGGATATATTTCACCCTACATGGCAACGGACGCAGACAAGATGGAAGCCGTTATTGACGATGCTTCAATCCTCATCACAGACAAGAAAATTTCAAACATTCAGGAAGTTCTTCCCCTCCTTGAGCAGGTTCTTCAGGCGGGCAAAAAGCTTGTTATCATTGCCGAGGACGTTGAGGGCGAGGCTCTTGCAACGCTGCTGCTCAACAAGCTGCGCGGAACCTTCACCTGCGTTGCCGTTAAGGCTCCCGGCTTTGGTGACAGACGCAAGGAAATGCTTCAGGATATTGCAATCCTCACCGGCGGCCAGGTAATCACCTCTGACCTCGGTCTTGAGCTTAAAGAAGCAACCGTTGATATGCTCGGCAATGCGCGCCAGGTTAAGGTTACAAAGGAGAACACCATCATTGTTGACGGTGCAGGAGACAAGGACGCAATCAAGGCCAGAGTTAACCAGATTAAAGCTCAGATTGAGTCTTCAACCTCCGAATTCGACCGCGAAAAGCTTCAGGAACGCCTTGCAAAGCTTGCAGGCGGCGTTGCGGTCATCAAGGTCGGCGCCGCAACGGAAACGGAAATGAAAGAGAAAAAGCTCAGAATTGAGGACGCTCTTGCGGCAACAAAGGCTGCCGTCGAAGAAGGCATGGTTGCAGGCGGCGGTGTTGCGCTGCTCAATGCCATTCCGGCCGTCAAGGCGCTTCTTGACGAAACGGAGGATCCGGACGAAAAGACCGGCATCAGAATTGTTGAAAAGGCTATTGAAGAGCCCGTCCGCCAGATTGCAAAGAACGCAGGTCTTGAAGGCTCGGTAATCATCAACGAAATTGTTTCAAGCGGAAAGACCGGATACGGCTTCAACTTTGCAAAGGAAGAATATGTTGACATGGCCGCAGCCGGAATCCTTGACCCGACAAAGGTTACCCGTTCCGCGCTCCAGAACGCTGCCTCAGTTGCTTCAATGGTTCTCACAACTGAATCGCTTGTTGCGGACATCCCCGACCCCGCGGCTGACGCTGCTCAGACGGCTGCAATGGCTCAGGGCGGCGGAATGTACTAATTTAGATTCTAGATTTTGCATAAAAATCTGATGTCCGTAATTCTGAATAATCAAGCAGTGCGACTCATGAGCCGCACTGCTTTTTAAGATTATTGTTAAATTCAATAGCCGACATTAAATTTTAAAACCCGGTTCACTTAAAACTTAGGTGAACCGGATTTCTCTTATGTTCAGATATAAATCAAAGGCCGGCGCTCAGAGCGCTCGCTCTGACAACCTTCAATGATGAGCCGTCTTGTTTATAGACATTTTCGGCCGCAACATCGGTCATCGAAATTCCGCGCTTTCCTCCGTGGAGCTTGATTGAAGTCCTCAGGCATGACGGAGTTGAACCGGAAAAGAGGTGAATTTTTGAAATCGAGTTCCAAACATTCGCTGCGAAGTACGCACAGTTTTTGACCGGCGTCCATTTTCCGCTGTAGCTGTTGATTTTTCTTGAAATACCGTTAAGCTCACTTTCCGTAACGGTCTCACTCAGTGAGTATCTTGCACTTGCGCCGAATTTGTTGACGCAGTATCTTTCAACATTATAGTAGATACCCCTGCCCTCTTTGCGGGTGTATCTGAATGTTCCAACGGAGACCGCCTCTCCCGGCTCAAGCTCATAGACGCCAACGGTCAGCGTTCTGTCTGTAAGGTTTTCAATATACAGCCACGAATGACCCGTTGAAAACGCATTCTTGAGATAAGAGACGATTGAAACCCTTGCAACAATTTCATCGCCGTCCGCCGCAAAGGAGGGAAGCGCAAGCGGAAGCAGCATGAGCGCCGCAAGAAGCAGGCAAAAAAGACGTTTGCTGAATTTTTTCATGTTTTTCATTACCCCTTTTTGTCCGTCCGGACATATTTTTTATTATTATAGCGCGATAAATCTTAAATGTCAATTCTTAACTTTAATGTTTCTTCAATAAACAGGCGGCCCGGCAAGGCACCGCAAAAGCCGCTGGAAATTATATTAACACTCAAAAGGTTCATAACAAAAAAAGCCGGGGAAACGCCGCTTGGCGCTTCCCCGGTCAGTTAAATTGATTATTCACCGTCTTTTTTGCCGATGCTCTTAAACTTTTCAACAAGATCCTTGATGAGCTTGATGTAATTTTCAATGAAATCAAGAATCTGGCTAACAACTTCTCTTGCCTTATCCATTATCAGTTTCACCTCCAACTTTTTAATGGTTACAAGTATATTAATATATTTGTAATAATAAGTCAATATTTATTCGGAAAATTAAGAAGTTTTTTATAATTGTTAATTGCCTTGTCTAATTAAAATGTACATTTCTTACAACTCCGTCTACTTTTCCCCTCAACAATTTTTAACGAAAATTTTGCAATTCTCTCTGCGAACGGAAAAAGCACCGCAGTGCAAAAAACATTGAACAAAACGTGGACAACGCAAACAAAGGTTTTTCCGTCCTCAATGCGCTCAAACGGCGCAGCCAAATTGAAAAAGAACGACAAAACCAAAAACATCAGCGTTCCGAAAAGATTGAAAAACAGGTGAAAGACCGCTGTTGCCTTTGCCGTTTTTCCGGCACGCAGAGCAGAAAAAAGTGTTGGAACGGTTGCGCCGATATTTTGGCCGCAAACAATGAACACTGCGCTTTCGCGTCCGATTGCACCAACACTGACGAGCGATTGAAGAACACCCACAGTTGCCGAGGAGCTTTGCGCAAGTGCCGTTGCGGCAAAGCCAATGAAAACCGCCGCAAGCTTTGAGGAAAAGCGCAGAAAAAGTGCAGACAAAAATCCGTTTTCGTCAAGTGCCTTTGCGGCGTCTTTCATTGTTTCAATTCCGACAAAAAGCAAGCCGAGCGCGCAAAAAAAGAACGCCGTGTTTTTGAGCTTTCCGTTTTTTGCAATAAGCGCGCAGAAGGCGCCGCCGAGAATCAAAAACGGCGCGGCCGCCGAAAAATTGAGAACGGTCAAAACACTCGTTACGGTTGTTCCGATGTTTGAACCCATTATTATTCCGATGCTTTGCGAAAGACTGAGCAAGCCGCTGTCTGCGAGCGAAACGGCCGTCACCGTCACCGCCGCCGAGGACTGAACAACGGCCGTTGAAAGTGTTCCGGCAACAAGGCCGAAAAAACGGTTTGAGGCATATTTTTGAAGAACCGCTCCCGTTCTGCTTTCAAAAACGGCATTCATTGACTCACTCATTTCAACAACGGAAAAGAGAAAGATTCCGGTTCCGCACAAAAGAGCAAAAAAGGCTTTTATGTTCATCATTTGTTCCTTTCAAAAAATCACGCTGTCTGCTGTTTTTGAGGCTCGGTTCTATGCGGACAGCACGGCAGTATATATAATGTATACCGCAATTTTTGGCCGCATATGACGGAAAAAGCCGTCTTTGTCTTGACAACGGAGCGATTTATCATATAATTAAATTGGAGCAGACCGGAAAGCAGTTTTTGCGGTTTTCCAAAAGAAAGAATGAACGGAGGACAGATAATGTCAGTTAATGTTATTCCCATGCCGAACAAACTTTTTGAATACGTCGGAGAAAAGAACTTCCGCGAAAGCGATTTTGTCTTTGAAAAAAAGGACGGTCTCGGTGAAGAGGGCTATGAAATTTTGATAAGCGAGGACGGCGTTTTTGTTTCATACAGCACCGAAAAGGGTCGCTTTTACGCCGGAAAAACGCTTGAGCTGCTCAAAAAAGAGAACGGCAGTCTGCCGTTTGTGAGAATCAGCGACTCCCCACGCTTTAAATTCCGCGCTTTTATGATTGACAGCGCACGTCATATGCAGACGGTCGGTGAAATTAAAAAGTATATTGAAGCCGCCGCACTTTTTAAATTCAATGTTTTCCATTGGCACCTCACGGACGACCAGGGCTGGCGGATTGAAATTGAAAAATATCCCGAGCTGACAAAGGTTGGCGCATTCAGGAACGGCCACGGCTTCGGAAGCAAAAACAAAGCCGTCTACGGCGGATATTACACCAAGGATGAAATCAGAGACATTGTTGAATTCTGCCGCGAGCGTCACATTGATGTCATTCCGGAAATTGATATGCCCGGCCACATGGTTGCGGCCATTGCGGCCTATCCTGAGCTTTCCTGCAACAAAAAGCCCATAAGTGTTGACACAAACCCCGGTATCCACAAAACCATCCTTTGCGCCGGGGAAGAAAAGGTCTTTGACTTTTGCTTTGACGTGATTGATGAGGTCTGTGAGCTTTTCCCCTATGAATACTTCCACATTGGCGGAGATGAAGCGCCAAAAACTCGCTGGGATGCCTGCCCGAAATGCAAAGAGCGTATCCGCGAGGAGGGACTCAAGGATTCAGAAGAGCTTCAGGGCTATTTTGTTAACCGCATCATTGACCACCTCAAGGAAAAAGGAAAAAAGCCCGTTGTTTGGAACGAGAGCCTCCAAAGCAAAATGCTGCGCCCCGGCGCCCTTGTTTCCGATTGGATGGACAAGGAACACCTGTGTGAAAGCTGGGCGAATAACGGCGGAAAAATCATTATTGAGGACTTTTCCAATTACTATCTTGACTATAATTACGGGATTACGCCGCTCAAGAAAACATATTCTTTTAACCCTATGCTTGAAAAGCTTGACATTGAGGGAAGAAAAAATGTCCTCGGCGTTGAAACACCGATTTGGACGGAGTTTGTTGAAAACTTTGAGCGCCTTTGCTATCTCTGCTTCCCGCGAATGATGGCCGTTGCCGAAAGCGGCTGGACAAACTGGGGAAGAAGGAACTATCCGGACTTTGTCAGAAGAGCAGAGGAAAACCGTCCGCTCCTTCTTTCAATGGGTATCAACATGGCGCCCAAGAAGGACTGGGATCCCCTCCCCCTTGGAAGGCTCAAGGGTCAGCTTGTGCATTACAAAAACTTCCTCAACAGAGAATATATGCGCAGCGTGAGGGAAAACAACAAAGAGGACAAGGAAGCAAAAAAACGCAAAGCAGCCGAAAACCGATAAATATTTAACTACTCTTTAGCTTCATAAGGATAATTGAATCAACAAAGAAAAGGGAGGGATTCGTCATGTTTTGCAGAAACTGCAACGCACCCAACCCGGAAAACAGCCGCTTTTGCAACAACTGCGGCGCTCCTTTAAACGGAACCGAACCGCAGCATGGGCCTTGCGGTGAGCAGACCGCGCCAATCAACAACAGCGCTTCAATAATCTCACTGGTTGTTAACATTGTAATTTTTAATGTTGTTGGTCTGGTTTTTGCAATTCTTTCTTTGATGAATTACAACAACTATGAAGCCGCAATCCGCGTTTGCAATTTTCCGCTTGCGGAAAGCTATAAAAACGCTTCAAAAAAATATTCAAAAATTGCTTTGATTTTTGCCGGACTCCTTTTTGCTGCGGAAATTGTTGTTGTGATAATTGTTTTTATCTGCACCAGCATTTTATCCGTTGGCGTTTTGAACAATGTTTTTGACTCAATTTTTCACCATTGATTAGGGAGGTAATTTTATGTATTGTAAAAACTGCAACACCTATAATGACGACAACAGCCGCTTTTGCAGCAACTGCGGCGCCGAGCTTGACGCTCCCACAGCGCAGGCCACACCTTCTGAACCCGAACAATACACTCAGCCGGAAAACCAAGGCTATGAAAATCAGTATTCTCAGCAGCCGTATTCACAGCCGCAGCAGCAGTACTCACAACCGCAGCAGCACTCGCAGCCTCAATACGGCTCTGCACCGTATTCACAGCCCGGCTACAACGCACCGGCATCAGTGCCGTTCAGCAACACAAAGGCAATCGTTGCAATCGTTTTGAATATTGTTGTTTTCAATGTTATCGGACTGATTTTTGCAATTCTTTCCCTGACAAATTACAACAGCTATGAGTCCGCGTTCAGAGCAGGGAATCTTACTCTTGCCGAACAGTTCAAAGCAAAGTCTCAAAAATATTCAAAAATTGCAATAATTCTCTGCATCGTCCTTGCCGTCATCGGAGTGATTGCCGGCATCATTGCATTCATCAGCGTGTTTATCTTTGCGGCCGACCAGGGTGTTTCCACTCTTGACCCGGACGTTTTTTATGAATACTCAATGCTTCCGGAAACTGCGGTGCAGACCTTCACATCCTTCATTGCATAAAAACAAAAGCACAAGAAAACGCCGTCCGAAAAACCGGGCGGCGCTCTTTTTATTTCAGCGTAACAATCGTTACACCGCTTTCTCCCTCGCCAAATGTTCCGAGCCGGAATGATTTGACATATTTGCATTTTCTCAGATAATCCTGAATGCCGCGGCGCAAAACTCCGGTACCCTTTCCGTGGATAACGCTGATTTCGTTAAGACCGAGGCGCATACACCGGTCAAGGTGGCGCTCAAGCTCCATTATGCCCTCCTCAACATTCATTCCGCGCAGGTCGCATTCGGTTTTTTCCGCTCCGGCAACCTTGAACTCATGCTGCGCCTTTTTTGGCGCAGTGTGTTTTTTTTCGGTACGTTTTGTTTTTGAAACGCGCAGGTTGCTTTTCGGGGTACGCATTTTGATTATTCCGGCAAGGACTTCAACCTCGCCTTTTTTATCCTCAAGCGCAGTAACGGTTGCTGTTTTTCCGATATCGGCAAGAAGTACCTCATCTCCAACTTTAAGCGAGGTTGGAACAACATAACCGCTTTCGTCCGCAAGCGCCGCCGTGACCGGGTTGGTGATGTCGTCAAACTCACCGAGACTCTTTTTTAAAAGCTGCTTTGCCCTGCGGGCAGCCTCAGCCTTGTCTGCGGCCTTTGCGCTCTCCTTTTTAAGCTGCTCAAGCTCATTCACAAGCGCGTATGCACTGCGTTTTGCCTGTTCAACAATTCTTTCGGCCTGCTGCTGCGCCCTGTCAAGCTCCTTTTTGCGCAAGTCCTCAATGCTGTCCTTATATTTTTGAGCGTCCGCCTTGGCCTTTTCAGCCTCAATGCGGATTAACTCCGCCTCATTTTTCTTTGCCTCATAATCCTGACGGCTTTTTTCAAGCGACTCAATAACATCCTCAAAGCTTGCATTCTCGCTTGAAACAAGGGCTTTTGCGCGTTCAATCACGCTTTCTTCAATTCCGAGCCGGGAGGAAATTGCAAATGCGTTCGACCGTCCCGGAACGCCGATAAGCAGCCTGTATGTCGGCTTGAGCGAGGCAACGTCAAACTCGCAGCAGCCGTTTTCAACGCCGCTCGTTTCAAGCGCATAAACCTTCAGCTCAGCATAATGGGTCGTTGCAGCAATTTTTGCGCCCTTTTGGTGGATGCGTTCAAGGATTGCCATTGCAAGAGCCGCACCTTCAACGGGGTCGGTTCCGGCGCCAAGCTCATCAATAAGAACAAGCGAGCGCTCGTTCGTTTGGCTGATTATTCTGACTATGTTCGTCATGTGTGAAGAAAAGGTTGAAAGGGACTGCTCAATGCTCTGCTCGTCTCCGATATCGGCAAAAACGTGTTCAAAAACGGAAACCTCGCTTCTGTCTCCGGCCGGGAGCATGAGTCCGCACATCGCCATGAGCGAAAACAGGCCGAGCGTTTTGATTGAAACGGTCTTTCCGCCCGTATTAGGTCCGGTGATGATGAGCGAATCAAAGTCCGTTCCGAGTCTTATATCGGTTGCAACAACCTTTTTCGGGTCAATGAGCGGATGGCGCGCTTTGTTGAGAATGATTCTTCCGCTGTCGTTGAGCGTGGGAGTCATTGCTTTCATTTCATAAGCAAGCTTTGCCTTTGCAAAAATCACGTCAAGCTCAACGGCGCATTCATAGCTGCCTTTGATTCCGTCATAAAAGCTTCCGGCCTCGGCCGAAAGGTCAAACAAAATCCGGTCAATCTCCTCCTGCTCCTTGCCTTGAAGAACCTTGATTTCATTGTTCGCTTCAACAACGCCGGCCGGCTCAATGAAAACGGTCGCTCCGCTTGAGGAGGTGTCATGAACAAGTCCGCTGATTTCTCCCCGGTGTTCAATTTTGACGGGAACAACATATCTTCCGTTGCGCATTGTGACTATCGCTTCACGCAGAGCTTTCTGATACTGAGAGGAGCGGATCATTTTGTCAAGCCTGTCGCGTACCTTTGAGGAGGCGGCTCTGATTTTGCGCCGGATGTCATAAAGCGCCGGGGAGGCGTTATCACTCATCTCATCCTCGCTGATAATTGCCGAGGTGATTTTGTCTTCAAGATACTTGTTCGGTGTTAGTGCGTCAAAATAGACATCAATCGAACAGCGCACGCCGTCATTCTTGCTGCGCCACTGTGTAATTCCCCGTATTGACCGCAGAACCTCCGCAACGTCAAGCAGCTCGCGCATTGAAAGAACGCTTCCGGCGTTCGCCCGGGCGAGGGCGTTGTTGACGTTTTTCAACCCGCCGAAAGACGGAGCGCCGAAGCGTGCCATAAGCATATGCGCGTCCGTTGTCTGGTTAAGCAGCGACTGCGCCGAGTCAAGCTCCGTTTGCGGCTCAAGCTTTTCAATCTCACTTTTTCCGTCCTCGCTGCACACAAACGAGGAAAGCCTGCCGAGAATTTTGTCAAGATCAAGAGCTATGTAATCTCGGTTCAAGTTTCTCCCTCCTATTCGGTTATGGATTTATAGAAGTCAAGTGTTTTGTATTTACGCATTGTTATGTTTTTTAAGTACCGCTCACTCACATTGCCCAAAAGCTCAAGTGACGGCTTTGAAAGAGTGAAGGAAAAAACCTTTTCCGGCTCACTCAAGCAGATGTGTCTCATTGCCGTCACAACGCCGAGCGGCAAGGCCACCGTTTTTTCCTCCGGAATGCAGTCTGAGCAGAAAAGCTTTCCTGAATATGGCGAAAAGTACATTGTTCCGCTTTCAAACCTTCCGCAATTTGCGCAGCCAATGACTGACGGCATATATCCGGCAAGGGAAAGAAAACGCAGCTCCGTTGCGGCCTTGATGAGCGCTTTGTCTCTTTTGTTCTTTGCAACAAAATATATCGCATTGAGAAGAAGGCGCAAAAACTCGTCCGCCGTCTCCTCTCTGACCGAAAGCTCATAGGCAAGCTCCGCAAAATACTGAGCAAGCGAGAGCGAAACGATGTCCTCCCTCAAAGAGAAAAAGACCTCCTTTGCCGATGCCTCGGTTATTATGTAAACACCGTTTTTCTTTTGTTCAATAACAAAATCAGAATAACACAAAAGCCCGGTTGAAGCGGAATTTCTGCTTTTCGGGCTGCGCACTCCATTGACAAAAGCCCTGATTACACCGTTTTTCCGGGTAAGCAGGGTAACGAGTCTGTCGCGTTCGCCGGTCGATTGCTCACGAATGACAATGCCGTCCGTTTTAATAGTCATAGTCTGTAAAGTCCCCGTAATCGTCTGTGTACTCAATGTCCTTGCGCCTTTCCATTGCGGGAAAGTCACTGTCAAAATTATTGACGAATTCCTCGGCAAATTCCTCGGAGAACTCATCACCGGAAAAGGGAGTCAGCTTTTTTTCGTCCCTTGCGTTTTTATAGTTGAGATAATCCGAGACCTTGCCGGTTTTCATGAAGATTTTCCAAAGCTCTTTCTTGCTCATAATGCCGCTCTCCTTTAATGCAAAGTTGTTGCCTTCATAAAAATACTTTGCACAGAAAAAGCGGATTTTAAACAAGGAAAATTTTTCTTTGGCGTTTTTTTAATCAAGGCCGAAGTTGTGGATAAGACCCTCTCTGTTGCGCCAGCCCTCTTTAACCTTGACCCAGCATTTGAGGTTGACGCGGCAGCCGAAAAAGCGTTCCATGTCCTGCCGGGCATAGGTTGAAATGCGCTTGAGCATTGCGCCGCCTTTGCCGATTATGATGCCCTTATGGCTCTCCTTTTCGCAGTATATTACCGCCTCAATGTCCATAAGGTCGGTGTCGGCCCTTTCACGCATTTTTTCAATGGAAACAGCAACACCATGGGGAATTTCCCTGTCAAGAAGCCGGAGCATTTTTTCCCTTATCATTTCTCCGGCAAGAACCCTTTCCGGCTGATCGGTCAAGGTATCGTCCGGAAAGAAGTGTTCAGACGGAAAAGCAAGCGCGCAAAGCTCATTGCACAGCGCGTCCATTCCGTCATTCCTGAGTGCGGAAACGGGAACAACGGCCTCAAAATCATACTGAGACGAAAGAAAGGCGATGCGCTTCATGAGGTCAGTTTTGACCTGAACGGTGTCAATCTTGTTGATAACAAGAACAGCCGGCATCTTCTGTTCACGGAACTTTTTGAGAAGCTCCTTTTCCGCCTCACGCAGCTCACCCTCCGGCTCAACAACAAACATACAGGCGTCAACACCGCCGATGCTTTCCGTCACGGCCTTGTTCATCTTTTCGCCAAGCTTGTTGTGCGGCCGGTGGAAGCCGGGAGTATCGGTGAAAACAAGCTGAGTTTCGCCCTTTGTGAGGACACCCATGATTCTTGTTCTTGTTGTTTGCGGCTTATCGGAAACGATTGCAACCTTGGCCGAGATGAGGCGGTTGAGGATTGACGATTTTCCAACATTCGGACAGCCGACTATTGCGATAAATGCGGTTTTTGTTTCTGTCATTTCTTTTCCCTCTTAAAATTAATTTCTCCAAACAGAGTTGAGCCGAGAATGAGAACGGCTCCGATTGCGCCGAACAAAGTGAGCTTTTCACGCAGAACAAAAGCGGAAAGCAAAATTGCAAGGGCTGGGTCTATGTAACTGAAAAGCGCGGTTGTCTGCGCCGGAAGGCGGCCGACCGAGCCGAAATAAAGCGTATATGAAAAGCCGGTATGAACAACGCCGACAACAATCAGCAAAGCTATCGCCTTGACGCTATACTCAAAGGCGAAAACATTTTCCGTCAAAAGAACATATGGAGACACAACGATTGACGCAAAAAGAAGCTGAAAAATTGTTCTGTCAGTGTCATTAATATCGCGCAGCTTTTTGTTGAGGAGCATTACGGCCGAATAAAACACGGCCGCCCCGATTCCAAAGAGAATGCCTTTAAGCTCGTTTCCGCCCGGAAAACCGCTTTCGGCTATGCCGGAAACAAAAACCATTCCGACAAGAGCGCAGAGCACACAGACAATCTTTTTTGCGCTCAGCCTTTCCTTGAGAACAAACGGAGACGCAAGAAGAACAAAAACGGGCGCAAGATAATAGCACAGCGTTGCGGTTGCAACGGAGGTATGATTATAGGACTCAAAAAGGAAAATCCAGTTCACACCGATGGCCGCTCCGGAGGCAAGAAGAAGAACAATGTTCTTTTTGACCGCCGCAAAGTCAATGCGCCTTCTTCTGAAAAGATTCACAAGAAGCAGAAATGCAACGCCCAAAAAGCCCCTTGCCATTGCAATGAAGCCCGACGGGAACGGAATGCTGCGAACAAAAATTCCGATTGTTCCGAAAACCGCCATTGAAAAAGCAAGCTTCGCCTTTGAAAGTATTATATCATTATTTTTTTGTTTTTGCATTGGAAAATCCTCTTTTTTGAACGGAAAGGCAAGGTTATCTTATCTGTGATTTGAGCTTTTTTGAAATTGGAGCAAGCGCCGCACCGCAAACACCGCAGGCAGCAGCCTCAACAACGGCATTGATTCCGGCAAAAAGAACCGCAAACATAAAAATGTTCGTTGCGCCGGACTGCTGAGCCATCGTCTGAATATAATCCGTTTTATAGAAAAACAAAACAAGAAGACCAACAAAGCCGACTGTGTTGATGATTGCGGCCGAAAGGAAGGAGACAATTCCGCTGAGGGCCGAATTGACCTTTTTGCTCATCGCCTCAAAAATCCACGCCGAAAAAAAGCCGAGCGCCATTCGCGGAAGCATACAAACAAGAAAGGTTCTGACGGGGCTGATTGAAAGGAGAGCCGCGCCGAATGCGCTTGCTCCAAAGCACTGAACAAAGCTTGAAACGCCGAAAGCCGTTCCGAGCAAAAGTCCGCCCCATTTTCCGAGCAGAGCTCCGCCGAACGCAACGGGAATTGCCATCAGAGTGATTTCAATGACGGGGCCGAGCTTGAGATATCCGATTGGCGTCAAGGTCATAACGGCAATTATTGCAATGAAAACCGCCGAAAGTGTAAGAAAGAAAATGTTATTTTTTTTCATTGTAATCATTCCTTTAAAAATTAGTTCTGCGACACCGGGCACCGCCGCCGTTTGAAGGCTTGAAAATTTGTTTAAAAAAAGGGGGAAAGCCTGAAACTTCCCCCCGTATTGTTAAATTATCTGCGGTCTCTTCTGTCGCCGTTTCTTCTTGGGCCGCGGCCTCTTTGCGGCCTTCTTTCGCTCTCGCCGCCGTCATCTTCGGGAGTGAGTCCCTCAACTTCAATGAGAGCGTCACGTCTTGAAAGATTGATTCTTCCCTGGTCATCAATCTCAATAACCTTAACAAGAACCTCATCGCCAACGGCAACGCAGTCCTCAACCTTTTCAACGCGCTTAACGTCAAGCTTGCTGATGTGAACAAGTCCCTCCTTGCCCGGTGCAATTTCAACAAAAGCGCCAAAGCTCATGAGTCTTGTGACAACGCCGCGGAAAATTGAGCCGACCTCCGGGTCGTTTGCAATGGTTTCAATTATTGTTATTGCGCGCTTGGCGTTTTCAAGGTCAAGGGCGGAAACAAAGACTGAGCCGTCCTCTTCAACATCAACCTTGCAGTCACACTCGGCGCATATTTTCTGGATAACCTTGCCCTGCTTACCGATAACATCACCAATCTTTTCCGGATCAATCTTGGTTGTGAGCATCTTCGGAGCATACTTTGAAAGCTCTTTTCTCGGCTCGGCAATGCAAGGAAGGATAACCTCGTCAAGAATTTTGCAGCGTGCGTCATAGGTCTTTGAAAGAGCCTCTTTGATGATGGCCGGGGTGAGGCCGTGGATTTTAAGATCCATCTGGATTGCGGTGATGCCCTTTTTGGTACCGGCAACCTTAAAGTCCATATCGCCGAAGAAGTCCTCAAGACCCTGGATATCAACCATAGTCATGAAGCGCTCGCCCTCTGTGATAAGTCCGCAGGAGATTCCGGCAACGGGAGCCTTGATTGGAACACCGGCGGCCATGAGGGAAAGTGTTGAGCCGCAAACGGAAGCCTGTGAGGTTGAACCGTTTGAGGAGAGAACCTCGGAAACAAGGCGGATTGTATACGGGAACTCTTCAACCGAGGGGATAACAGGAAGAAGGGCTCTTTCCGCAAGTGCGCCGTGACCAATTTCACGCCTTCCGGGGCCTCTTGAGGGTCTGGTTTCACCAACGGAATATGACGGGAAGTTGTAATGGTGGATATATCTTTTTGAAGTTTCATTGTCAAGGCCGTCAAGAAGCTGGGCGTCGGCCATTGTTCCGAGGGTTGTCACGGTGAGAACCTGAGTCTGGCCTCTTGTGAACATTCCGGAGCCGTGAACGCGCGAGAGCAGGTCAACCTCTGCGTCAAGCGGACGCATATCGTTGATTCCGCGGCCGTCAACGCGCTTGTTTTCATCAAGCAGCCAGCGGCGGACAACAAACTTCTGAAGCTTATAAAGGCATTCGTCAATTTTTTCAGCCTGTTCGGGATATTCCTCATCGAACTTTTCATGAACCTTTTCATAAACGGGCTTGAGTCTTTCGTCGCGAACTCTCTTGTCATCGGTGTCAAGGGCGGCCTTGACGTCATCAATGGCAAAGTCCTTAACGGCCTCAAACATATCATGAGGAACTTCCTGAGATTCAAAGGGAATTTTTTCCTTTCCGATTTCCTTTTGAATCATTTTGATGAATTCAACAATTTCCTGGTTGGCCTTGTGAGCATACATGATGCCGTCAAACATTGTGTCATTATCAACTTCATTGGCACCGGCCTCAATCATTGCAACAAGATCTGCGGTTGAAGCAACGGTAACGGCCATGTCTGACTCGGCTCTTTCCGCCTCGGTGGGGTTGATGACAAACTTGCCTTCAACAAGGCCGACCGAAACGCCGCTTATCGGGCCGTCCCAGGGAATCTCCGAGATTGAGATTGCGATTGAAACGCCGATCATTGCGGTAATTTCCGGAAGGCAGTCCGGGTCAACGGACATTACGGTTGCAACAACGCCGACATCGTTCCTCATATCCTTCGGGAAAAGCGGACGGATTGGGCGGTCAATAACTCTTGAGCAAAGGACGGCCTTTTCGCTCGCTCTGCCCTCTCTTCTCTGGAAAGAGCCGGGAATTTTTCCAACGGAATAAAGCTTTTCTTCAAAATCAACGGAAAGGGGGAAGAAGTCAACGCCCTCTCTGGGTTTTGCGGACATGGTTGCGGTGCAAAGAACCTCCGTTTCACCGTAACGGATAAGGCAGGAGCCGCCGGCAAGACCGGCCATTTTTCCCGTTTCAACAACGAGAGGTCTGCCTGCAAGGGTGGTTTCAAATTTTCTGAAATCCGGGAACATAGTTTAACCTCACTTTTCTGAAATATACTTTTTCGTGAGGAACGGCTTTAGCAATAAATTCAGCGTCCGGAAAACGGGCGTTCAATTTAGTGCTAATCCGAAACACTCACGTTTTTTAAAAAAAACTGTTCAAACGGCAGACACGGCTTTCACCGTGCCTGCCGAAAAAGCGCAATTATTTACGAAGTCCGAGTCTTGCAACAATGGAACGATATCTTTCGATATCCTTCTTCTGGAGATATGCAAGAAGGTTTCTTCTGTGGCCGACCATTTTAAGCAGACCGCGGCGTGAATGGTGGTCTTTCTTATTGGTCTTGAGATGCTCGGTGAGGGTATTGATTCTGCTTGTGAGAACAGCAATCTGAACCTCCGGTGAACCGGTGTCGCCCTCGTGGGTAGCATACTCGGCAATGATCTTGCTCTTTTCTTCTTTGGTAATCATGGTTTTCACCTCATAAAAATAATTTTGCGTGCCGTGCCCTCAGCAAGCGGTCGGTGAAACGCCCGGCGGGCTTTGTCCGCAAACCGGGAAACAGGCATAACGCTGAAAGATTATAACACAGCGCAAATAAAAAGTAAAGACTTTCACCGAAATATTTTCCCTCATTGCGGAGAAAAAATTCAG
>DJPI01000002.1:32754-39232 GCA_002438505.1 Ruminococcaceae bacterium UBA6416 | reverse complement strand
TACCAACTGAGCTACACCAGCATACCGGCGTGTCCTCAACGCTCGAATAATATACCACATTATGCCCGGTTCGTCAAGTGCTTTTTATAAATTTTTTTGATTTTTTTGCCCGTTAAAGCGGTAAAGAGAAAAGACAGCCATTCCTTGAAAAAAGCCGGTGCTGCCGCTGATTGCTTTTTCGCTTTGCGGCAGCCCGGGTTCGGTTGATCGTTATTGCTCTGTTTTTATTCGGCGGTTTTGAATGTGGCCGTTGCGCAAAACAGGTCGCCGATGATTTCAATGTCAAGCCTTCCGCCCTGGAGAGTGCAAAGGTTGTCTGCGATTGAAAGGCCAAGTCCGTTGCCCTCGCTTGTTCTTGAGGCATCTCCGCGGACAAAACGCGCTTTCAGCTCCTCGGGTGAGATGTTCAGCTTGCTTTCTGAAATGTTTTTGAGTGTTATCGAAGCTGTGGCGGCGTTCGCCGACTTCTTGAGCGTGAGATAAACTCTTGTGTTCTTCATTGCGTATTTTTTGACGTTGCCCATGAGGTTGTCAAGAACGCGGTGACAGAGCTTTCCGTCTGCAAGAACAAAAATTTCATTCTCCGTTCCCTCGCAGACAAGCTCAAGCCCTCTTGCTTCAAATTCGTCCGCATATTCGCCCTCAAGCTGGAGCGCAAGCTCCGTCAGGCTGACTTTCATCAGTTCAACCTTCATTGCACCCGAGGAGGCTTTTGAGGCTTCAACAAGGTCCTCAATGAGCTTTTTGAGCCTCTCGCTTTTTTCCTTGAGAACGGTGATATAGCCTTTTGCGGTCTCGTCCGCAATCTCACAGCGAGAGAGCAGGTCAGTGTAATTGATGATTGAGGTCAGCGGGGTTTTGAGGTCGTGGGAGACGTTTGTGATGAGCTCCGCTTTCATTTTCTCCTCTTTGACTGCGTTTTCAACCGCGGCGTGGAGACCCTCTCCAAGGTGCATTGCGTCAATCGCGGCAAT
Organism: Ruminococcaceae bacterium UBA6416; assembly: GCA_002438505.1. Lineage (GTDB taxonomy): Bacteria > Bacillota > Clostridia > Oscillospirales > Acutalibacteraceae > UBA6857. Next base: position 38,258 of record DJPI01000002.1, on the reverse strand, counting down.
TTTCACCGCCGCAGGCATTCTCGCGGTGTCGATTGACTGGGTGTGGTTGCCTTTGCGCATTTCGTCAAGAGTGAAGAACACCTTTCGGACGCAGAAGGCATAATATGCCGCATAGCAAAGCGCCGCAAGGTCATAAATTGCAAGGATTAACCCAAAGAACCATCCGCCGAAGTTGTCGTTTGAAACGGCAAAAACGCACGGCAAGCCGACAATAATATTTGGAAGAAGAACAAAAACTGCAAGCTTTTTTAAAACGTCACTCAAAATATCTTTATACACTGCCGGCTGAGCGCGGCGCTTTTCTCTTTGCTTTTTGATTCTTTCCGAAAGCTTTCCAAAGAGCTGAACAAGCAGAAGATTTTTGAAAAGCGTATGACTTTTGATGTGGCGCGCAAGATAAAGCACCCAGTCGAGCAGAAACGCACAGCAAGCGGCGGCGCAGAGGGCAAAAACTCCGTAATAAAACGCTGGATTCGCGGACTGCGATGCATTATTGACGGTGTCAACGCAGTAGCTGCCCCAGGTGATCGCGCCGATAACTATTCCGGCGATTATTCCGAGGTCGATAACGGTTCTCAGCAGGGTGAAAATTCTGTCTCCGGCCGCAGGGTGAACGGCGTTGTCCTCAGGTGATTTTCCGGCAACAAGAACAAGGTACACCGCGAAAACAAGGAACAGGAAAAGGAAAATAACAGTTTTGAGCAGTCCGGCGTGTACTTCCTTTTGTGCTTCTGAGGAGTCGGCAAGAACGCCCTCAAACGGGTCGGTTGAGTCTGAAATTGAGGCTGCGAGCGTTTTGTCCGTGAAGAACGAGTCGGTCATGACATAGATTCTGTATCTGCCGGAATAGCAGTAAAAACTGTTCCCCAGTGCGGTGCAGACGTCATATATATTGTTTTTCGTCATGGCGTTGCTTGTGCGGTTTCCGAATGTTACGGAATTTCCGCTTGCAAGAAGATATGAAAAGCCGAACGGTACGCTGTCAATGGCAAATTTTGCTTCTTCGGCGGAGCGGTTGGTCGTGTTGAAGTCCACTGCGTTTGAAAAAACGACTCTTCCACTCTCCTCGTCCATGATTATGACCGATGCATGGGAAAAGCGGCTGAAGTCGGTTTTATACCGCTGCGCTTTCTGTTTGAAGTCGGTATAATTTTTCACCGGGTCAAGCGGGCAGTATTCTCCGACAACATCGGACATATTGTCGGTGTCAATTTTGCTCTCGTCAATGAAGAACTCATAGTAGCCGTCATATTTTTCCTTGGTATTAATGTGCTGAACAGAGCAGAGTTCAACAATGTTTTCCGGATTGACGGCCTTTTTCTTGATGCTTGACGGAATGGAAGTTTTGGTGAACACCCTTGAGTCCTCGTCATAATGACATTCAGTGGTGACCGGAACGGTCACGCTCTCCGCCGCGCTTTCCGGATACGGCATTGTGGTATTCATGAGGTATTCGTCATAATCGCCGCTCGGGGTATCTTCAAGATAGTCCGTGTAGCATTCATATATGTTCCCACGGCTGTCAGTAACGTAACCTTCCACCGAGCCGCTCTGAAAGAGCGTGACGCCTTTTTCAATGTAGCATTTGTGGTCTCCGAGCCGCTTAAGGGTGACCGTTTTGCTTTCAAGATAATCAAACAAGCTTGAAAAATCCGCCGTTCCGCCCTCGGTGGCAATGCTGTTTTGAACGGACGCCGTCATCTCTTTCAAGACCTGCTCTTTTAATTCTGCAACGGAGGCCTTATAGGCTTCATAGTCCTTTTCGCTGCCGGATTTATAAATGAGCTTTGTTCCGACCGCCGCCTCGCAGTATTTTGTGAGTGCGTTTTTGAATTTTTCGCCGCGGGTCAGCTGATAATCACCGCTTGAAAGGTATGATGAGATAATGTCCCCTTTTTCCGCATCCTGAAACGCAGAGAGAAAAAGATCAAATCCGCCGAGCGCCGCCGAGGTGAAAAAGACGAGTGCAAGAAGAAACGCCGCGGCTTTTGTTAATTTTGACCTACTGAATTTTTTCAATTTTGTATCCAATGCCCCACACCACCTTTAAATACTTTGGGTTCTTTGAGTCGATTTCAATTTTTTCGCGGATACGTCTGATGTGAACTGTAACGGTTTTCTCGCTTGAAAAAGCGTTCTCGTTCCAAACATTCTCATAAATTTGGTTTGATGAGAGTGTCCGGCCGAGGTTTTCCATGAGGTATTTCACAATTTTATATTCCGTTGCGGTGAGTCGAACCGGTTCCCCGTCAACGGTGACCTCATGCGCCTCGGTATCGATTGAAAGGCCGCCGGTTGTGATAACGCTGCTGCTTTTTTCAAGGCTTCCGAGTGAAACAAAGCGGCGAATTTGAGACTTCACCCTTGCAAGAAGCTCAAGCGGATTGAACGGCTTTGTGACATAATCGTCCGCTCCGAAGCCGAGCCCGGCAATTTTGTCAGTATCCTCGCTTTTTGCGGAAAGAAAAATCACCGGAACATTACTCTTTTCGCGCAGCCTTAGCGTTGCGGCAATGCCGTCCATGACCGGCATCATGATGTCCATTATCACGCAGTGGACATCGTTTTTTGAAAGCACGTCAAGCGCTTCCTTTCCGTTAAAGGCGCAGAGAACGCGGTAGCCCTCCGTTTTAAGATAGACTGCCGTTGAATCAACAATCGCCCTGTCATCATCACAAACCAAAACGCTATACATCAGTTAATCCTCCGTGTTATCGACTGTATTTATAATAGACGCAAATAATTAAAAGTCACAGTCATAATTATAACAAAAATATTACGATTGGATTTTACACTGCGGAAACAGGTGTTTCTTTTTTCTTTTGGACGGATTTATGCCCAATATTTTGATGTAAATTTAATATTAATTATGTAACTTTGCTATTGATTTACAGGCTCTTAAAGTATAAAATCAAATGTGCAAAATTAAAAGTAAAAAGGGGGTATTGACGAATGAAAAAGCTTGTTGCCGCGCTTGTTGTTCTTGCTGTCATCATTGCTTTTCCGGCCATTAATTTCTTTGTTTTGAAGAGCCAAAAATCTTTTCCTCAGGCCGATACCTCGGCGGGTGTTTCCGCAGTTGAAAAGTATGCTGCCGTTCCGGTTGAAAAGGCGGACAAGGCGGTTGCCGCCGCGCAAAAAAAGCAGGAGGAATTCCGCCGGGAGGAAGCGATTCAAGCCCTCATTGAAAGCCAGATTAAACAGATTGAAAAAGGGAAGCTCTCATACCGCAAGGTTTTTTCGGACGTGTATGTTGCCGGAGACTCACTCATGGAGGGTCTTGAGGCCTATGATATCCTCAACAGCAGCCATATTTTTGCAAAGGTCAGCGCAAGTTTGTCTCACCTTGAGTCGGTTATGCCGAAAATCATTTCCGTCCGTCCCCCGGTGCTTATTCTCCATTACGGCCTCAATATGATAGGCGACCAGCAATATCACGTTGACTCTTTCATAAGTCAATACACAAAAATCATCACAAAGCTTCAAAAAAAGCTTCCGGATACGCGCATTATTGTCAGCCTCCTTTTTCCGGTTGATACCTCCGTTGCAACGGCTAACAGGTTCAAATTTGTTTCGCGCTATAACAAACGCCTTGTTGAAATGAGCAAGGAGCTTGGCGTTGAATATCTTGATTCCTCAAGCGTTTTCAAGGGTCATGATTTTTACGGCGCAGACGGAATCCATCTTTCCTATTCGTTTTATTACAACTACTGGCTCAAATTTATTATGAGAGAAATGGAGATCTACGCATGAGCAGAGAGCGTTTTTTTGAAATTGCCTGCGTGGTGCTTCTTGCCGCTTTTATTGCCGCAATGCTCGCCGGGAACGCCGGCTCGTCAAAAACGGCGGAGGAGGTTTTCACGCCCGTTGTCAGTCAGGTTGACCTTGATGCTCTTAAGGTGCGTGACAACAAGGTTATTGTCAAGGAGTTCTCCTTTGGCGAGGAGGACGTTGAAAATGTTATTTACATCTCCTCCGACTCCGTTATGGAGGTGCGCGAGCTGCTTTTGGTTGAGGCAAAAAGCAGCGATGACGTTCAAAAACTGACCGAGCTCATCAAAACCCGCGTTGAAAGCAAGAAGGCGCTTTTCAAAAACTATGCGCCGGAGCAGAGCGCGCTTCTTGAAAACTATGTGCTCATCAAAAAGGGAAGGTTTATTCTCTACACGGTTTATGATTCACCGGAAAAGATTGTTTCGGCTTTTAAAAAGGCATTATAAAATCCAGTATATTGATTGAAATGAAAAATTAAAGTTTCCGCCGATTAATTGAGGGCGCAGATATACTTTCAAAATTTGTGCTTATCGGCAGTTTCAAAAGGAGTTTGCAAATGGTTTTCAGCAGTGCAGCCTTTTTGTTTGCTTTTCTTCCTGCGGTTCTTCTTTTATATTTTGTTCCGCTGTTTAAGGATGACAAACAAAAGGAAATGATAAAAAAGAATCTTGTGCTCTGCCTTTCAAGTCTTGTGTTTTATGCATGGGGCGAGCCGGTCTATATTGTTCTGATGCTGCTGAGCATTTTTTATAACTATAACGCCGGAATCGACCTTGAAAGCAATGAAAACGAGCCCAAAAAAAGGAAACGCATTTTTGTTTTTGCAATCATTTTCAACCTGCTTGTTCTCGGCTTTTTCAAGTATTCGGGCTTTGTTGTTGAAAACCTTAACTCGCTTTTCTCGCTTAACATCAAATATGAGCCGCTGGCTCTGCCTGTCGGAATTTCGTTTTATACGTTCCAGGTCATGTCATATGTCATTGACGTTTATCGCGGCGACTGCAAAACGCAGCACAGCCTGCTGAAATTTGCAACATATATTTCAATGTTCCCCCAGCTCATTGCCGGCCCCATTGTTCAGTATAACGATGTTGAAAAATATCTTTCCGAGCGTGAACATAATGTCCGTAAATTTGCTGCCGGTTCGCTCTTTTTTATAAGAGGACTCGGAAAAAAGGTCATTTTTGCGAACACCATCGGAGCCGTATATACGGAAATTTGTTCCGGTGGCGTTTCCTCGCTCACTGCGGTCAATGCGTGGTTTGCAATTCTCTGTTATACTCTTCAGATTTACTTTGATTTTTCCGGTTACAGCGATATGGCTGTCGGTCTCGGAAAAATGTTCGGCTTTGATTTTATCCACAACTTCAATTTCCCATACTGCGCAGTCAGCATCAAGGACTTTTGGAGCCGCTGGCACATTTCGCTTTCAAGCTGGTTTCGCGATTACGTCTATATTCCGCTCGGCGGAAACCGGAAGGGCACCGCACGGACGATTTTCAACATTGCCGTTGTCTGGACTCTTACCGGACTCTGGCACGGCGCAAGCTGGAATTTTGTTGCGTGGGGCGCGTTTTACGGCGTTCTTCTCATTGCCGAAAAGTATGTTTTCAAGGACGTTATTGAAAAAATTCCGCGTCCGGTCAGGCGCGTTATCACAATGCTCATTGTGATTATCGGCTGGGTCTTTTTCTCAAGCGAGACTCTTTCCTCGGCGGTGGAGTTCCTGC
>DJPI01000002.1:0-32687 GCA_002438505.1 Ruminococcaceae bacterium UBA6416 | reverse complement strand
CAACCTGTTCCCGTTTGCCGTGATGACCCTCAGCGCGCTCGGCTTTTTCAAAAAGCTTCCGTCTTTGCGCAATGTTCCCCTCCGGCTCACGTTCCAGGCGGCCGGATACATTGCGGTGTTCATTCTCTGCATTGTTTTCATAGTCAGCAGCACATATAACCCGTTCCTTTATTTCAGATTCTGAGAGGTTGAAAAATGAAAGACAATTTTCTTCGGAAGGATGAAAAACAGAATAAGAAGGCAAAAATAACGGCAGTCTGTGCAATCACATCAATAGTTTTTGTTCTGATTATTTTCGGCGTGCTTGTTCTTTCCGTAATAACGCCCGACCGCGAAAAATCCGAGAGCGAAAACCGCGTTCTGAAACAGTTCCCGTCTGCAACGCTGTCCTCAATTTTTGACGGAACATTCATGAAGAATTTTGAAACCTATCTGAACGACCAATTCCCGTTCAGAGATAAGCTCATCACGTTTAAAAGCGGCTTTGAGCGTATGCTCGGAAAAACCGAGGAAAACGGAGTATACATCGGAAAAGACAACTTCCTTTTTGAAGCTCCGGCAAAGGCCGAAAAAGAAAAGCTTAAAGAGCTGACCGATTCGGCCGCAAAGTTTTCAAGAAGCAACAAAAAGCTCAAAAAAGCGTTCATTCTTTCACCGAACGCATCGGATATTCTGACTGACAAGCTGCCGGACAGGCTCAGAATTGAAGACAGAAGCGCCGCCTTTTCAACCGTGAAAAAAGCGCTCTCGTCCTTTTCATGGATCGACTGCAAGGCGATTTTTGAAAAGCAGAAGGAAAAGGAAAATCTCTTTTATCGCACCGACCACCATTGGACAACCCGTGCCGCATATCTTGCGTTCAAAAATCTTTCAGCTCAGTGGAAGCTTGGTGCAAGTGACAAAAACTATTCGTTTTACACCGTTTCAGACTCATTTCAGGGCACACTCGCCTCAACCGCCGCAGTGAATGACACTGCCGATATAATTGAAATCTGCGTTCCGAACGGACAATCGGGGAAATACACCGTTCTTTATGAGTCATCGGGAAGAAAAACGGCAACATTTTTTGAAAAGGAAAAGCTTTCTCAAAAGAATCAGTATGAGGTTTTTCTCGGCGGAAATTATGACAAGGTGCTCATTTCAACGGCGGCGGAAACAACGGCGGCTCTGCTCGTTTTTAAGGATTCCTATGCAAACTGCCTTTTGCCGATGCTCACACCGTATTTTTCAAAAATCGTTGTTATTGACCCGCGGTATTTTTCCGACTCACTCAAGGGCGTTATGGGGGAAATTCAGTTCACTCACGTTCTGTTCATATATAACATGGACACCTTCCTCAAAGATGCCTCTCTTGCGGCAACGCTTGAAAGCTGAAAGGGAAGCTTTCTCAATCAATTCAAAAAAATGACCGCCTGCTTTGATTAAGCTCGGGCGGTTATTATTGTTTCGGCTTCATAAAATCCGGCAAAAAATATAAAATTTATTGCAAAATTAAGCTTTAGATGTTAAAATAACAGTATATATCCGAAATTGGAACAAGAGCTTTTTCAAAAGCTCTCTTTTTCGGTGTTCAGGTTTATATTAAGGAGGAATTTTTTTGGACGATTTTGAAAAGAAAGATCTTCAAAGTCCTGAAAACGGAGCCGCCGGCTTTGAAAACCGGCCTGATGAGGACGCAAAAAGCCCGACTCAGGTTGAGGATGACCTTGTTAAGGAGCTTGAGGGGATCCGTGACCTGCTCCAGAACGAGCTTGATTCAGAAAGCGCTGAGGCCGTAACGGTCAAAGCCACGCAGACTGTCGGTGAGAACGGAGAGCTTATTCAGGAGCTTGATGAAATTGTTGAAACCGGTGACGATGAGGACGGCGAAAGAAGGGAAAAGCGCATCTGCGAATGCTGCGGAGAAAATGAGTGCGATGACACAATGGGTGAGGATTATCCTTACTGCGCCGAGTGCCGGAAGCTCATGACCGCAAGCCCGGCTCATTTCGGCGGAATCGTGATGTTTATTGTGATGCTTGTTGTTGCGGGCGCGTCTTTGTTTTTCTGCGCAGGCAACGCGGAGGATTACACAACGCTGATGACCGCTCAAACCGCGTATTCCGAAAAGCGCCTTATTGACGCCGCGAGCGCATACAGCTCATATATCCAGTCAAAGTCCGCCGATGACGATGTTTCGCTCAAGGCGGTCAGGAATCTCATTGACATCTTTTCGGTAATGGGTTATTTCAGCGATGCGTCAAACCTTGTCAGCACATACGGCGAAAAGAATCCGTCCCTTTTGAAAAATGAAAAATATGCAAAAATTCCGGAAACATACGCCTCTTTCCTTGCAACCTCATCAGCTGTCAATTCCGCAATCGGTGACGTTGTGAACTCCGGTGAAAAGTTTGATTACAAAGAAAAAGCAGCAGAGCTTGACAAGCTGCTCAAAGAGGGCAAGGACAAGGAAGGCACCGAATACAGCACGGTTTTCATTGAGTATTACAAATATGTCCTCATGAGCCTTGCAAACATTGACGAAAGCAAGCAGATTGAACAGCTCCTCAAGGTCAGAGAGCTTGACAAGGGGGAGAATCAGTGGATTTATCTTCCGAATTTTGTCAATGTCTATGCAAGAATGGGTGACGCGGAAAACGCCGGCCTTTACTTTGAGGAATGCATGAGCCTGAACATTCAGGAATCGGATCTTTATATGGTATACGCCAATGCATACCGCTTCGGCGAAAAGATTGACGCAGACAAAATCCTTGCCATTGCCGACCGCGCAAAGGAGAGCTGGCCGTCCTCCGCCGCTCCGGGCTATCAGCAGATTTATGCCATAGGATATCTTCTCAAGGGCGACGGAGAAAACGCAATGAAGGCCATTGAAGAATATGTTGGCAATGGCAATTACACCGTTTCGGCCTGCAACCTTTATGCCCTCTGCTCGCTTTATGTCAAGGATAATGACGGCTATCAGAAGATGGTTGACCTTTTCAAAAGCTCCGGCTCTTCAATCGGAAAAACAATAGAAAAGTATAAAAACGGAAAAATGACCCTTGAACAGGTTCTCACCGATAAGGGAGGTGACATCTGATGTCTGCAATTTACGCAATAACAAGATTTCTCACCTTTCCCGGCGCCGCCGTCAGAGCAATGTGGGAACACATGATCTGCAAAATCTGCGGCGTTCCCGTTGAGGATAACAGAACATTCCGCTTTGATGAAATGAGCAGTCATATCGAGCATGAGCTTATGCCGAAAGCCACCGGCGCGTTTGCAATCGCTTTTGTTCCGGCGTTTTTGAACGGCGTTCTTGCTTTTCTGCTTTGCATTGGCCCCGTTCTTGGCCTGTTCGCTTTTGAAATGACCGGAACGGTTTCAAAGATTGTTTATATTGCGGCCTATTGGTTTGCTTTTTCGCTTTATGTCAACAGCTATCCCACCGTTGAGGATGCGCTCAACATGAAGGAAAAGGTGTATAAACACGGCAACTTGGCGCAAAAGATTTTCTATGCACCGGGCTTCCTCGGCTGCTTTGTTGGTGCATATCTTGAAAAATACTGCGTCACATTCCTTCTTGCCGCCGCGGCACTTGTTGTTTTCATTGTCAGAATGTAATCAAAGCTTAAGGGGACTGAAAAACAGCCCCCTTTTGAATTTTTTTGATAGGAGATGAAAAATGGAAAAGAAAAAGCTTACTCGCAAGGAGCTTGAATATTACGCTCATATGGCGGCGGAAACCTATGTGAATGATCCTGTCCATGTTTATGCAACGAAAAGCGAAAAGCTGCGCAAAAAGTTTCTCTATCACTTTATGATTGAGCGCCTTTCAACGTCAAACGGAGAGGACTTTATCTATGAGGATGAGGAGAAGCGCGGCCTTTGCGTTTGGCGCGATGCACACAACGATTACACAATGTTTGATTTCCTCAAGTGTCCAAACTGGGTTTTCCTTTGTGTATATAACATTTCACTCATCAGAACGCTCAAGGTGTTCAGCCACCTTGACCAGAAGGTCTTTGAAAAAAACACGCTGCTGATTTCCCCCGTCTTTGTTGACAAGGATCAAAAGGGAAAGGGAATCGGCACGGCGCTCATAAAACGCGGAATTGAAGAGCTTGTTCCGCTTGGATATAAGCTTGGGCTTGAAACGCAGAACCCGGAAAATGTTGCGCTTTATGAACGGCTCGGCTTTAAAACGGTTGAATATAAATTTTTCAAAAGCGAAAAAATTCACAACTACTATATGGTCTATAAACCGGAAGAATGAGAAAAATTCCGGCGAATAGTTATTAATCAAGGAGGAAAAAGCAATGCCTTATATCGAACTTAAAACAACAGCAAGCATCTCTCCCGAAAAATCAAAAAGCCTTAAAGCGGCTTTCGGAAAAGCCATTGAATCCTTCCCCGGAAAAAGCGAAAGCTGGCTCATGGTGAACATTTCCGGCGACGAGGATATGTATTTCAAAGGAAGCAACAGCGCCGACTGCGCAATGGTTTCGGTCGATCTCCTCGGCTCGGTTTCCTCTGCTGCGTCCGAAAAAATGACGGCTGCGCTCTGCTCTGTTCTTTCAAATGAGCTTTCCGTTTCACCGGACAGGGTGTATGTCAAGTATTCCGGCTTCTCCGACTGGGGCTGGAACGGCGGAAACTTTTGACCGGTATATAAAACAAGAAGGCTGCCCTGAAAACGCTCAGAGCAGCCTTTTTTATATTGCCGTATTGTGTTTTATCAGCCGCCAACGGAGCCGTCCCATGTGTCAACGTGGGTGGCTTTTTTCTCTTCCTCGTCAAACCAGCGTGTTGTCACAGCCTTGGTCTCCGTGAAGAAGCGGAAAGCGTCCTTGCCGAGGCAGTGAAGGTCACCAAAGAAGGACTTCTTGTGACCCGTGAACGGGAAAACGCCGACCGGAACGGGAATTCCAACATTGACGCCGACCATGCCGCCGTCCGTGTGCTTTGCAAATTCTCTTGCATAATATCCGCTCTGGGTAAAGATGACCGAGCCGTTTGCAAACGGGTTGCGGTTCATGAGGGCAAGACCTTCTTCAAAGCTCTTGACTCTCTTGATGCAGAGCACCGGTCCAAAAATTTCCTGAGTACCGACGGTCATGTCCTCAGTGACATGGTCAAGGATAGTCGGGCCAACAAAGTATCCGCCCTCAAGGCCGGGAACGGAAACATTCCTTCCGTCAAGAACAAGCGTTGCCCCCTCTTCAATGCCCTTGTTGATCCAGCCGATAACGCGCTCCTTGTGGGCTGCGGAAATGACGGGGCCGAGGGTTGATTCCTTGTCATATGCAGCGCCGAGCTTCAGCTCTGAGGCGTATTGCTTGAGAAGAGCAACAAGCTCGTCGGCAATGCTCTCCTGAGCAACAACAACGGGAAGAGCCATGCAGCGCTCACCGGCGCAGCCGAATGCGGAATTGATGATTCCCCTTGCGCTGCGCTCAAGAGCGGCGTCCTCAAGAACAAGAGCGTGGTTTTTCGCCTCGCAAAGGCACTGAACGCGCTTTCCGGTTGAGGCTGCGGTTGCATAAACGTGCTGACCGACTCCGGTTGTTCCAACAAAGGTGATGCCCTTGATGTCCGGGTGAGTGAGGAGCATATCGGCTTCATGGCGTGTGCAGGTGACAAGATTGACAACACCCTTGGGCAGACCGGCTTCAACAAGGAGGTCGCAAAGTCTCATGGCGGTCATCGGGGTTTGGGAGTTGAGCTTGAGAACGATTGTGTTTCCGGCGGCGATGCAGCAGGGAACCATCCAGCCCATCGGAATCATTCCCGGGAAGTTGAACGGAACGATGCCGGCAAAAACGCCCACCGGCTCATAGTAAAGGGTTGTGTCATAGCCGTTTGAGGTGTCTCTCATGCTGTCTCCCATGGTGAGGGAGGGAGCGCTGAGCGCAAGCTCAACGGGTTCTTTAACCTTGAGGATATCGCCTTTTGCCTCGTTATACACCTTGCCGTGTTCAACGGCGCAGAGGGTTGCAAGCTCATCCATATGTTCAACAAGAAGCTCACGGAATTTATAGAGCACCTGCGTTCTTTTTATAACCGGGGTCTGAGACCAGGTTTTGAACGCTTCCTTTGCGCTTTGAACGGCTTCTTCAACCTCTTCAACGGTGCAGCAGGGAGTGCGCGCAATGACTTCGCCCGTGCTGGGGTTGTGAATATCCATATACTTGTCTGTTTTTGACTCAAGCCATTCGCCGTTGGCAAAATACTTGAGAACTTTGATATCTGCCATGAATACATCTCCTTTTATTTTTTGCTGTTATATATTAGTATAAACGGTGAAAAAAATCAATACAATATTCGTAAATATTAAACGGATTCCCTTTTCAAAGCACCTCGTTCAACACCTCACTGATGTCTGAAAGAACGCGGCAGCCGGAGGAAATGAGCCTTTCCTTTGAGTTGTGACCCCTTGCAATAAAAATGCAGTCACAGCCGATTGCCCTGGCTGTTTCAAGGTCATGAAGAGTGTCTCCAACAAAGACGGTGCGCTCCGGGTCGGCTTTACTTTTGCGCAGCCATGCTTTTGCAACCTCGGTCTTTCCCTTTCCAAGCTCATTTTCCGTTCCGAGGACGGCGTCAAAATATTTTTCGATGCCGAAGCGTGAGATCTGCGTGAGTAGCCTTTCGTGCCCTGTGGCGGAGATGACAGCCTGCTTTACGCCGCTTTCAAAGAGGTTTTTCACCGTGCTTTCCGCGTTTGTGAAAAGTCCGGTTCCGGGCAGCCGCTTTTCATATTCCTCAACGTATTCCTCCGCAACATCCTCAAAGCTTCTCTTTTCAAAGCCGAAGCCCAGAAGCTTGTAAAAATTGATTATCGGAAAGCTGAAATGTTCAAGATAAAACTCCTTTGAGGGAAACTCTGTTTTCCCCGTTTTCAAAAGCATTGCCTTCATAACCTCATAGTTCATATCGAGGTCGTCAAGAAGTGTTCCGTTCCAGTCCCAAAGAACGCGGTCATATTTTTTCATGCGCTTTTTGCTCCTTAATTTCATCAGTGGTTATTTAATGATAAATCAAAGCGGACGGTTTGTCAACGGGAGAAACGGGAATAAGCCTTCAGGCAAAAAAAGCCGCAGACATTACGGTTCATCCGTTGCCTGCGGCCGTGTGTTTTTGCTGAATTAAAGAACGAACAGCGCTTTCATCTGTTCTTTGACCCTTTTCGGCTTGATTGCCCAAAGCAAAAGGAAAAACGCAAGACAGAGCAGAAGACTGTCCGCCATTGAGGAAACGCCGCGTTTTGCAGTGAGGGAGACAAGCATGAAAATTCCGGCGGAAAAAAGCGTTGCAAGAGAGGCAACCGCGCTGTGAAGAAGCCGTCCTTTTTCAAAAAGTCCGTTTATGAAGTACACGGCGGAGGTTGCCGCAAGGGACACGGGAACGCCGATTGTCCAAAGCCTTTCAAAGCCGAAAAGTGCCGCAACACCGAACAAAACGCAGAGCACAAAAACAAAGCGCAAAAGATATTTGAGAGGGAAGGAACATTTGAATTTTGGCTTTTTATATGCTGCGCTCTCGTCATACTGCGGATATTCGGCGGTTTTGAAGCCTTTGAGAACGGGTGCTTCTTCTGAAGCCTTTGCTCCGCAGAGCGGACAGCGCGTATATCCTTCTCCGAGGTCAACGCCGCAATTGTTACATCTCATTTTCTTCACCCCCTGTTTCGGTCGTTGCTTTCAATCCGGAGCGCAACTCCGTCTGCGGAAAGGAAGCGGAAAAAGAATTTTTGCTTTTCGGTGTCCTTGTTTCCGCTTGAAAAGGTGAAGGTGAAAACGCCGTTCACGGAGGCCGCCGCGCAGCCGAAATGCTGATACGGGGTGCAGCCGAGGCACGCTTCAATGCGCAGAACGTGTTTTGAAACCTCCGGCGGAAAGCTGAATTCACCGAGGTTTGAAAAGAACGCCGTGTATGTGTGCTGAACCTTTTCATAGGTTCCCTTGAGGAAAATCTTTTTGATGAAATAAGGAACAATTTTAAGCACCGGGTTTGAAGCCGCGCTGACGTTTGCGCTGATTGCGTCATGAAGGTTTTCTGTGCTTGCCTTTTCCGCAAGCTTTCCGCGGATTGAATCGCAGATATCGTCAAAAGAGACTTCCTCCCTTTTTCCGGGATCAAAGGAAACATCCGTCATGAAGCAGAAGTTGCGCAGTGTCCGCGACTCAAAGCGCCTGCGCAGGTCAATCGGAATGCTGACGCTTATCGGTTTTCCGTCGTGCGGCTCAGTGTTGAAATATGTAAGGATGAGTATCGCCGTAAGATATTCCGTGATTGTCAGCGAGTGCTTCTTTGCTGCCCTTTTAAGGTCCTCAACGCGGCAGATTCCGTGAATGAGCGAGGAATATCCGGGCAGAGCGTTGTTTTCGCCGATATGAACCGAAACGCGCGGAGGATTCTTTGCTTTCCGCGTTGGGTCGCCGTATGTATAGTAATCATCGCGTCCTTCACATTCGAGCGGCTCGTTTTCAACCGAGCGCGAGTTTTCCTCGTCATATTCAAAGCGAACGCCTTTAAGCTCAAGATAGCGCGAGACAAGCGTTGAAAGAAGGACGTTCGCACCGCCTCCGTCCGTCATTGAATGGAAGCCCTCAAGCGCAATTCTGTTTTTGCCGTAGGTTATTCTGAAGCAGGGCTTTTTGTTGTCTTCAAGGTCAATCGGGCGGTAAGGATAGTTTGAGTCCGGAACAATTTTCGGCGTTTCGTCAATCCTTTCAAAATAGCTCCAGAAAAGGCCGTCACGCAGCTGAACGCAGAAAAAGGGAAAACGCTTGGCCACGTCCTCAAGTGCTTTTTGAAGAACAGCAGGGTCAATTTCAGAGTCCAGAACAACAGCCGTCCGGAAAGTTCTTGTCCAGTTTTTCCTTCTTGCGGCGGCATAAAGAGTTGCGGCGTTGTCAATTTTGAACCAGGGCACGTCTTTGTACGGTTCAGAAACGCCGGAAGGTTTAAAAGTGTTCAAGGTTACACCTCATTCATAATGTTGAAATATCTTTGTAATTTTACAACACCTGTCGAAAACTGTCAAGAGAAAACGGAGATAATATATAGTTTTTAGGAATCTGTCTGTAATTTGGCATTTTGCTCCGGTTTTGTTGAAAAGCGCCGCGCCAAAGCGCAAAAAACCGGATTTTATTAAATTTGCCAAGATTTTTTTTCAAAAATTTTTATATTTCAACTCTTTGCATATTTACTTATTACCGGTTTGGTGTTAAAATATTTGATGTTGATTTATATCAAACAATGGTCGGATACTCTCTTTTCGACCGTTCGGAAAAGGAATTTCCAATTTAAGGAGGACAATCCAATGGCAAGAAAATCAAAAACCATGGACGGAAACAATGCTGCCGCATATGTTTCCTATGCTTTCACCGAGGTTGCGGGCATTTATCCCATCACTCCGTCAAGCCCCATGGCAGACTATGTTGACCAGTGGTCGGCGCAGGGCATGAAAAACATCTTCGGAACAACCGTCAAGGTTGCCGAAATGCAGTCTGAAGCCGGCGCAGCCGGAACGGTTCACGGATCACTCGCAGCCGGCGCTCTCACAACAACCTACACCGCATCTCAGGGTCTTCTTCTCATGATCCCGAATATGTATAAGATTGCGGGTGAGCTTCTTCCCTCTGTTTTCCACGTTTCGGCTCGCTGCGTTGCTTCCCATGCGCTTAACATTTTCGGCGATCATTCGGACGTTTACGCCTGCCGTCAGACCGGTTTCGCAATGCTTGCCGAAACCAATCCGCAGGAAGTTATGGATCTCGGCGCCGTTGCTCACCTTGCGGCAATCAAGGGCAGAGTTCCGTTCATCAACTTCTTTGACGGTTTCCGCACTTCTCATGAAATTCAGAAAATCAAAATCTGGGACTATGAGGATCTTAAAGAAATGTGTGACATGGACGCCGTTGAAGCGTTCCGCAAGCGCGCCCTCAACCCCGAGCGCCCCGTAATGCGCGGCTCACATGAAAATGGAGACATCTTCTTCCAGCACAGAGAAGCCTGCAACAAGTATTACGATGCCGTTCCGGAAATTGTTGAAGATTACATGGGCAAAGTCAACGCAAAGCTCGGAACGAACTATCAGCTCTTTAACTATTACGGCGCTCCCGATGCAGAAAGAGTTATCATTGCAATGGGCTCAATCTGCGATGTTGCTGAGGAAGTTATTGACTATCTCACCGCAAAGGGTGAAAAGGTCGGCCTTGTTAAGGTTCGTCTTTACAGACCGTTCTCTGCAAAGCACCTTGTCGCAGCTATCCCCGCAACGGCAAAGAAGATTGCTGTTCTTGACAGAACCAAGGAGCCGGGCGCTCTCGGCGAACCGCTCTATCTTGACGTTATTGCAGCCCTCAATGAGACCGGAAGATATGGTCTTGAGGTTATCGGCGGAAGATACGGCCTCGGTTCAAAGGATACTCCTCCGGCGAGCGTATTCGCTGTTTATGATGAGCTTGCAAAGGATGAGATGAAGCGTCACTTCACCATCGGCATCAACGATGACGTAACCTATCTTTCGCTTGAAGAGAAGGCTGCTCCGAACACCGCTGCCGAAGGTACGATTGAATGCAAGTTCTGGGGTCTCGGCGGCGACGGAACCGTTGGCGCAAACAAGGACTCCATCAAAATCATCGGCGACCACACTGACAAGTTTGTTCAGGCATACTTCCAGTATGACTCAAAGAAAACCGGCGGTGTAACAATTTCTCACCTGCGTTTCGGCGATAAGCCCATCAAGGCTCCGTATTACATCAACAAGGCTGACTTTGTTGCCTGCCACAACCCCTCATATGTTGAAAAGGGTTACAAGATGGTCAATGACGTTAAGCCCGGCGGAGTTTTCCTCATCAACTGCCAGTGGGATAAAAAGGAGCTTGCAGAAAAGCTCAATGCCGAAGCAAAGAGATATATCGCAAAGAACAACATCCAGCTTTACACCGTTAACGCTATTGACATCGCCGCAAAAATCGGCCTTGGAAAGCGCACCAACACCGTTCTTCAGTCCGCATTCTTCTCTCTTTCAAAGGTTCTTCCGGAAGAGGAAGCAATCGGCTATATGAAAGAAAAGGCCCAGAAGTTCATGAAGAAGGGCAAGGAAATTGTTGAAATGAACGAAAAGGCCATTGACGCCGGTGCTTCGGCTTACGTTAAGATTGACGTTCCGGCCGATTGGGCAAACGCTGAGGATTGCTGCTGCGAGGCAAAGAGCGAGGGCGCAGAAAAGCTTGTTAAGATGGTTGATGAAATCATGAAGCCCGTTGGCCACATGGATGGAGACTCGCTTCCCGTTTCCGCTTTTGAAGCTCACGCAGACGGTACCTTTGAACAGGGCGCATCCGCTTATGAAAAGCGCGGCGTTGCCGTTATGGTTCCGGCTTGGAACGGCTCAACCTGCGCGCAGTGCAACCAGTGCTCATATGTCTGCCCGCACGCAACAATCAGACCGTATTGCCTCACTGAAGAGGAAGCGGCAAACGCTCCCAAGAACGCAATTATCGTTGACAAAAAGGCCGGAAAGGGCAAGGGCGTTTATAAATACACCCTCGCTGTTTCACCGCTTGACTGCATGGGCTGCGGCGTCTGCGTAGGCGTCTGCAAGACGAACTCGCTCAAGATGGTTTCCCGTGAGAGCCAGGATGATATGCAGCCGGTATTCGATTACATGGTCAAGAACGTCACCGTTAAGGATGATGTTGCAGACAACACCGTTATCGGAAGCCAGTATAAGACTCCGCTTCTTGAGTTCTCCGGCTCATGCGCAGGCTGCGCAGAGACTGCTTATGCACGTCTTATCACTCAGCTCTTTGGCGACAGAATGTATATCTCAAACGCAACCGGATGCTCCTCAATCTGGGGCGGTCCGGCAGCAACTTCACCCTATACCGTCAACAGCAAGGGTCACGGTCCGGCGTGGGCCAACTCCCTCTTTGAGGACAACGCAGAGCACGGCTTCGGAATGCTCCTTGGCCAGAACGCAATCCGCAACGCCCTTATCGCTAAGGTTGAGGGAATCCTCACCGCTGAGCAGGCTCCCGAATCACTCAAGGCAGCAGCTAAAGAATATCTTGACACCGTAAAAGACGGCGAAAAGAACACCGCAGCAGCGGACGCTCTTGTTGCAGAGCTTGAAAAGGTTGCTGACGGCTGCGAAAACTGCGCTTCAATCCTCAAAGAAAAAGAATATCTTTCAAAGAAGTCCGTCTGGATCTTCGGCGGCGATGGCTGGGCATATGACATCGGCTTCGGCGGTGTTGACCACGTTCTTGCTTCCGGCGAGGATGTCAACATCATGGTATTCGACACCGAGGTTTACTCCAACACCGGCGGACAGGCTTCAAAGGCATCTCAGCTCGGTCAGGTTGCACAGTTTGCAGCTGCCGGAAAGAGCACTGCAAAGAAGAGCCTTGCAGAAATTGCAATGAGCTACGGTTATGTTTATGTTGCTCAGATCGCTATGGGCGCAAACATGAACCAGACCATTAAGGCTCTCACCGAGGCTGAAGTATATCACGGCCCGTCAATCGTTATTGCATACGCTCCGTGCGAGATGCACTCAATCAAGGGCGGCATGGTTAACTGCCAGAACGAGATGAAGAAGGCCGTTGAATGCGGCTACTGGAATATGTTCCGCTACAACCCGGCTCTTAAGGCTCAGGGCAAGAATCCGTTCACGATTGACTCAAAGCCCGGCGTAAGAGAGGACTATCAGAAGTTCCTCCTCAACGAGGCTCGTTATTCCGCTCTCACCCGCTCCTTCCCGGAGAGAGCAAAGGTTCTCTTTGCGGAAGCAGAAGAAGAGTCTGTTGAAAGATATAAACACCTCAAGAGACTTGAAGCTCTTTATGCTCCGGATGCTGAGTAATTAAGCGTCACAAATTAAAATCACAGCGGCTGCCAAAAAGGCGGCCGCTGTTTTTTTGCTCTTTGTCTGCGGCTTGTGAAAAGCGCACAACAAAAGAGCTGCCCGTTTGGACAGCCCTTTTGAAATTGTGTTTGTTTATGTAAAAACAAGAATTCGGTTATATTAGTCGTCGGATTCGGCTTTCGCGTCATCGATAACTTTCTGCGCAACATTTCCGGGAGCGTCCTCATAACGCGCAAAGGTGAGAGTGAAGTGTCCTCTGCCTGCGGTCACGGAGCGCAGCGTGGTTGCAAAATTGCCCATTTCCGCCATCGGAACTTCGGCAACAAGCTCCTGCATCTTCGGTTCGTCCGCTGCACCCATTCCGAGAACACGGCCGCGGCGCTTTGTAATATCGCCCATAATGTCGCCGAGGTTTGCATCGGGAACATAAACCTTGAGTTCGCCGATAGGCTCAAGAATGACCGGATTAGCCTGCGCCATACCGTTTTTATATGCAATCTTTGCCGCGGTGCGGAACGCCATATCGTTCGAGTCAACGGGGTGGTAAGAACCGTCATAAAGAACAGCCTTAAGTCCAACCATCGGATATCCGGCAAGGGGTCCTTTGAGGATTGCTTCCTGGAGACCCTTTTCAACCGCCGGGAAGTAGTTCTTCGGAACGGAGCCGCCAACAACCTCCGTTTCAAAAATCAGCTCATCGCCGTCATGCGGCTCAAAGCGGATCCAAACGTCACCAAACTGACCTGAACCGCCGGACTGCTTTTTGTGGCGTCCCTGAACCTGACAGCTCTTGCGGATCGTTTCTCTGTATGCAACACGCGGAATTTTGAGGTCAATTTCAACGCCGAACTTTGACTTGAGCTTTGCAAGAACAATGTCAAGGTGCTGTTCACCAAGACCTGAGAGAATCATCTCTCTTGTTTCCTCATTATTTGAGAAAACAACGGTGGGATCCTCACCCATAATTCTGCGCAGACCTGCGGCAACCTTGTCCTCCTCGCCCTTTTTCTTGACAACGATAGCCATTGAAAGCGAGGGAGCCGGGAAGTCAACGCCGGAAAGCTTGATAATATTCTTTGAACTGCAGATTGTGTCGCCCGTTGCAAGGCCGGAGAGCTTTGTGATAACGCCAATGTCGCCGGCGGTGATTGCGGAAATGTCCTCCTGCTTGCTGCCTCTGACGGAGATGAGCTTGCCCATTCTTTCGCTTTCGCCGGTTCTTGCGTTGAAAGCGGGAACTTCTGCGGTGATTTTTCCGGAAACAACCTTGACATATGACATCTTTCCGACAAACGGGTCGGCAACGGTCTTGAAGCAGATTGCCGCGAGCGGTCCGTTCGGGTCGCATTTCACTTCAATTTCATCGCCGGAGTCGTTTTCGGCTTTTTCGGAACCAGCCTGCGCCGGTGAGGGAGCGGAGAAAACGATTGCGTCAAGAAGAAGGTCAACGCCGTCAAGGTTCGTTCCCGAGCAGGCGTATACGGGATAAATTTCACCCTGTTCAACGCCCTTGGTAAGGCCGTCAATGATTTCTTCCTTTGTGAGCTCCTCGCCATCAAAGAACTTCATCATGAGGTCATCGTCAACGGAAGCAACAGCTTCCATGAGAACGTCTCTCATCTCGCCGAGATGGGGATCGTCCGGAACGTCGATAACGGTTGATTTTCCGTTTGAATATTTGAAAGCTTTGTTGCTGCAAAGGTTAACGTATGACTCAACCTTGCCGTTGACCATGTGAGGAATGACAACGGGGCAGAGCTTTGAGCCGACTTCTTCCTTAAGAGCTTCAAAGGTTTTGAAAAAGTCTCTGTTTTCGGCGTCGATTTTGGTGATTGCAAAGAACTTTGCAATACCTCTCTTGTCAGCAGCCTTGATTGCCTTTTCCGCACCGACGTCAAAGCCGGAGCCAGCGCTCGTAACGATGAGGGCGCACTCGGCGGCACGCATCGCCTCATAAACGCCGCCTTCAAAATCGAACTTTCCGGGAGCGTCAAGAAGGTTGATTTTTGTATCTCTCCACTCAAGGGGAGCAAACGCCGTTGAAAGGGAGCACTGGCGCTTTTTTTCTTCGGCGTCAAAGTCCATTACGGTGTTTCCGTCACTGACCTTACCAAGTCTGTCAGTTGCTTTTGCAAGGAAAAGCATGGCCTCGGCAAGAGTTGTTTTGCCCTTTCCCGTGTGACCGGCAATGGCGATATTTCTGATATTTTTTGCGTCGTAAGATTTCATACAATAACCTCCTTGAACCGCAGACATCGGGGATAACGACAACACCCCCGGCGCGATCCGTTTTCACGGCGGAGAAAGAATTTTCCGCCTTTATGTTTAGGCAGGCGCCGATTGAATCGAACAAGCAATCGTTCGCTGCCCAGTCACTCAAATATTACAATACTTGAAGTTAACAGGATTATTTTATCATATAGTGACCAAAAGTTCAAACTGATTTATAGCTAATTTTGTGCAAAAATTTTTGTTCACTGTGCATAATTTTCCTTGCTTGACCGATAAATTTTAGGTGACAAAGGAAGAAAATTGTGATATAATGAAGAAAAAAAGGGGGCTTGGCCGTGGAAAATCAAGGTGTTGAAATGGCCGCAGCGTGTGACAATCACAAAAGAAGGAACAAACGCAAGACCCGGATTGCTGCCGCCGTCATTGCAGGAACGGTTGCGGCGGTGCTTTTGGCAATGCTTGCCGTCAATTACGGCGCTTACAGAAAAGCCGTTTCACTTGTTGAAAACGGTTCATATGAAGAGGCGGAGGAACTGTTTAAGGAGCTTAAGAGCAGGGACTTTCTTGACACCGCCTCGTACATTTCTCTTTGCCGGGCGCACATCTTTTATAATGACAACAATATTCCCGGCGCATATTACAGCATGAAAGACGTCCGGTTTTCTTTTCTGACAGCAGAAAAGTCAAAAGCAATAGATGAATTTAACGCAGAAGTGAAGGTTAAATATGAAAAGTATAGTAAAGAAAAAGCAGAGGAGGAGCTAAGAGCACATCAGGAAAAAATCGCCTCCGGGGTGCCGTATGTCGGGATGCTGGAAAGTGATATCGGCAAAACCTCTCTCGGAGCTCCGTCAGACAAGGTACGTCACAACTACGAGATTATCGGTGGGGAGCGGTATGTGGCAAATATCTATGATTTCAAGGTCGGAAAAAGAACCGTGTTTACCGTTCGCTGCGTCAATAGATGGGTTACTGAGGTGTGGGATCACAGAAATGATGTTACCGTTCCTTACACACCGAAAAAAAGGGAGAAGTCAACTCGGGATAATGACCCATACAATGCAAAGGACTTTGCAAATGAAGAGGATTTTTATGACGAAAATTATGACAACTTTTTTAGCTTTGATGATGCGGAAAGATATTACAGAGAGCATCATTAAGTAATATGTTCGTTTTTTCGCAGAAGCATATGTTGCTTTCGGCTCATGCAAAAGCACGAGCCGAATTTTTTTGAAAGCCGCAAAACGGCACATCAAAGGTCATCCGCATCCTGAACGGGTCTTTTGTCATCAAACTCGCTTGTTCCCGTGTATGAGCCGAGAACGTCCGTCTGAAGGCTGTCTGAACGCGGACGCCAGATTTTGATTATCTCCTCAACCTTTGGAGAAACACAGGGGCTTTTTCTTTTTTTTGAGCTCTTCATTTTTATCCTCCTTGCTTTTTGACCGGATACTTGCCGGTCTTTTTTATCTTTCACCGTTTTTATAAACGGTATGTTGAAAATTTTCAGAAATTTTTGTAAAATGAATGCAACAGATGAGCTTGAATTTTTCTCTAATATTGTGAACGGAGGGCGATAGTTAATGAGCTCAGACTTTATCGAAAATCTTGTCGTTCAGACTCAAAACGGAAACGCAGACGCTTTCGGCGAGCTTTATTCCGTCTATGCAAAGGATATGTACCGCTTTGCGCTTTATTACACCGGTTCGCCTTTTCTTGCAGAGGACGCGGTCAGCGACGCCGCATTGGCCGCTTTCCGGAACATTGGCCGGCTCAAAAAGAAAAGCGCATTTAAGCCCTGGCTTTTTTCAATCCTTTTCAACTGCTGCAAAAAGCAGCAAAAGGAAAAAGCGCTCTCGCTGCAAAAAACGGAGCTTTCCTTTGCCAATGACATTCCGGAAGGCGCAGACCTGACGCTTGAAAAGCTTGCCGTTAAAACGGCTCTTGCCGCGCTTGAGAAGGATGAAAGGGAAATTCTTCTCCTCTCTTTCATTGCGGGCTACTCAAGCGGAGAGATTGGAAAAATGCTTTCAATGAAGAGCGGCTCGGTGCGCTCAAAAAAGAACCGCACCGTTGCAAAATTACGCGAAATGATGAGGTGACAAGCTATGGCCAAAAGCGAAAACTATGATGATATGAAAGAGCTTTTTTCCGGCGACATTTCTCTTCCGGAAAGCCTTTCAAAAGAAAAAATTGTTCAAAAAATTAAAAACAGCGCCGCAACGCCGGAAAAGAAAAAGAACGTCAAGGTTTTTCCGCGCGTCCTTGCCGCCGCGGCGGTGTTTGCCGTTGTTGCGGTCGGCGCCGCGGCAGGCTTCAGAATGAGCCTTAACACTCAAAGACCCGTCAGGTATAACCCGGCCGTTTCACAGGAAGAAGTTCAGCAGGAAACGGCACCGGCTCAAACGGCGGAAAAGACATATAAGGAGCTGAATGTTGGAACAAAGAAAATTTCCCTTTCAAAATTCAAAAGCGAAAAGGACGCCGAAAACTATCGCAAGAACGCTCTTGCCGAATTTGCCAAGCAAAGATATGACGATTCTACCCCGCTTTTTGACACGGCAAAAGACGTCGCTGCGGCGGATATGGCGGCTCCGACAATGGCGGCAACCGGAACAAACGGTGCTGCTGAAACCGGCGAATTAGAGTTATCCGAATTCGGAAAAACCAATGTTCAGGTTGACGGAGTTGACGAGGCGGACATTGTTAAAACGGACGGCAATTTCCTTTATATCATCAGCAACAACACCCTTTCAATCATTGACGCCGGAACAATGAAACTTATGAGCCAAACCGAGCTCAATGCGTCCGGAAAGAAAAAGAGCGCTTATATCAGTGATATGTACCTGAGCGGCAACCGCCTTGTTGTCACCGGCTATGAAACGGAAAACAACGATGATTTTTCCGCCAAGGACAGCATATACAGCCGCAGCTGTTATTATTTCCGGGTATCAGACAGCTTTTCGGCCGTTTTTGACATCACCGAACGAGGCAGCATTAAAGAGCTGCGCCGCGTTAAGCAGGACGGAAACATCGTTGCCTCAAGAATGATAGGCTCTTATCTTTATACCGTGACGAGTTATTCTCCGGATTACAAAGAGGATACTGCCTTTTATGCAAAAATTAACGATGAAAAACTCACCTGCGATGACATTTATATTGACAAGAGCAAGAAGAACGCTTCAACAAGCACCGTCATCAGCTGCTATGACACGGCCGATGAAAACAGCAAGATAAGCAAAAAGAGCGTTATTGCAGAAGGAAATACCGTTTACTGCTCAAGCGACACGCTTTATGTTGCCTGCCCGAACTATGATGAAGATGAGACCGCGATGGACATTCACGCATTCTCTCTGAAAAGCGGGGAAATCACCTATAAAGGCAGCACAAGCGTTCCCGGAACGTGCGGCGGCCAGTATATGATGGATCAGAGCGGAAAATATTTCCGCATTGCAACAACCGATTACAACTATAAAACCGACATTGACGTCAGCAGCCTCTATGTTATTGACGAAAACATGAAGGTTATCGGAAAGCTTGAAAACATTGCGCATGACGAGCAGATAAAAAGCGTCCGCTTCATGGGCAACACGGCGTATGTTGTCACATTCAAAAACACGGACCCGCTCTTTGCGATTGACCTGAGCAGGCCGAACAAGCCGGAAATTCTCGGCGAGGTCAAGCTCCCCGGCTTTTCAAGCTATCTTCATCCGCTGTCTGAAAACCTTCTCATCGGAATTGGCTATGACGGAGATGAGGAGAACGCAGACTTTTCAAAGGTCAAAATTTCACTCTTTGATGTCAGCAACAAGAAAAAGCCGAAAGAGGTTGCCTCCCACGTTATGAAAAACGCCGAGTGCCGCGTTGACAGCAACGATGCAAAAGCCTTTTTGATGATTGACGAAAACACCTTCGGAATTCCCGTGACTTATTATAATGATTCAAAGACAAAGCTCGTTTTCAAAACCTTTACCGTTGAAAACAACAAATTCACGGAAAAGAATGTCTATGTTCATTCGTCAAAAGAGGATTACTCAAATGTTTTCCGCGGAACATTCGTTGGAAACTTTGTTTACACAATAAGCGACACCACCGTTAAGCGGTTTGATATGAAGAGCGAAAAGGAGCTTTCATCCCTGACTTACTACGAAAGGAAAGAGACTCCGGAAGTTGAAAACAACCCGGATTCCGATGCCACCGTTGCTTACACGGCAACCGCTAAGGCCGGCACTCCGATGCAGACCACCCGTGCAAGCTGACAGACCTGATTTGAGTGAAAGGAAGCCGAACGGCGGACAAGACAAAATTTAAGCAAGCCCGGTGAAAACCGGAAACAAAAAATACCTCCTGCGGCAGAATTTAAACAACTGCCACAGGAGGTTTTGCTGTTCAAAGAAAAAAGCAAGGAAAACTGATTTAATATAAAGCGGCTGCCACCGAAAGGAGAACCCGGCGGCAGCCAAAAGGATGGTATTGGCGCGCAAATTAAAGATTGTTTTTGGCCTTCATCTTGGCCATAACCTTTGAGGGCAGGCCATAAAGATTAATGAAGCCCGTTGCATCGGCCTGATTATAAACCTCGTCCTCATCAAAGGTTGCAATTTCCGGGTCATAGAGCGAGAACGGGGAGGTTACACCGGCATTTATCATGTTGCCCTTGTAAAGCTTGAGGGTAACGTCACCGGTAACGGTTTTCTGTGTGCTCTTAACAAAGCTGAGAATCGCCTCGGTCAGCGGAGAGAACCACTGCGCGTTATAAAGGATTTCACCAAGCTTCTGGGCAACAAGGGCTTTGTAATGAGCCGTTTCCTTGTCAAGGCAAAGGGTTTCAAGAACCTCGTGGGCCTTATAGAGAATTGTTCCGCCCGGAGTTTCATAAACGCCACGGCACTTCATTCCAACAAGACGGTTTTCAACAATATCAAGAAGTCCGATTCCGTTTGCACCGCCAAGCTCATTGAGCTTTGAAACGAGTGATACCGAGTCCATTTCCTTTCCGTCAACAGCAGTGGGTACGCCCTTTTCAAAGTGGATGGTAACATAGGTCGGCTTATCCGGAGCCATTTCCGGCGAAACGCCCATTTCAAGGAAGCCTTTTTTGTTATAGAGCGGCTCATTCGCCGGATCCTCAAGGTCAAGGCCTTCATGAGAAAGGTGCCAGATGTTTTTGTCTTTTGAATAGTTGGTTTCGCGGTTGATTTTAAGGGGAACATTGTGCGCCTCGGCGTATTCAATTTCCTCTTCCCTTGATTTGATGCTCCATTCACGCCAGGGAGCAATGATTGTCATCTCCGGAGCAAGAGACTTGATTGCAAGCTCAAAACGAACCTGATCATTACCCTTTCCGGTGCAGCCGTGGCAGATTGCATCGGCTCCTTCGGCTTTTGCAATTTCAACAAGCCTTTTTGCAATGAACGGACGGGCGAATGCCGTTCCGAGAAGGTACTCCTCATATTTTGCGCCGGCCTGAACGCAGGGGAAAACGCAGCTTTCAAGCATTTCCTTTGTGACGTCCTCAACATAGAGCTTTGAAGCTCCGGTTTTGATTGCCTTTTCCTCAAGACCCTCAAGCTCGTCCGCCTGTCCAACATTGCCTGACACGGCAATGATTTCCGGGTTGTTATAGTTTTCCTTGAGCCAGGGGATAATGATTGACGTGTCAAGTCCGCCGGAATAAGCAAGAACAATTTTTTTGATGTTTTCCTTTTTCATAATACTTAAACCTCCGAGCAGCGCCTTTTTTGATGAACAATTCATTCGCGCTGTAACTTTATTCATGTTGTGCCGATAATATACCATATTTTGCATAAATATGCAAGCTTTTTTGAATATTTTTTTGAGGTTTATACACTTTAACAAAGAATGCCCGTTGGTGTGAAGAGGTTTTATTAAGATTGAACAAGGGCGCAAAAAGCCGGTCAGCTTTCACTGACCGGCCGGTGTTTGAATGGTTTGACTTACGCAAGCTCTGCGAAGTACTTGATGGTGCGAACCATCTGGCTTGTGTAGCTGTTTTCGTTGTCATACCACGAAACAACCTGAACCTCATAAAGGCCGTTGCCGAGGTCGATAACCATTGTCTGAGTTGCGTCAAAGAGTGAGCCGTATCTCATGCCGATAACGTCTGAGGAAACGATGGGGTCTTCATTGTAACCGAAGGATTCGCTTACAGCGGCCTTCATTGCGGCGTTGATGCCTTCTTTTGTGACGTTCTCGCCCTTAACAACAGCGGTGAGAATGGTGGTTGAACCTGTGGGAACGGGAACTCTCTGAGCGGAGCCGATAAGCTTTCCGTTAAGCTCCGGAATAACAAGGCCGATTGCCTTTGCAGCGCCGGTTGAGTTGGGAACGATGTTTGCTGCGCCTGCACGAGCACGTCTAAGGTCGCCCTTTCTGTGCGGACCGTCAAGGATCATCTGATCGCCGGTGTAAGCGTGGATGGTTGACATGATGCCGCTCTGGATTGCAGCATAGTCGTTAAGAGCCTTAGCCATGGGAGCAAGGCAGTTGGTGGTGCAGGAAGCTGCGGAAATGATCTGGTCGTCAGCGGTGAGAGTATCATTGTTAACGGAGAAAACGATTGTTTTGAGGTCGTTTCCTGCCGGAGCGGAGATGACAACTTTCTTTGCGCCCGCATTGATGTGAGCCATGCTCTTTTCCTTTGAGCAATAGAAACCGGTGCATTCAAGAACAACGTCAACGCCGATTTCACCCCAGGGGAGCTTGCTTGCGTCTGCTTCTTTATAGATGGTGAGGGTCTTTCCGTCAACAGTGATGGTGTTTGCCTCGTCATCGGCGGAAACGGTGTGGAGACCTTCGCCGAGTCTTCCGCAATAGCCGCCCTGAGCGGTATCGTACTTGAGAAGATTTGCAAGCATTGAGGGCTTGGTGAGGTCGTTGATGGCAACAACGTCATATCCCTCAGCGCCGAACATCTGGCGGAAAGCAAGGCGGCCAATGCGGCCGAATCCGTTAATAGCAACTTTAACTGACATGGTAATTACCTCCGATAAATTAGTTACAAACTTTTGCTCATATATATTACCCCATTTAAAGGCTTTTTGCAACAGAAAAAACAAAAAAACTTTTTCTTTTCCAAATTTTGTCACCCTGAACAAAATATTGTTTAAACAAAACAAAAAGGGCATAATACTGACGAAAATATCACCGGCAGACAAAGGAGGAGAATGCAATGGCAAATTCCGTTCTTCAAAAGGTTGACCGCCTTTTGTCTCTTGAAGCAGCGGCGGAAAACGAGAGCGAGATAAGGGAGCTTGTGAATGAAATTTTTGCGCGGACAGACGAGCTTTATGAGCTGACGGCAACCGAAAGCGACCCAAAAAAAGGAAGGCGCCTTCTTTCCCTGTGTCTCAAAAAGCTCCGCGCACTTAACAACAACAGAGAGAGCGCTTTGGAAAAATGCGAATACTGCTTTGTTGAGCTTGACAGGCTTCTTGAAAGCGTCTGCCTTTGCACAGATATTCTTCTTTCAGACACCGATGTTAATCTCAGCTTTGCGCCGGAAAAGGTTGCCGTTTCATGCTGTCCGTCTCTTGTTATTGATTCTTTTATGAATCTCATTTCAAACGCAGTGAAATATTCAAAAGGAAAGAACATCACGGCCGCACTCAGGCTCGGAAAAAGGCAGTGCGTAATCTCCGTTTCAGAAAGCGCGGGAGAGAACGATACCCTCTCTTTCATCAAGCCGAAAGACGGACTGCGCAGCGTTCAAAACACCGCAAGGCTTCACGGCGGACGGCTGCTTTTTGCCTCAAACGGCTCCTCCTTTTCGGCCGAGATGGCAATTTCGGCCGAGCTTCCGCGCGGAAAGCGTTATCACGCGCCGCCGTTTTCAAGCTTCCTTGAAAACCGCTTTTCACCGGTGTATCTCGGGCTGTGTGACTGCTTTTCTGTTGATGAGCAGTGGCAATAAAAAACGTCCGGGCAAAAAAGAACCGCCGCTTGGCAGTTCTTTTTTTGGCACCCCCTGGGGGAATCGAACCCGGGGCTAACCCTTAGGAGGGGTTTATTATTACGAGCGCAGCGAGTAACAAGGTTCTGAATGCGGAGCGTTCGGGTTCTTATATCCGTTTAACAAGCCGAACAAAGCAAAAAAGGAACCGCCGTTTGGCAGTTCCTTTTTTTGGCACCCCCTGGGGGAATCGAACCCTCAACTAACCCTTAGGAGGGGTTTATTATATCCATTTAACTAAGGAGGCAGGTATTTAATTTTAAAACAGGGGGTTATTATTACGAGCGCAGCGAGTAACAAGGTTCTCTCAGCCGTCCGCAACCCGTTGCGGCTAACGGCGTGAGGCTCTTCTATCCATTTAACTAAGGAGGCATATCCCTTTTCAAGCGCCTGTTTATTTTATCACCCATTAAAGCTTCTGTCAAGAGTTTTTCGCTTTGAGTTTATTTGACAATCGGACAAGGCGCGGGTATAATAGAAAAAAAACGCCCGGGTTGCCCGGAGTGACGGGAGAGATTGTTTGAATGGGTAATATAAAACAAAAAATTGTTGTTTTTCGCCGAAAGGTGCTTTTCTTTTTTGTCTGGCCCTTGGTGTTTGATTTTTATAAGCGCAGACCGCTTGACAAAAAGCTAATTCTTTTTGTATATAACCGCAATTACAGCTCCATGCCGGACAATATGAGGAGCATTTTTGAATATCTGAAAAAGAAGGGCTATACCTGCGTTGAAATGGCCTCGCCGCGAAACGGACTCAAGCGCCTTCTTTTTAATCTTAAGTTCCAAAAGTATTACGCCGTTTGCCGGTGTGTTTTTTTGACGGATAATTTTGACCCCGTTTATGCCCACGCACCGAGAGAGGGAACGCGCGTCATTCAGCTCTGGCACGCCTGCGGCGCGTTCAAAAAGTGGGGATATTCAACCGCTGACCTCGCCTGGGGTGCAAGCCGGGAGAGTCTTGACCTTTTTCCGATGCATAACACTTATACCGATGCCTTTGTTTCCTGCGCGGACGTCATTCCCTGCTATGCTGAAGCGTTCGGCTGCGAGGAAAAAATTATCAAGCCGTTCGGCGTTCCGCGGACAGATGTTTTTTTTGACCCCGATTTTGTTGCCGCTCAGAAGGTGGAACTTAAAAAGCTGATTCCCTCAATCGGCGAGCGTAAAATCATTCTCTATGCACCAACTTTCCGCGGAAACAATCCGAGCGAGGCTTATAACGAAAACCGGCTTGACTTTGAAAAGCTTTGTTCTGCACTTTCAAAGGAATATGTTCTTCTTTTGAAGCTGCACCCGTTCACGGCGGAAAGGTTTGACCTCACCGAGGAAGAAAGGAAGAAATTTAAAAACTTCGTTTTCAATGTTTCAAAGCTTGTGAACACGGATACGGCTCTTTGCTGCGCGGATATCCTCATTGCGGACTATTCATCGCTGATTTTTGAGTTTTCGCTCCTTGAGCGCCCGATGCTCTTTTTTGCCTATGACCTTGAGGAGTATGACAGGGACAGGAGCTTTTATTACGATTACAAAAGCTTTGTTCCCGGAAAAATTGTTACCGATACGGACGAAATTATTGAAGCGGTTCAAAAGGGCGATTTTCAAAAAGAAAAGGTCAAACCGTTCAAAGAAAAATTTATGTCTGCCTGTGACGGGAACTGCACCAAACGCATTGCGGATTATGCAGTGAGTGATTAAACAAAAAATGAACGGATACACCGAAACGTCCGTTCATTTTTATTTTTCATTTAATCATTAATTTATTTTGTTCAGTTCAAAAATTTCTATGGCAGCATCTTTGAAGTTATCATAATCCTCTTCATCCGGTATATCCTGAAAGGAGAGGAAGAAGTCTGTGCCTCCATTGCTCCAGAGCGTTTTATAGTAAGTATCGGTGCCATATGGGGTGTATTGGAAAAACTCTAGAGCGCCTTCCGCTTCGCTTGAGATAATCTCGGCGTCCTCGTTTGGGTCAAGGCTGACCGTTCCGCTTTTCGCCGCTCTGAAAGAATATGATTTGTCATTGAGGAAAAAGTCTGCACAGGCAATTTCACCGTCGAGGATATAAAGATTATCAATTTCAGCTTCCTCCGGGAGGGAAACAAAAACGCCAATCTCCCCAAATTCATCGATATTGTCCACCGAACGAAAAAAAACCGGATTATTATGGTTGCCGTCCGCAAAATTGAAAATTTCCTTGAAGTTCTGAAGGCTGTTTTTCAGCCCGGTGAAGCGGAAAAGGCCGAAAACAAGGAAGGCAACAAGGAGCAAAACCGGCAGCGCGGCAATTCGCCTGCTCTCCTTTCTCAGCTCGCGGTCAAGGTTTTCCTCGCCGTATCCGATTTCCGAACCGTTGTAATAGCCCGGCTCAAGGCGGTCATCGTTGTCATATTCGTTTTTCATTTTTCCGCGCCTCCGATAGCTGCATTTAATACGATTATTATATCATAAAAGCAAAGCCAAAACAAGTCCGGCTTTGCTTTCTTTGTAATTTCCAATTAATATTTTCCGAGATATTTTTCAATTTCCCACTGCGAAACGCGAGTGCTGTATTCCTTCCATTCCTCTTTTTTTGCGGCGATGTACTTGTTAAAAACGTGCTCGCCCATGCATGAACGCATGAAGTCGCTGTGTTCAAATTCCTTAACGGCCTCACCGAGGGTTTTCGGAAGCGAGTCAATGCCCTCCTTTTTGCGTTCAGCGTCAGAAAGGTCAAAGATGTTTGAATCCTTTGCCGGTGGCGGAGTAAGACCGCGCTCAATTCCGTCAAGACCGGCAAAAAGACTTGCGGCCATTTCAAGATATGGGTTTGCGGCCGGGTCGGGATTGCGCAGCTCAACCCTTGTTGCAACACCCTTGGCCGAGGGAATGCGGATGAGCGGACTGCGGTTCTTTGCCGACCACGCAATGTATACCGGGGCTTCATAGCCGGGAACAAGGCGCTTGTATGAATTGACGATCGGGTTTGTCAAAACGGTCATGCTCTTGATGTGGCTCATAATTCCGGCAATAAAGCCGTATGCCGCCTTGGAAAGGCCGTATTCATCGTTTTCGTCATAGAAGGCGTTTCTTCCGTCCTTGAAAAGGGAAATGTTTGTGTGCATTCCGGAGCCGCACTCGCCGAAAACGGGCTTCGGCATGAAGGTTGCATAAAGTCCGTGGCGGTTGGCAAGGTTTTTAACAACAAGCTTGAACGTCATAACATTATCCGCCGTGCGCAGAACCTCGTCATATTTAAAGTCAATTTCATGCTGACCTTTTGCGTTCTCATGGTGGGATGCTTCAATTTCAAAGCCCATGCTTTCAAGCGTCAGGCAGATGTCTTTGCGGCAGTCCTCGCCCTTGTCAACCGGTCCGAGGTCAAAATAGCCGCCCCTGTCGTGGCAGTAGGTGGTGGGACGTCCCTTTTCATCCGGGCGGAAAAGGAAGAATTCACACTCCGGGCCAACATTGCAGGTGTAGCC
This sequence comes from Ruminococcaceae bacterium UBA6416, assembly GCA_002438505.1. Lineage (GTDB taxonomy): Bacteria > Bacillota > Clostridia > Oscillospirales > Acutalibacteraceae > UBA6857. The sequence continues at coordinate 6,161 of DJPI01000002.1, read as the reverse complement.
CATATCGGCAGCCTTTTTGATTGCGCGCTTGAGAACATGGCGCGGATCGCCCTCAAACGGGGTGCCGTCGGTGAAATATACATCACAGATGAGCCTTGCGGTTTTTCCGCTCTCGCTCTCCCAAGGGAGAACAACGAACGAGTCGAGGTCGGGATGCAGGCACATATCCGACTCCTCAATGCGGACAAAGCCGTCAATCGAAGAGCCGTCAAAGCAGCAGCGGTTGTCAAGCGCTTTTTCAAGCTGGCTTCTTGTTATTGAAACGCTTTTAAGCATTCCGAGAATATCGGTGAATTGCAGGCAGATGAACTTGACGTCCTCACTTTCTGCAATGCGCAAAATGTCCTCTTTTGTGTAGCTCATAAATCAAAAATCCTTTTCAATATATTTGCCGCATCAAAATCTAATATTCAATTTGTAATATCTAAATTTACACAGCATAATAAGTGTATCATTCGCAAGGGAATTTGTCAACAAAAACGCGACCTCATTTTTGTGCATTAAGTAGATTAATTTAACAAAGTCGCTTTTTTCTTGAAAACGGACAGTAAAATATAGTATAATAGCTCAAAGTCATGCTCATTTGTGTCTGATATTTGTTGTCCGTGACAATGGATAACGGATATTTATGAGCGGAAACCTTACCTTATTTTCAAAACGGAGGAAACATCAATGTCCGAAAAAACAAAGGGCGCAGCCGCTGCGCCTCAGCCCCAGAAGCTTAATTATAAGCGAACTTTTCTCATCGGCCTCGGCTTCATGGCGTGTATGCTGCTGTGGTCAATCTATAACTCATATGTTCCCGTAATCCTCAAAGCGAAGTTCACCGAGCTTTTTGCCGCCGAGGGCGGAATCGATGCTTTCCACCAGAGAATTCCCGCGCTTGCGTGGATCTCCGTTCCCCTCATTGTTAACGCCATCATGACAATCGACAACATTTTCGGCGTTATCTTCCAGCCTTTCTTTGGAAAAAAGAGCGACGGAACCAAGTCCAAGTTCGGAAAAAGAATGCCTTACATAATTATCGGGCTTCCGATTTGCGCCGTGTTCTTCTGCTTCATTCCCGTTGTTGCGTTCTCCGTCAAGGCCATTGCGCTGAGCATTGCGCTCATGATGGCCGTTGTCATCTGCTTCAACCTTGTCATGTCCGTTTGGCGTTCACCCGTTGTTTCCCTTATGCCGGACTTCACTCCGTCCAATCTTCAGAGTGACGCGAACGCGGTCATCAACATCATGGGCGGTATCGGCCAGGTTCTCGGCTTTGTTATCGGAACGATTGTTTCAACCGTTGCCGGCCTTGTCGGCCTCAACGGAATGGCTGAAATGCTCAAGGCAAAAACCAACACCCTCGGCCAGATTCTTGCAACCAATCCGGACGGCAGCGTTATTGTCAACGCCGTTGACAGCCTCGGAAAAATCACTGACACCGTTTATCAGTGCCCGGCTGAGCTTGCGGAAAAATTCAAGGTTTTCTATGAGGGCAAGCATGACAGCTTCATTGTTGACGGCGTTACCCTTGCGCAGAAAAGGGTTCTTGAGGTTGACGGCGTTGTTCAGTATGTTAACTACACCCCGATTTTTGTTGTTGCGGCAATCATCGCAGTTTTGAGCCTTGTTGCCCTTGTTGCCTTCTATAAAAAGAACAAAAAGTATGACCTTTCTGCCGCCGTTGAGCTTGAAACCGCAGACGGCGAAAAGCCCAAAAAAATCAGAATCCGTGATCTTCCAATTTCAAAGGACGAAAAGAGAAGCCTTCTTTTCATGCTTGCAGCGCTTTTCTTCATCTGCAACGCAACGGAAGCAATCATTCCGAACTTCACAAACTTTGCGGAGGAAACCCTCGCCGTTAAGCCCATTTATTCAACGCTCATGATGGCTGTCTTTGCCGTTTCGCTTGCCGCGTTCGGAATCCCGGCCGGTACCCTCGGAAGAAAAATCGGACGGAAAAAGACAATCGTAATCGGTCTCATCGGCTGCATTGTTTTCTTTGGAATCTATCTTGCCGTTTCACAGATCTTCGGCAATCAGAGCACGGTCACCTGGGTTTCCTTCTGGATTGCGCTTGTTGTCGGCGGCGCCTGTGTCGGAATGATCAACATCAACACTCTTCCTCTTGTTCTTGCAATCGGTGGCAGAGAGTTTGTTGGAACCTTCACCGGATATTATTACACCGCAACCTTCTCGGCTGCCGTTTCCGGCCCGATTCTCTGCGGACTTCTCATTGGTCTGTTCGATGAAGATTATAACTTCATGTTCCTGTTCTGCGCCCTCGCTTTCCTTGTTGGCCTTGCAATCATCTCCCGCGTTAAGCACGGAGAGGTTTCAAAGGATGAGGACACCTCATGGCTTGATGAGGCCGTTCAGAACGCAGACGACTGATAACAAAAAAGCTGACTGATTCGGAAAATACCGCACGGTTGCTCTTTGCGGCCGTGCGGTTTGTGTACTGTAAGTAATATGCAAAGGAGAAAAAAGTATGGCAGAAAAAACAAAAACGCCGGATGCACCGAAAAAGCAAAAGCTTAATTACAAGCTGACAATCCTGACCGGCTTCGGCTTCATGGCGTCATCAATCGCGTGGGCAATCTATGACCCGTATGTTACCAAAATTCTCAACCGCTTGCTTTCCTCTTCAGATGTTGTAACAAAATTGAGCGCAAAGCTCAATGAGGCTCTTCCGTGGCTTGCAAATCTTGCAAGAGCACAGGGTGAGGACGTCGGCTTTGGTGCAAGCATCACGCTCGTTCCGCTGTTTATCGGTATCATTATGACGTTCGATAACATTTTCGGCGTCATTTTCCAGCCCACATTCGGAAAGCTGTCCGACCGCTGCCATTCAAAGCTTGGAAAGCGCCGTCCGTTCATTGTTACCGGTGCGCCGATTGCAGCCGTTCTTTTTGCGCTCATTCCGATTGTTGCGCTCAGAACAAACAGCGTTGCCGCAACAATGGTTGTTATCATCCTTTTTGTTTTTGTAATGTCTCTTTGGCGTGCGCCCGTTGTTGCGCTCATGCCTGACCTCACGCCGCCTGAGCTGCGCTCTGAAGGCAACGCAATCATTAACCTCACCGGTTCTGTCGGCAGCCTCATCGGCATGGTTGCCGGAACCATTGCAAGCTTCATTTATATTCACCTTTTCGGCCAGTATACCGATGAAGCGCAAACCTTCCCGATCGTTTTCATCATCGGCTCGGTTGTCATGGTTATCGGCTCGCTTGTTCTTTTGTTCTTTGTTAAGGAAGAGGACACAAGCATTAAAATCAAAGCCGACCAGAATCAGGTAATGGACGCAAAGGCAAGAAGAGCAGCCGAAAAAGCAGCCAAAAAGGCAGAAAAGGAAGCCAAAAAAGCAATCAAGCTTTCCCCAGCGGAGCGCAAGAGCCTTGTTTTCATGCTCTTCTCTTTGTTCTTCCTTTTCTGCGCGTCAAACGCAATCACAACATTCTTCTCGCTCTTTGCCGCCGAAATTCTTCACCTTAAAACGGCAAAGGCAACAATACTTATGGCAATCTTTGGCCTTTGCTCCGGTGCCGCCGCAATCCCGGCCGGAAAAATCGGAACAAAATGGGGAAGAAAAAAGACAATCATGGCCGGACTTTGCACCTTCCTTGCGGTCTTTGTTGTTTTCTTCGGTGTGTTCACCGTAATGCTTGCTTCAGATGGACTTTCAAGCGGAAAATATGTTGCCGCAAACAAAGTTTATGCAAACATTGAATCGGCAATGAATGACATTAACACCGAAAACAAAAAGCTTGCCGAAAACGGCCTTTCAAGCCAGTCAAGCGCATATGTCACCCTTGACCTTGAAGGTTACATTGAGTATCTCAAAAATCCGACAGAGGAAAGTCCGTATGCGGCGGTTGACGCGGCACTCAAGGAGAGCACAAACGGTGCATACAGCCACGAATCACTCATTGCAACCAGCCGTGACGTTCTTCAAAAGGAGGTTGCAGACGGCGATTATGCGGCCGCAATGAAGAACATTATGGAAGCGGTTGACGGCGTTGTCAAAATTCTCGGCGTTCTGATTTTCCCGGTTCTCATTCTCGGCGGAGCGGCGAATATGTTCATCACGGTCAACACTCTTCCGCTTGTTCTTGAAATCGGCGGACTTGACAAGGTCGGCACATTCACAGGTTACTATTATACAGCTACATTCTCGGCGCAGATTGCAACACCGATCGTTTACGGTATTGTTCGTATGCTTACCGGTACATACGGTTCGCTGTTCTATTACTGCCCGATCTGTTTCGTCCTCTCTCTGCTTTGCATTCTCTTTGTAAAACACGGTGAGTCGGAGGAGATTACAGAGGATATTATTGAAGAAGCCAGATTGGCTGACGACTGATTTTCCCACGAATGGGATTGGAGGAATACATCAATGAGTGAAACACTTCTCAAGGTGAGGGACCTTAAAAAGAGCTACGGTGATCACACTGTTCTCAAGGGCGTCTCTTACGACATTGCGCAGGGCAAGATTGTCGGTCTGCTCGGTCCTAACGGCTGCGGCAAGACCTCAATGATCAAGTCCATTGTCGGTCTTATCAACGACTATGAGGGTCAGATTCTTATAAACGGAAAGGCTCCCGGCGTTGAATCGAAAAAAATTATTGCATATCTGCCCGAGAAAAACTATCTCCCGGCATGGATGACGCCGACAAGCGCAATAAAGTACATGGCTGATTTCTACGACAACTTTGACAAACAGAAAGCCTTCGATATGGCGGCGACCTTTGAGCTTCCGATTAAGCAGAAGATCAAAACAATGTCAAAGGGTCAGCAGGAAAAGCTCCAGCTTCTCCTTGTTATGAGCAGAAAAGCCGATCTTTATATTCTCGACGAACCGCTCGGCGGCGTAGACCTTGTATCAAGAGAGTTTATTCTTGATACAATTATGAAAAACCACGCCGAAAACTCAACGATTTTGCTTTCGACTCACCTTATCTACGATATTGAAAAGGTGCTTGACCGTGTTATGATGGTCAAGGACGGCAAGCTCGTTGTCAACACCGATGTTTCAAAAATTACAGCGGACGGCAAAACCGTCGAGGATCTGTTCAGGGAGGTGTTCAGTCATGTTGGGTAAGCTCTTAAAGCACGAATTTATCGCAACGGGCAGAATTATGGGTGCGCTTTATGCGGTAGTCGCAGTAATTATGGCGTACGTCCTCGGCTCGTATTACATCAGCAAGGACACCGCAACAACGGGTCAGATGCTCGGAATTACCGTGCTTCTCCTGATCTCCTCATGCAGCTTTATTCTTACGGCTGTCGTTATGATCGTCAATTTTCAGAGATCGCTTTACGGCGAGCAGGGATACCTGAGCTTTACGCTCCCCGTCAAGGGCTCGACGCTCCTCTTCTCAAAGATCATTGCCTCAACGGTTTGGTTCGTTGCCGCATTCCTTTGCCTTATGGGCTCGGCGGCGATCACATACTTCGTTGTTAAAGAGGACGTTATCGGCGACGAGACATTTTCCACGATCGAGTCTCTTCTTCCGATGTTCCTGCAGGGTAAGTCGATATCAACAATTGTTACATCAATCGTAATTTCGATGATATCGTATTTCCTGCGTTTTGCAGTCATTACGCTTGAAATGTACTTTGCAATTTCACTTGCAAACACTCGCCATTTCCAGAAGAGATATCTCCTTTGGACAATCATTTTCACGATCGTAATTCTCTTTGCGGTCGAGAAAATCTCGGGCGTAATTTCCGACAACATCACATTCGGACTTTCGATTGTAGGCAACGAGCTTTCGGTTATCACAAATTACGATGACCTCGCAACAGGAGCGAGCTTCACGGATCTTGTTTCAATTATAACTTATCTTATTTTCGGCGTCGGACTTTATTATGCAACGTTCTACGTAATGAATAAGAAAGTAAATATCAGGTAATCACCGATTACCTTAATAAAGGAGATATACCTTTGAGCGCATGGACAGATGAAAAAATCATTACGCTTATCAAGTCACGTCTTGACGATTACAGATTCAACCACAGCCTTAATGTTGCCGAGAGCGCAAAAGAGCTTGCGCTCAGATTCGGCGGCGATGCGGACAAGGCGTACACTGCGGGGCTTCTGCACGACGTAATGAAAAATGCTTCCGAAGAAGAGCAGCTTGGGGTATTGAGCGAGGCGGGTATCGAGCTGATGC
>DJPI01000065.1:29556-29829 GCA_002438505.1 Ruminococcaceae bacterium UBA6416 | reverse complement strand
TTTTGTATGTGACAATTCTTGGGGAGTTTAGGCTCTACTTGTTTTGACTTCTGTTTAGTGTTTTTCCGGGCATTGTCAGCGAGTCGTGAATATGCTCTTACCTGCTTGCCGAAAACCTTCTTTGCATCTATGTACGCTGCATCAGTTAGCTAAGCTCATTTTTTATAATGCGCCAACACGCTAATTCTTTCTTTTGACGGGCGCTGTGAGCTGCAACCGGGACACATTAACCCAAAGCCTGCTTTAGCGTGGAAAGGTTTTTCTCCATAACGG
>DJPI01000065.1:29388-29523 GCA_002438505.1 Ruminococcaceae bacterium UBA6416 | reverse complement strand
GGAAAGGTAGGTCGTACCGTTTTCAACATCCTTGGTGGTGGTGGATTGCATTGAATCCATTGTCAGCACCTTTTGATTTTTTTCGGCTGTGTTTTGAACAACTGTTTCGGCAATCTCATGCTGTGTGCCCTCAAT
>DJPI01000065.1:0-29227 GCA_002438505.1 Ruminococcaceae bacterium UBA6416 | reverse complement strand
GGGAAGCGGTCAGCGAACAGAACGGTCTTATAGGTCGCAGTGTCCACGGCTGTCTGATAGTCTGCGTCAAGAGCAGACAGCTTTTTCACATAAGCGTCGGAATTTGCGGAATAAATGTCTTTGTTATCAGGGTCAAGCTCCTGCAAAGATTTTGAAATGGTGTTAACAAGAACCTCGGCGTTCCTCAAGGACAACCAGACGTGCTCATCCATCTCTTCCTCATGCTCATGACCCATCAGCTCATCAAGAATTTCATCTGAGGTGAGCGCGTTCTTCACAAAGAACGGGTTGGTTTTTGAGTCCATCAATGAGTCAAATCCATCATTGCCAAAGTAAATGTGGAAATGCTCGGCAGAACCCGGTTTGTGACCGTGATCGTTGAACTGAACATATTTGGGAGCCTTGGAATCGGTTGCTTTAAACTGATAACGGACGCTGCTTATTTCACCATCATCATTAATTTTCGGCTGATAACCGGCATAGGTGTATTCGGCAGAAACTTTCTTTCCGTCTGTATAAGTGAATGTAATCTTGTTTCCGCTGATTGAAATTTTGTTAACATCACATTGCCATGAAGCTTTATACTTTTCAAAATATGTGTCTTTTGTTGTTGAGTTGTCCTCATCCTCTTCTGCCTTGTGTTCGCAGTACTCATCCAAGTCACCGTTCAGAAGATATGGATACAGTGACTTCCACTCACCGGCGAAATCCGAGATTTGACGGTCTTTAATGTCATCTTTTGAAATTTCTTCATCGTGATTGTGGTCGTGCTCCTCTTCCTGCATTCCTTCAACGGTTTCTTCCGCTTTTACGGAATCGCCCAAAGCTTCCAAAAGATTGATGACCTTCATGTTTTTGTTGGCTGCACTTTCCAAAGCGTCCTCAACCCATTCGTCAGATTCGCCGCCTACATAAATAAACAGGTCGCAAGCAGAGATTTTGACAATATCGTCGGCAGTGGGCTGATAGCTGTGCAGGTCAACGCCGTTGTCCAACAGCATTGTCAGCTCATCGTTGTCCGCTTCGCTGCCGAGAATTTCGCGTACCCAGTCATATTCGGGAAAGATGGTTGTAACAATTTTAAGCGACTTTCCTGCGGATTTATCGCTGTCAGTTGAAGGCTGTTCTGACGGTGCGGTCGTACCGGCGTTTTCATTGTTGTTTTCAGCCTTGTTGCAGGCGGCAAGAACGCCGACCAGCATAATAAGCGCAAGAAACAGCGCGATTATCTTTTTCATAAGTTTTATTACCTCCGGATTAAGATAAGAATTTTAAAATGGGCGCAAAAACACAAGGGTAACGGCAACGCCGCAAAAGCCCGTCCGAAAACAGACAGACTGCACCCTTGTGAAAAGTTCTTATTTAATCTGAAAGCTTGACCTTGAGTGAAACCAAAGTATAGCTCGGAGCGGCAGCCTCACAGGCAGAAACGCTCCGGAGCAGGATATATGTTAACGCAGCAGCAAAGACTGCGGCGCAAACGGCAGACGAAAGACTTTTCAGGATGTTTTGGCAAGCATTGATTTGACAACAAATCGGGCAGTTTTCACCAACACAATCATGGTCTGATTCTGCTGCAATAAAAAGAGCAGAACAGAACATGACAAAAAGAAGCGTGACGGCAAGAAGCATTGCTGCAATCCTCTTTTTCTTTTCCATTCTGCTCACCATCCTTTATTTTCTGCAATCGGCACAAACGCCGTATAGAATCGTCTCATTTTTGTCAATTTGAAAGCCTGTGCTTTCAAATGTGCTGTGAAGGAGCTGATTCGCCTCCCTTTCGCCAAGGTGAACGCTTTTGCCGCATATCCGGCAGGACAGGTGCAAGCTGTCCTTGCATTCCTCTGTGTCAATATATTGATAAAACGCTTCACGTGTTCCCTCGCGAACGCTGCGTTTCAAAAGGCCGTCCTCTTCCAAAGCGGAGAGATTGCGATAAACGGCGCTGATACTGATGTTGTCTTTCGCCAGTGAATCGGCAATCTGACGCGCGGTCAGCTGTTCGTCCGTATGCTCTGAAAGATATGCGAGAAGCCGTCTGCGCTGCCGTGTCAAATATTTTGCCATCAGCCGCACCTCCAATTTGCAATTCATTCGCAAGTTATTATACACTGCCTGGGCGTGTTTGTCAATATGCGAATCGGTTGCAAATTAAAAAAGTTTTAAAAATGGCGGTTATCAGCGATTGACAGCTCTTTCGGCAGGTGTTTTTTTGCTTGCGCCCGCATCTCACTTCCGGAACCGGTTTTGCGTTGACAAGGAAGAATAAAGCTTTCCTAAAGTAAAACTTTTTCAAGCCTTTAGGGGAGCTTTAGCATCAAAAGCTAAACTCTTTTCAAACAGGAAAGGAGGAGGTCGGTTAAAGTGACCGGAAAATATCGCCATGAACTAAAATATCAAATTACACATTCGGACTATCTTGCAATTCGACAGCGGATAAGACCCGTTATGAAAACGGACGCCAATTCGGATGAGAACGGACGGTATTCTATCTTCAGCATTTATTTTGACAACATCTATGACAAAGCGCTTCTTGAAAAAATCAACGGAGTTCAGAAAAGAGAAAAGTTCAGAATCAGATATTATAACAATGATTTTTCTTTTATCACGCTTGAAAAGAAGTCAAAATTTAACAATCTTTGCCAAAAGGAAAGCGCAAAAATTTCAAAAGAGGAAATGGAACTGATTCTTGTCGGCGGCAATGATTCGCTGAAACAAAATTCCTCGCCGCTTGTCAGTGAACTGTGTGCCAAGATGCGCTTTCAGCAGCTGCGGCCGCGTGTGCTTGTTTCTTATGTCCGCGAAGCATATGTTTTTGCACCCGGAAACGTCCGTGTGACCTTCGATTCAGACATCAGAACAAGTCTTTTTGCCCGCGCTTTTGAAAAGGCAGACCTCGGAAACATCAGTGCCACGGAAAAGCCGGGAGATATGATTCTTGAGGTTAAGTTTGACAACTTCCTTCCGGACATTATTGCGCGTCTTGTTCAAACCGGAAGCATCAGGCAGCAGGCGTTTTCAAAATACTGCGCGAGCCGCAGATTCGGATAATCATTTTTTTAAAAAGGGAGTATAACATTTATGAGTTTCAATGATATTTTTAAATCCAGCTTTTTGGAGAACATTACGGAATTTTCTGTTCTTGATACCTTGCTCGGCCTTGCGGTTGCGCTTGTTATCGGATTGTTCATTTTTTTGATTTATAAAAAGACGCTGACGGGTGTGATGTATTCAAGCGGTTTTGCGCTTACGCTTGTGGGACTCTCGCTTGTGACAACACTTGTCATTATGGCCGTCACCTCAAATGTTGTTCTTTCCCTCGGTATGGTCGGTGCGCTTTCAATCGTTCGTTTCAGAACGGCAATCAAAGAACCGGTTGAAATTGTTTTCCTCTTCTGGGCGCTCGCGGTCGGAATTGTAATCGGCGCCGGAATGATTCCCCTTGCAGTTATCGGCTCGGCAATAATCGGCGTTATCCTTCTCCTTTTTGGAAACAGGAAAATACGCAACGACCCGTATATAATTGTTCTTTCCTGCCTCAATGAGCAGGCTGAGTCCGCCGCGCTTGAAGTGCTTAAAGCTCAGAGTCAGCATTACATTGTGAAGTCAAAAACAATAACTGCGGCCGGAATTGAACTGACGGCGGAGCTGAGAACAAAGAACGCTTCAACAGCCTTTGTCAACGGCATTTCCGCCATTGAGGGAATTGAAAGCGCAACTCTTGTCAGCTATAACGGCGAATATATGGGATGAGGAGAAAAAGAAGATGATTGCGCATAAACATATTTCAAAAGCGGTTTGCGCTTTAATGGTTCTTGCGGTCTGTTTGTGCTTATGCGCGGCCGCATTTTCCGGAAAAATAAAGACCTATGCAGGAACGCAGGGACTCAAAACAGAATATGAGACCGCCCTTTTTGACACTGAAACTCCTCTTGAGGTCAATATTGTCATGGATGCCAATGACTGGAGCGATATGCTTTCAAACGCGATATCCGAGGAATATAAGGAATGCACCGTTGAAATCAACGGCACGTCCTTTTATCGTGTTGGAATACGCCCAAAGGGAAACACAAGCCTTTCCTCAATCGCCTCCGACCCAACGACCGACCGTTACAGTTTTAAGCTGGAGTTTGATAAGTATGTTGACGGTCAGACCTGCTTCGGACTCGATAAGCTGGTTCTCAACAATAACTACGCCGATGCAACAAACATGAAAGAGGCGCTTGTCTATGATTTGTTCAAATATGTCGGGGCGGACGCATCGCTTTGTAATTACGCCAAGATAAGCGTTAACGGCGAATATTGGGGTCTTTACCTTGCGCTTGAAGCGGTTGAGGACAGCTTTCTTCTGCGCAATTACGGCCTTGAAAGCGGAGAGCTTTATAAGCCTGAAAGCATGGGTGTCGGCGGCGGAAAGGGCGGAGGCTTTTCGGCGGGTAAAAGCGGAGCCGACCTTAATTATACGGATGACGAAACGGACAGCTACTCAACAATTTGGGACGGAGCGGTCACGGGTGCAAAAAAGGCGGATAAAAAGCGCGTTGTTACTGCGCTTAAAAATATTTCGGAAGGCACTGACCTTGAAAAATATATGGATATTGACAATCTTGTGAAATATATGGCGGTTCATGTTTTTTCCGTTAACGATGACAGTCTCTCCGGAACAATGGCGCATAACTATTATCTTTATGAATCGGGCGGAAAGCTCAATCTGATTCCGTGGGATTACAATCTTGCCTTTGGCGGAATGGGCGGAAAGGGGAATGCAACCTCGGTTGTTAACGATGCCATTGACAACGCATTTTCCGCAACGAACTTTTTTGACACATTGACTGCAAACGGGGAGTACAACGCCTTGTACTATGAAAACCTTGAAAAGGTTATTGAATATATAAACGGCGGAGAATTTGAAAAGTTTTATAACAACGTCAGAAGCCGGATTGATTCCCTTGTTAAAACCGACCCGACCGCTTTTTATACCTATGACGAATACACCGAAGCGGCAGAGACACTTTTTGAGCTTGTGAAGCTGCGCGGAGAGTCAATCGAAAAGCAGCTTTCCGGAACAATTCCGTCAACGGCTCAGCTTCAAAAAAGCTCGGACGCTCTTGTTGATGCCTCAAGTCTCAACCTCAGTGTCCTCGGCAGTATGGGCAAAGGAAGGGACGGCTTCAATGCGGAAAAGGTCAATGCGGTAAAGGATGAAAACGCTTCATCAAACACGAGCGAAGGCGCGGCTAAAAACGCGGACGGGACAGACACATTTGAAACTCCGGAGGGAGCTTTGGAATTTCCGGCGGGACAGAACGGCTCACCTCCGGCTATGCCGGACGGCGAGGCGCCGAATGGATTTCCGAACGGTTCACCACCGGCGGATATGAACCCGGAAACGCAGCAGAGCACCGAAGCGGCCTCGGCGCAGAGCACACAGGACGAAAGCAAAGCAACGGCCGATTCGAGCAGTACGGCGCAGAGCAATGCAAACTCGGAAAAGAACGGCTCCGAACCTCAGACTCAGGAGAACACAACGAACGCGGCGGACGCAAACGCAAGGCCGGGTGGCTTTCCCGGCGGTGACGGGAAAGGAAATTTCCCCGGTGAAAAGCAGGACTCATCGGCGCTCAGTGTGAAAAATCTTGCCGTTTACGGAATCTGCCTCGCGGTCATGCTGCTGTTTCTTGCTTTTGCCGCGATATATAAAAGGCGACCCGGAAAGGGTTAAAAAACAAAACCGCACCTGAAAAGCAAAGTTTTTTCGGGTGCGGATTTCTTAATATGGAGGAAATATGGGGCGCAGATGTTGAAAATATATTTTTATTGTGTTATCATATCACAATCACCGGTGCGGCCGGTTTTGAAAAAATGTTGACGGGGGATTTGCTATGTTCAAAAAAATCATTTCGGTGTTTATGGCAATTTTGCTGATGCTTTCTTTCGGCTTGGCGTCTGCCGCTGCCGCAGACGAAACAAAGGTTCCGTCCGCGAATGAAATTGCAAAGGCTTTGAAGGATGATTTTTCCGGAGTGAAAAAGTCCGTCTCTTTGTTTGCGGAGCTTTCAAAAAGCCTTTTGAACAATCTCGGACCGTATATTGAAAATGTTGTTCTTACACAGGAAAATTTTTCAAAGGCAAAAAATGCCGCTTCCAAAGTTATGGCAAAGCTTATTGACAAAATTACCGGTTCTTCAAAACCGGGCACTCCGTCAGAACCGGATGACCCTTCCGCACCGTCCGATCCGGGAAAGCCCTCACAGCCGGAAAAAACCAAGTTTTCTGTCAGTGAGCTTAAAGCTGCCCTTGAGCGCTACATCTTTGTTAAGGTTGATGACATTGATTCTGCCGCGCTGAATGTTATCAATTCGTCCGATATCGACTATGAGCTTGTTACGGACAAGGACGGAACGGTGTATATCAGTGTTGACATCAAAAACAACCCTGAAATTTTCAGCTTCCCGGTTTTTAGAAATGTTGTTGAGGGACTTTATGCCGCGCAGGGTGAAGAGCTTTTGAAAAACGGCAGCGGTGAAACCGATTATGCAATGAGCTATGAACACATTGCAGGCGAGCTTGCTCTTCATGCGATTGTTTTTGCGGTGACAGACGGAGTGATGAGCGTTACCGGAACAAAAAACGAATTGATGATGAAGCTTTACAACAAAGCGGCCGTTGCGCAGCTTAATTATGACGAGTCAAGACTGCCGTCTGAAGTTATGGCGATGCTCGGCGTTGTTCTCATGGATCTTTTCCGGTTCAGTGTTCTCCGGCTTTTTGGAGTGATGTGAGGAAAACATCAAGCGGCGCTGTGCTCTTTGCGCTGATGGCGGCTCTTTTTAAAACAGAAACAGTTAAGCTCACCGCATTTTGATTTTGCGGTGAACTTTTTCTGCTTTTCACGCAAGAGGGCGGAAAAGTATGACATAATTTTGAAAAGAATTCAGAGGTACACAATGAAAAAACCGATTCAATTATCAGATCATTTTACTTACGGAAGATTAATTCGCTTCACACTGCCTTCAATCGGAATGATGATTTTCACCTCGGTATACAGTGTTGTTGACGGGTTCTTTGTTTCAAATTTTGCCGGAAAAACGCCCTTTGCGGCAATCAATCTGATAATGCCGTTTCTTATGATTCTGTCAACCGTCGGCTTCATGTTCGGAACCGGAGGCTCGGCCATTGTTGCAAAAACATTCGGCGAGGGAGACAGGGAAAAGGGGAACAGATATTTTTCTTTGTTTGTCTATGTTTCGGCGTTTCTCGGCGTTGTTCTTTCCGCCTTGAGCTTTGTTTTCCTGCGGCCCATTGCGTCTTTGCTCGGCGCTCAGGGCGAAATGCTGAACAATGCCGTGGTATACGGCCGGATAATTCTTGTTGCGCTTCCGTTCAACACACTTCAGTTTCTTTTTCAGTCGTTTTTTGTGACGGCGGAAAAGCCGCAGCTCGGCCTTGCGGTAACAATAGCCTCAGGCTTCACCAACATGATTCTTGACGCAGTTCTGGTGATTCTTCTTCCTCAGGAGTATAAGCTTGCCGGTGCGGCGATTGCAACGGCGGCGAGCCAGATTGTCGGCGCCGGAATTTCACTTTGCTATTTTTTGAGGAAAAACAGCAGTATCCTCAGGCTTGGAAAAACAAGTTTTGACGGCCGGGCAATTTTCAAAGCCTGCACCAACGGTTCGTCAGAGTTCATGAGCAATGTTTCAATGAATATTGTTGGAATGTTATACAATATGCAGCTTTTGAAATATGCCGGAGAAAACGGTGTTGCAGCATACGGCGTAATGATGTATGTCAGCATGATTTTTGCGGCGGCATTTATTGGTTATTCAATAGGAACGGCTCCTGTTATCGGTTATCATGACGGCGCACAGAATCATTCGGAGCTTAAGGGACTTCTCAAAAAGAGCCTTATTATGATAGGCGCTTTCGGAGTGGTGATGGTTCTTTCCGCGGAGCTTCTTGCAACGCCGCTTGCCCGGCTGTTTGTCAGCTATGATGAGCAGCTGATGGAGCTCACCGCTTCCGGCTTCAGAATTTTTGCGCTGTCCTTCATTTTCATGGGCTATGCAATTTTCTGCTCCGGTTTCTTTACGGCGCTCAACGACGGCGTCACCTCAGCGGTCATCTCTTTTTTGCGGACGCTTGTTTTTCAGGTTGCCGCCGTTTTGCTTCTTCCGCTGGTCTGGAAGATTGACGGCGTCTGGTTCTCCATTGTTGTTGCGGAATTTATGGCCGTTGTTTTTTCCGCCGTCTTTCTTGTGATAAAGCGGAAAAAGTATCATTATTAAAACAGAAAGCGGAATTTGAAAACTCTGTGTTGCGTGAAACGCGGCTTTATGCTTGATATTTTTTGCAGAATATGTTATTGTTAAGCTGGTTTTTAAAATTACTTTAAAACAAGGAGGCCGAAATGAACATTAACAATCTGAAAAAGCTCATGGCGTTTCTTCTGGCGGTGCTGACTCCGCTTGTGTCTCTCGTGAGATATGGCGGCGTTGCAAGCAAGGCAAAGTTTAACGGTGAGGATTATTCGGTTATGCGCATTGACCTGAGCGTTAAGCCGGATGGGCTTGATGAAAGGTTCGATTATCTTTATGACCTTGAAACTCTTGATGATTCGCTTGATTATGCCGCTCATCCGGATTCGGTGCTGCTTAAAAACGGAAACATTCTGACTCTGTATCCGGCAGGGCACGGAAAGGGTGCAGTGCTTTCAAAGCTGAGCCTTGACGGCGGAAAAAGCTGGAGCCGCAGCCTTGAAAATACGCCCGAAAGCTGGAAAAATTCGCGTGAAACGCCAACGGTATATCGCCTTGAATTTGCGGATGGAAAAACCGGGGATAAGCTTATCATGATTTCCGCAAACCCGAAATGGCCAAGAGAAAAAACAACCGGCGGCTTCAACTGCTCGCTTTCTTCAGATGAGGGCGAAACGTGGTCACAGTTTGAGCTGTTTTATCCCAAAAACGCTGACGGCGGAGTTATTCCGATTGTTGCAATGTCAAGCTTGACGCGGCTGAAGGAAAACGGAAAATTTGTTGACAAGTGGATGGGTCTTTTCCATGATGCGGATTTTTATAACTATAAGACCATACTCACTTTTGACAAGGACGGAAAAATGCACTGGTCAAAACCGGAAAAGTATTTCAGCGCCTACAGAAGCATTGAAAAAGAAACGAATATGTGCGAGGTTGAGGTTATAAGGAGCAATGAGGGCAAGGGAGATGAGCTTTGCCTCATCACAAGAAGCAACAGCAAAAAGCAAAACTCACTGCTCTCATTTTCTTCCGATGAGGGAAAAACGTGGTCGGAGCCTGTTTTTGCTCCTGCGGCTCTCAACGGGGAACGCCATAAGGCCGATTATACCCCGGACGGACGCCTTTTCATCACGTTCCGCTCGATTGAAAGGGGAAGAAGAGCTGCCGAAAACGCTCCGATTGAAACCCGCAGCGGCTGGATGAGTGAAGGCTGGGTTGCCTGGGTCGGAACATATGATGACCTTAAAAACAAAACTCAGGGTCAGTACAGGCTCAAGCTTGCGCATACCTATCTCAAAATGCAGAACAGCAAAGAGTATGCGGCAAACGCCGATACCGGCTACTGCGGAAATGTTGTTCTTTCGGACGGAACAATCGTAACAACAAGTTACGGCTGCTTTGACAACACAAAAATCACAAAAAAGCTTGAATTCAAAACATACATTGCCTCAAAGCGAATTAATCTTTCAGATATTGATGAGCTCGCAAAGGTGCTCAAAGAGAAAAAGGAAAGCGGCAGAGTGACTGTCTGCTGACCGCTCAACGGGCAAAATACACAACAACCGGACGGATTTTTCGTTCGGTTTTTTTCTTGAATTGGTTTGAAAACAGTGATAATATTTTATGTGGGATTTTTTGATTCCTAAGGAAAAATTTTGAAGGAGAAAAGAGTTATGGCAAAATTAATCGCGGCAATCATGGCGCTCATTCAGGCCGTCATGATCTATTTTGGCTCAACCGGAGTCAACACCGGAAAATGGAAGCTTGAAAGCATCCCTCGCTATGAGGACGGCGTGGTTTGCGAAAATGTTTATGACACCGGCTCCGGTATGCTGAGCGACAAAGAAGGTCCGACAAAGAGCGACGGAAAAATGCAGCTTGTTTCCGCAACAAGCTTTTCGGAGTATACGAAATACTGCGATAAGCTTGAGTCAAACGGCTTTGATGAGGTTTTTTCAAACGAACTCGGCGGCGTTAACTGCAACGCATTCAGAAAGGACGGCCGGTTCTTTTACACCTATTACTGCGCAAACACCGAGGAAGCAAGAATCATTGAAGATAACTGCACAAGGAATTTTGAGGATTTCGGCTACACATATTCCGAAGGTGCGGCCGCAACGGTCTATCAGTTTGATTATCCTTACTGTGAATCGCGGAACAAAGAGGATGAAAAAACGCTTTCCACCAACGGAATGATGTATATCATCCGCCTTGCAGACAACAGCCTTGTTGTTATTGACGCAGGCTCAATCAGGCAGTCCGCAGACAAAAACATTGAAGAATGCATGAAGTTCATGCGCAAAATCACCGGAACAAAGCCCGGAGAAACGCTCAAAATTGCGCTTTGGTACGGCACCCACGGCCACAGTGACCATGTGACGTTCTTCTATAAGCTTCTGGGCTTTTACCACAACGAAATTGACCTTGAGCGCGTGATGTTCAATTACCCCTCGCTTTCCCTCATTGCGCATGACGAACGCATTGATATGTTCAGAAAGCGCCTTGCAAAGCTTTATCCGGACGTCAAGTATCTTGCGCCGCACACAGGAATGAGCTTCAACATTGCAAACCTTAAATTTGATGTCATTTATACTCATGAGGACGCCGTTTCCGCACTGACGGGAAAAACACCGATTAAAAACGCAAACGATGGTTCTGTTGTCTGCCGCATTACCGCAGCCGGAAAAAAGCTGCTCATTCTCGGCGACCTCAACACGCTTGGAGAAAGAAAAATTGTTTTAATGCACGGAAAAGACATTTTCAAGACGGATATTCTTCAGGCTCCGCACCATCTTTATAATTCCGATGTTCAGATTTATGCAAACTCAAAGGCCTCATATGTTCTTTGCTCAATGTCATATGAAAGAGCCAGACTCGGAATGAACGGCCTTTCCTCGGCAAGACTTTTCTATAAAAAAAGCCAGCTCCTTTTTGCGAATGATGCGCTTTACGGAATTGAAATGAGTCAGAAAGGACTGACCCTTTCGGTCGATCACACAGACTGCGTTCCAAGCGACGGCTCGTCAATGAACACAATGCGATAAAAATAACAACCGCCTGTCTGCCAAATTAAGCAAACAGGCGGTTGAATTTTTCCAAAGCTATGCCAAAAATCAGGCAAGAATGTCTCCCATGAGGCCGGGAGTGCAGCCGGCGGCGTTGGACTCGTCGGTGTCAATGTGCATTGCAAGGGCATATTTCGGGCTGACTCTGACAACAACATCGCCGAAAATGAGTGAACGCTCGGCGGTGTCAACTTTAACGGAGACAACCTGCTTGTCTGCAAGGCCATATTTTTCGGCGTCCTCGGGAGTCATATGTATGTGGCGCTTTGCAATAATAACGCCGTCCTTAAGCTCAACCTCACCCTTGGGGCCAACAAGCTTGCAGCCTGCGCTGCCTTCAAGGTCGCCTGATTCTCTTATCGGAGCCTTGATGCCGATTGAGCGCGCGTCACCGGCAGAAAGCTCAACCTGGGTTTCCGGTCTCACCGGGCCGAGGATTGAAACGGCCGGAAAGCTGTTTTTCGGTCCAATGACCTGAACGCGCTCCTCGCAGGCAAACTGGCCGGGCTGAGAGAGGTCCTTTTTTGCGGTGAGCTCATATCCCTCGCCGAAAAGGATGTCAAGAACGCGGCGGCTGACGTGAACGTGGCGTGCTGATGTTTCAATTAAAACAGGTTTACTCATGAGTAACATCTCCAAACTTAAAGTATGTTTTATTAGCTTTTTAATTTTACACCAAACAAGGGAAAATTTCAATATCTTTAAAAAAATACTGTAAGTAACCGCTGATTGACCGGGGGAGCATAAACCTTGGTGTATATTTTCACTCTGAAATGCCTCTTAGTTTACATAAGCGCCAAAATGTGATATAATTTATCAAACAGGCACAGGCCGGAAAGGGGAGGAGCGCATTGGAAGAAAACCTGAAAGCTCTTGAGGAAGAATGCAAAGTCTGCCGGAGATGTCCGCTCGGAAAAACAAGAACAAACCTCGTTTTCGGAACAGGAAATGAAAATGCGCAGATTATGTTCATTGGCGAAGGCCCGGGTGAGCAGGAGGACTTGCAGGGACTGCCCTTTGTTGGAAAAAGCGGACAGCTTCTTGATATGTATCTTTCCCTGCTTGACCTTGACAGGAACAAAAATATATATATCGCCAACATGGTCAAATGTCGTCCGCCGCATAACCGGGACCCGAAACCGGAGGAGGCCGAGCTTTGTCTGCCGTATCTCAGACAGCAGGTGAAGCTCATAAAGCCCGCCATTATTGTTTGCCTTGGAAGGATTGCGGCGCAAAGGCTGATTTCACCCGACTTCAAGGTGACAAGGCAGCACGGAGAGTTTTTCAAAAAAGGTTCAATATATATGATGGGCACTTTTCATCCCGCGGCGCTTTTGCGCGATGAGAGCAAAAAGAAGGACGCGCTCTTTGATTTTCAGCGTCTGCGTGAAAAGATTGAGGAGCTGCAGCTTGACATCTATTGAAATTATGGTGCAAAAAAATTGTTAAATTTTTCTCTATGCTTGCAGAAAGTGAAAAAATGTGGTACTCTTATTCAGTACATTTATTATTGGTTTGTCTTGAGCCGAAAGGAAGATTTCAATGTTAGAACAGGTTGAAAACAAAATCAAGGAGCTTTCTGAACAGCAGAAAGAGGAATATTACAGAAAAAAAGACGCCGATTTGCTTGAATGGGGACTTTCAAGCAAGGTCAACGGAAAAAAGGTTGTTCCGCTCATCATTACGGACGAGGAATATGAGGCGCTGATTGACGCTTCTGCCGCCGCCGGGGGAACAAGCCGGAACATGGTTTCAAATATGCTGAACATAACCTCGGTTGTGATTGCCGTGCTCGGTCTCATTGTCGGCATAGTTCTCTGCATCTTCAGCGAGGACATCGGCTTTGTTTATCTTTGCGTTTCCGTTGTTGCCGGAGCGCTGCTTGCGCTTCTTTTCAGGGGCGTTGGAGAGGCTGTGAGGATTCTTCAGCAGCTTCTTGACATGAAAAACTCAGAAAACGCAAAGCGCGCAAGGCGCAGAGCCGCAAAGCAGTTTCCGGACGCTCAGCCGACTGCCGCCCAGAAGTTTTATTCAAGCCAGACATCTCAGCAAGGCTACACTCCATACAGAAAATAAGAGTATAAAAACACCGCGTGTCCATTCTTTCGGATACGCGGTGAATTGCTTTTTCTTCAGATTTTTGCTTTGAAGGAGTCTGCAAGCTTTTGGGCTTCAACCTCGTTGATTTTTTCATCCTTTGGAATCATGTTATAAACCGTGAACGCAAGAATTATTGCAGCCGCCGCAAGGTTGACGGCAAAGCGGCATTTCTTGATTTTTTTCAGCAAAGCTTTGCTTGATGTTTTTTTCATTTTTTTGGTCTGCTCCTTTCATCAGTCAATGTTGATTGTGTAGCCGCACTCATGAAAATAGCGCACAAGGAACTTTTTGTTTTCACCCTTTCTGAGCCACGCGGTTGAAACCTGGCCGCTTTTGATGATTTCGGAAAGGAGCTCTTTGTTTTTGTTGACCCAGGACTTATATTCAATGTCCGGCATGAAAACAACTCTTCCGCCTTTGTTTTCCATTATAATCACCTCACTGAATTTTTGGCAAATCTTTTGCCGCGTTAATCAGAAAAAACAAAAAACCGCAGATAACTGCGGTTCATTTTCATTGTGTCGGCATCGCCTTATCTTCCCGGGTCGCTTCCAACCAAGTATTTTCAGCACTGATGAGCTTAACTGCCGTGTTCGGGATGGGAACGGGTGGACCCTCATCGCTAAAGACACCGACTTCGCAGTGTTGTTCGCACTTGCGTTTCAGTGATTGCTATTATAGACGAACGCGCATCATTTGTCAAGGCTTTTTCAAAAGTTTTTGAAAAAGTTTTGAAATTCAGATATAAGAATATTAGAACTGACTTTTTGAATACCGAATTGTTTTAACGTACACTTTCCTTTTGTCTTTAAACACTGCATATAAGATGACATAGTTCTTAACAAAAAGCTGCCTGTGATTACCATCGGCAAAAGTGCAGGACTTTCTAAGCGTTCCTCTTTCCGGAAACTCTTGAAGGCTGCAAATTGCTTTTTCAGAAAGTTCTATCATATTAGCCGCCGTGTTTGGCTCAATGAGCCGAAAAGAAATATAATTATATATTCCTTCTAAATCACGGATAGCGCGGGAATAAAGCTTGACAGTATACTTATCCAAGGTGTTTTTTTCTCAGCTTTGGCAAAATATCATTCGCGTCAATTAAAACGCCGTTTTCTTCAAATTCTTTGTCAGCTTCAAAAATAGCTTTGTCAATTTGACAGTTAGAAATCAATTCGTCATAAGCTTCGATACTCATCACAACAAGGTCTCCGTATCCGTTTTTTGTTATAAAAACGGGTTCATTGTTGGCGTGACAGATATCTGAAATTTCATTAGTGTTGCGTAAATCCGTAATAGGCCTAATTTGCGGCATGATTCAAGCACCTCCTATGTACATTATTATAGCATAATTGTGTGCGTTTTATAACAAAAAATACTTAATGTTTCTTACACATCGATATCAAGCTCAACGGGGCAGTGGTCGGAGCCGAAAATTTCGGGGTGGATTTTTGCTTCCTTGATTTTGTCTGCAATGCGGTTTGAAACAACAAAATAGTCAATGCGCCAGCCGATGTTCTTTTCCCGTGCCTTAAAGCGATAGCTCCACCAGGAGTATGCGTTTTCCGTGTCCGGATAAAGATAGCGGAACGAATCGGTGAAGCCGCTTTCAAGCAGGAGAGAGAATTTTCCGCGCTCCTCGTCTGAAAAGCCGGGGTTGCCGCGGTTTGTTTTCGGGTTTCTGAGGTCAATTTCATTGTGGGCAACATTGAGATCGCCGCAGAAAATGACCGGCTTGGTTTTGTCAAGTGAGAGCAGGTATTCGCGGAAATCATCCTCCCATTTCATTCTGTAATCCAGTCTTTTAAGTCCGTCTTGGGCATTCGGTGTATAACAGGTGATGAAGTAATAGCTTTCAAATTCAAGCGTTATTAGTCTGCCCTCGGTGTCATGCTCGGCAATATCCATTCCGTTGAAAACGGCGAGCGGCTCTTCCTTTGTGAAAATTGCCGTTCCGGAATATCCCTTTCTTTCGGCATAGTTCCAGTATTGATGATAGCCGTCAAGCTCAAGGGAAATCTGGCCTTGCTGAAGCTTGGTCTCCTGAAGGCAGAAAATGTCTGCGTCAAGAGTCTTGAACGACTGGGCAAAGCCCTTTTGAACGCAGGCGCGGATTCCGTTAACATTCCACGAGATAAACTTTTTCATTGCAGGTGACGCTCCTTTGGTTTTTGTTTCGGGTTCGTTACATTATACTATGAATTGTAAAAAAATTCAACATTGCCGCAATAAGGTTGACATTGCCGGAACATTTCGTTATAATGCTATTATCTATAATTGTTTACTATGCCCATTTTCGGCGCATATGCGAGTCTTTTCAAAACACATTCACCATAGACCTTCCATTTCATGCGGTATAAAGGAGTATTCAATCATGAAAAAAAGAATTGTTTCGTTCATCCTTTGCTTTATAATGCTTCTTTCGGCGGCAACCTGCGTTCCGGCCGAAAGCGGACTTTTTGCGGCCTTAACGGCCTCTGCGGCGGATGTGACAGAGCTTCAGGAGCTTTATAACAAGATTCCGCCGGAGTCTCAGTGGAGCGAGAAGTTTGTTGATTCCTCCGCGCTCAAAGAGGCATATGAGTTTGCGCAGGATATTTTGCGTAATCCGTCAAGCGAGGGTGAAATTACCGCCGCATATAAGTGGCTTGACGCAACATTCAAAAGTGTGAAATATCACACCCTTGAAATCAGCGTCCGCGGAGCTTCTTCGGCCAATGTCGGAGATACCGTTGCTCTCACCGCCGCGCTTGAACCGGAGAACGCCGCCGACCCCGTCACATGGAGCTCAGACAACGAAAGCGTTGCAAGCGTTTCTTCAAACGGTGTTGTTCAAATTAAAAAATACTCCGCATCTCCCGTTGGAATCACCGCAAGCTCAAACGGACATAATGGCAGACATTTCATTGCAATCAAAAACCCCATCAAGAGCGTTCAAATTTCAAAATCATCTCAGACAATGTATCCCGGCCAGAGCGTAAGCCTTTCATATCTCACCTCCGGCGCGGACAGCGATGCGCCCATCACCGGAAACATTGATTCCGTCACATGGACATCAGATTTTCCGGCCGTTGCCTCGGTTGACGGAAACGGAAAGGTTACGGCTCACATTGAGGGCTACACAACGGTTTCCGTTGAGGTGAAAAGCGGCGGCGTAACGGTTAAGTCAAGCTGCTCCGTGACGGTTGGTCAGCTTGTTAAAGTCACAAAGCTTGAGCCTCAGACCGTGTCTGATGGCGGACTTCTTGCGCCCGCTGTTGTTGACGGCGAAAAAAAGGTTGAGGTCAAGGTTCTTCCCTCCGGCGCAAGCATAAAGGAGCTTAAGTGGACAAGCTCAAACCCGGCCGTTGTTTCTGTTCAGGAAAACGGTATTGTTGACAATATTTCCTCGGCAACTCTCAAATTTCTTAAAGTCGGCACCGCAACAATTACTTACACCGCAACTGACGGCAGCGGACTTAGCGGCTCGTTCAGAGTTGAGGTCAAGCCGAAAATCACCGCAATCTCCCTTTCGCCGGAAAAGGTTGTCATCTCTCCGAGCGCAAAGAACGAAAAAATCATTGCCTCCGTCACTCCCAAGGACGCAGGCTATCAGGTTATAAACTGGTCAACCAGCAGCAAGAATGTCTGCGATGTTTCAAGCAACGGAACGCTGAAGCCGCAGAACCGCGGCGTTTGCACAATCACCGCGGCAACAAGGGACGGAAGCGGAATTTCAAAAACGGCTTATGTCCGCGTTGCGGATTCGGCGCAGTCAATAAGACTTGACCAGAGCAAGCTTTCAATCAAGGTTTCTCAGGCGGCGGCGCTCAAGGCGACCGTTGTCACGGCCTCCGGCTCATATGCGGATGACGTTTCCTGGTCAAGCGGAAACATAAAGGTTGCAACTGTTGACCAGAACGGCGTTGTCAGAGGCCTTTATCCGGGCGTGACAACAATCCGCGCCCTTGCCCTTGACGGCACCGGAACCGTCAATGTTTGCACAGTCACCGTTACGGCGGACGTTACCGGCGTTGACATTCCGGCGAGCGCCATTGTCGGCGTGAGGGAAACGAGAAAGCTTTCCGTCAAGGTTTCTCCCGATTATGCAAGCAACAAGAGCGTAACGTGGAAATCGAACGATACCTCGGTTGTTGACGTTGCCTCAGACGGAACGCTCACCGGAAAAAAGGTCGGAACCGCAACGGTTGTCTGCACAAGCGTTTCCGGCGGCTTCAGCGATGTCTGCGAGGTCAGCGTTGTCATTCCGGAGACGGCGGTTGCGGTCACTCCGCAGTCCAAAACGGTCGAGGCCGGAACAATGTTCGGGCTCACCGCAACGGTTCTTCCGACAACTGCAACCCTCAGAGACGTCAAATGGACATCAAGCAACGAAAAGGTTGCAGCCGTCGACTCAAACGGAATTGTCACAGCCGTTGCCGGCGGAAAATGCAAAATCACTGCAACAACCGGATATAAGGGCTACACTGCCTCCTGCGACCTCACCGTCACACAGAGAGCGGCCGGTGTTACCGTTGAGCCGGACGCCATTCAAATATATAAAACTCAGAAATATACCCTCAAGGCCTCCGTTCTTCCCTCAACCGCAACAAACAAGGCGGTAACATGGGAAAGCAGCAACACGGCCGTTGCCGTTGTCAGCAGTGCGGGTGTTGTCACCGGCGTTTCAAACGGAACCGCCATTGTCACCGTGAAAACGGTTGACGGAAATTACAGCGCTCAGTGCACCGTTGTTGTTTCCGATAAAATCAGCGTTACCGGAATCAGGCTGAGCGAAAAGAGCATCACCGTTAACAAAAACCAGGTCTATGTTCTTGACGCAACCGTTTCTCCAACGAACGCAAGCAACAAAACAATAATCTGGAAATCCAACGCCCCCTCAATCGCAACCGTTGACCAAAACGGCGTTGTCCGCGGCATTGCAAACGGAACGGCTGTAATAACCGCAAGCACTCAGGACGGCGGATATGAGGCAAAATGCACCGTTATTGTTTCTCAGACCGTTACGGGCGTCACGCTCAACTCCGTTTCCGCAAGGATTAAAATCGGAATGTCATACACTCTCAAGGCGAACATTGTTCCGGCCGACGCACAGAACAAGAGCGTTAAGTGGGAATCTTCAAACCCGGCGGTTGCCGTTGTCAATGCAAACGGCGTTGTCACCGGACGCAAGGCCGGAACGGCAACAATCATCTGCACCACCGTTGAGGGCGGAAAAACCGCATACTGCAACATCACCGTTTACACGGCTGTGACCGGCATCAGGATAAACAGCAGAAAGGTCACCGTTGCAAAGGGAAACAGAACCATTGTCACCGCAACGGTTCTTCCGGAAACCGCCGATGACCGCGAATACACATGGTTCTCAAAGGATGAGAGCATTGCAACCGTTTCTTCCTCCGGTCAGGTTACCGGAAAGAAGATTGGAACAACAATAATCACCGCAACCTCTCACGAGGGAAAATATAGGGCAAACTGCATTGTTGAGGTTGTTCAGCTTGCAAAAAGCGTCACTTTGAACCTTTCCTCAATCACTCTTGATTCCGGCGTTTCAAAGGTTATTGAGGCAACAATCAAGCCGAGCAACGCCTCAAACAAAACCGTAAAATGGTCATCCTCAAACAAGAGCGTTGCCACTGTTTCTTCAAAAACAGACCGAACCGGAACGGTCAAGGGCGTTTCCGCCGGAACCGCAATCATCACCGCAACCTCCGGAGACGGCAACGCCTCAGCCACTTTCCGCGTGACCGTTACTCAAAAGGTTACAAAAATAACCTTTGCGCAAAAGACGTTCACCGCCAAGGCCGGAGTGAAAACAAAGCTTCAGTATACTCTTGCACCGGCGAACGCAACGAGCAAAAAGCTCAACTGGTCCTCAAGCGACAAGAAGATTGCAACCGTTTCAAACGGCGTTGTCAAGGGCGTTTCCGCCGGAACCGTTAAAATCACGGCGAAAACACCGGACGGAAGAGTTAAAGCAACCTGCACCGTCAAGGTCACAATGCCCGTCAAGAGCGTTAAAATGAGCCGCAGCTCAATGACGCTCGGAGTTGGAAAAAAGGCTGCGCTTTCGGCCGTAATCAGCCCGAAAACGGCAACAAACAAGGCCGTAACGTGGAGGTCAAGCAACTATGACGTTGCTGACGTTTCCTCCTCCGGAAAGGTTACCGGAAAGAAACTTGGCACGGCCGTTATCACCGCAACAACAAAGGACGGCTCGTTCAAATGCACCTGCCGCGTCAATGTTGTCCGTTCGGTGAGCGGAATCAGGCTTGACGTTTTGAAAAAGACCGTTGAACCGGGCGAAAGCTTCGAGCTCAATTACACCATCAAGCCCGCCAACCCGACAAACCCCAACGTCAGATGGAGCACAAGCAACAAAAAGGTTGCAACCGTGACTCAGGACGGAGAGGTCAGAGCGATTAGAAAGGGCGAGGCAAAAATCACCGTTACAACCGTTGACGGCGGCTTCTCCTCGGTCTGCACCGTTAAGGTTGTAAGGCGCGTCACCGGCGTTTCCCTCAACCGCGATGAAATCACCCTCACACCAGGCAAAGAGGCGGCGCTCAAAGCGAAAGTCCGTCCCTCCGGCGCGTCTGACAAGCGTGTCATCTGGCGCTCAAGCAACAAGAAGATTGCGGCGGTCAGCAAAAACGGCGTTGTCACCGCCAAAAAGGCCGGTGAGGCGGAAATTACCGTCAAAACAAGGGACGGCTCTTTCAAGGATACCTGCACGGTGTTCGTTGAAGTTTATCCGACGGCGCTCAGGTTCAAAAATGATAACTATACCGTTAAGACTTCAAAACGCGTTAAAATCGGCCATACCGTTCTTCCGTCAAGCGCTACCGACAAATCGCTCACATGGAGCTCTTCAAACAAAAAGATTGCAACCGTTAACGAAAACGGCGTTGTGACCGGCGTCAAAGGCGGAAAGGTGACAATCACCGCAAAAACGGTCAACGGAATCAAAGCTTCATGCACCGTTACCGTTGTTCAGGCGCCGACAAAGGTCAAGCTTTCCGCTTCCTCACTCTCGCTTTATGAGGGCGCGTCAAGAACGCTCAAGGCCACCGTTCTCCCGAAGAATGTTCCGAACAAGAATGTTAAATGGACATCTTCAAACGCGAAGGTTGCTTCCGTCAGCAAGAAAGGTGTTGTCAAGGCTGTTTCGGTCGGCACTGCCGTAATCACCGCAAGAGCCGTTGACGGCGGAAGGAAAGCAGTCTGCACCGTCAATGTTCTTAAACACGCAAGTGCGGTTGAGCTGAGCGTCAGCGCAATCAGTCTCAAAGCCGGACAGACCGGAATGGTCAAGGCGACTGTTCTTCCGGCGAACGCATCAAACAAAGCTGTCACATGGGCAAGTTCAAACGCGAAGGTTGCCTCCGTTGATAAAAACGGCGTCATTAAAGCTGTTTCGGGTGGACAGGCCGTTATCACCGTGACCACGGTTGACGGCAAAAAGACCGCAAAATGCACCGTTAATGTTTCCATTCCCGTAACGGGTGTAATGTTCCCGGTCTCCGCCGTAAGCGTTGCAGACACGGCGAAAACAACCGTTTTTGCAAAGGTTCTTCCGGAAACCGCAGGCAACAAAAAGCTCATCTGGACCTCCGGCGATAAGTCCGTTTTCACCGTTGATTCAAACGGCGTTGTCACCGGCGTTGCGGTCGGCACGGCTGTTCTCACCGTTAAGACCCAGGAGGGCGGCTTCACCGCAACGGTTCCCGTCACGGTATACAAGGGCGCAAAGCTCATCTCTCTCAACAAAAACGCCGCCTCGCTTGAAATTGGTGCAAGTGTAACGCTTTCCGGCGTTGTTTCGCCTGCGGATGCGGCATATAAAATAATCAAATGGGAAAGCTCAAACAAGAGCATTGCAACGGTTGATTCAAACGGCGTTGTTAAGGCTCTCAAGGGCGGAAAATCCGTTATCACCGCCTCGGTTGAAAACGGCCGCGTTAAAGCAGCCTGCGAAATTACGGTTATTCAGCACGTTACATCGGTAGCTCTCAAAAACAGCACGCTTTCGCTTTACACGGGAAAAACTGCGGCGCTTTCGGTCACGGTTTCTCCGGCGAACGCAACGGACAAAACCGTCACCTTTGTTTCCTCAAATCCGGCTGTTGCCTCGGTCAATGAAAAGGGTGTTGTTACCGGCGTTTCAAAGGGCAGCGCGGACATCACCGTGCGCACAAAGGACGGAAACTTCTCCGCCGTTTGCAGGGTGACCGTCAGCGTTCCGGTTGTCAAAGCGACCGGCATTAAGCTTAGCAAAACCGCTCTTGCCCTTGAGGCAGGGGAGGGCGCCACTCTCACCGCTGAGGTTCTTCCGGCTGCCGCAACAAACAAGGCTGTCACATGGACAAGCAGCAACGCAAAAGTTGCAACGGTTTTAGGCGGCGCAGTCAAGGCTGTTGCCGTTGGAACGGCAGTCATCACAGCAAAATCTGCCGATGGCCCGGTTGCAAAATGCACCGTAACGGTCAGCAAGCACGCTCAGAGCGTCAAATTTGAAAAGGCTTCATATACGCTTGAAAACGGAAAGAGCCTGACTCTCAAAGCAACCGTTCTTCCGGCCGACACAAGCTTTAAAGCTCTTTCATACACCTCAAGTGACACAAAGGTTGCCGTTGTCAGCGCAGGCGGTGTTGTCACCGCAAAGAGCGCCGGAACCGCAACAATTTTCGGAAAGACAGCGGACGGTGTTGTTGGAATTTGCCATGTAACGGTTATTCAAAGCCCAACGAAGCTCACCCTTTCCGCGGCGAAAAAAGCGGCCTATGAGGGTGGAAAGTTCACCCTCACCGTTTCGATTGAGCCGAAAACGGTCACCTCAAAGGAGCTTGTTTGGGCAAGCAGCAACACGAAAGTTGCAACTGTTGACCAAAACGGAAACGTCACCGCCGTTTCAAAGGGAACGGCAACAATCACCGTCAGAAGCAAAACGAACACGGCCGTCAGCGCTTCCTGCGCCGTAACGGTCAGCAGGAAGGCCGCCGGAATCAGCATTAAGGAGCAGACGCTCACGCTCACAACGGCTTCAAAGCCGGTCAAGCTCACTTATGAAGTTCTTCCTGCCGGTGCAAGCAATCAAAACGTCACATGGAAAACGAGCGATGCAAAGGTTGCAACGGTTTCCGGCGGCGTTGTTACCCCGAAAGGCAAGGGAACAGCGGTCATCAGCGCGGTTACCGCAGACGGAGGATTTGTTGCCGCCTGCCGTGTAACGGTGAAATAAAACCGAAGAAAAAACTTTCACCGCCGAGCGAACGGAAATGTTCTTTTCGGCGGTGGTTTTTTATGCTCCGGATAAGCGGACAGCGGACGCTGTTGAGTGTGACCTCACCAATAAAAAATCCCCCTCAAAGCGTTGCGCCTTGAGGGGGTATTTTTGTTTATAAACAGTCAATCAGCCGCCGAGATAAGCCTTTTTGATTTGATCGCTTGCGGCAAGCTCTGCGCCGGTACCGGTGAGGGTGATTCGTCCGGACTCAAGAACATACGCTCTATCGGCAACATTCAGCGCCATTTCAGCGTTCTGTTCAACAAGGAGAATTGTTGAGCCTGCTTTGTGAAGCTCCTTGATGATGTCAAAAATCTGCTCAACAAGGATCGGTGCAAGACCCATTGACGGCTCGTCAAGCATCAAAAGCTTTGGACGGCTCATGAGTGCGCGACCCATTGCAAGCATCTGCTGTTCACCACCGGAGAGTGTTCCGGCAATCTGATTTGTTCTTTCTTTAAGGCGTGGAAAACGCTCAAAAACATTTTCAAGATCCTCTTTTGTGTTGCCCTTGCTTGTGTAAGCGCCCATCTGGAGGTTCTCCAAAACAGACATCTGAAGGAAAATGCGCCTTCCCTCGGGAACCTGAGCAAGGCCTTTTGCAACGAGTTTGTGAGCCGGGACATGGTCAATTCTTTCACCAAGGAAGGTGATTGAGCCGGTCTTTGAACGCAGAAGGCCTGAAATGGTTTGAAGCGTTGTGCTTTTTCCGGCGCCGTTCGCGCCGATGAGGGTAACGATCTCGCCCTGATTAACCTCAAAGCTGATGTCCTTGATGGCGTGAATGCTGCCGTAATAGACGTTGATGTTGTCAACTTTTAACATTGCCATTTTTTCAGTCCTCCTTTTTCTTGTTGCCGAGGTACGCTTCAATAACGGCCGGGTTGGACTGAATATCCTTAGCGGTACCCTTCGCAATAATCTGGCCGAAATTCAAAACGCAGATACCCTCGCAGATACCCATAACAAGGTTCATGTCATGTTCAATGAGGAGAACAGCAATTTTGAATGTATCGCGGATTTTGACGATGTTTTCCATAAGGTCGGCCGTTTCGTTCGGGTTCATACCGGCCGCAGGCTCATCAAGAAGAAGAAGCTTCGGGTCGGTTGCAAGCGCACGGACAATTTCAAGCCGCCTTTGCGCGCCATATGGAAGCGAACCGGCCTTCCAGTCCGCAACATCCTCCATTCCGAAAATGGAAAGCAGCTCCATTGCTCTTTCGTGCATGGCCTTTTCCTTTTTCCAATAAGAGGGGAGGCGGAGAATTCCTGAAGCGGTGGTGTATTTTTCCTGATTGTGCAGACCGATTCGGACGTTATCCTCAACGGAGAGGTTTGAGAAAAGCCTGATGTTCTGGAATGTTCTTGCAACACCCATTTTGTTGATTTGAACGGTGTTTTTGCCTGAGGTGTCCATTCCGTTGATAACAATGGTTCCTCTTGTCGGCGTGTAAACCTTTGTCAGCAGGTTGAAGATTGTTGTTTTGCCTGCGCCGTTCGGGCCGATAAGACCGGCAATTTCAGTTTTGCCGATTGTGAAGTTGAAGTCATCAACGGCGCGCAGACCGCCAAAGTCAATTCCAAGGTGAATGCATTCAAGAACCGGGGTTTGGCCAATGTCTCTTTCGGGGATTATTGAATGGCTCGGAACGGGAACCATATTGCCTTTTTCAAATTTTTTCATTTCGCGGCTCCCTCCTTTTCCTTTTTGCCGGGGATAATTTTCATGAAGAGGTTTTTAACATTTGCGTTGTTGGTTGCAAGCATAACAAGAATGAGAACGATCGCATACATCAGCATTCTGTAATCCGAGAACTCACGCAGCGCCTCGGGAAGAACATAGAGGACGGTTGCGGCGATTATTGAGCCGAGCATATTTCCAAGTCCGCCGAGAACAACGAACACAAGAATGAGAATGGACGTGTTGAAGTCAAACTTTGATGAAGTGAGGTTTGAATAGTTCATTCCGTAAAGCGCACCGGCGGCACCGGCAATGGCGGCGGAAATGACAAAGGCAATCATCTTATACTTTGTGATGTTGATTCCGCAGGATTCGGCGGCAATTCTGTTATCGCGGATTGCAAGAACGGCGCGTCCTGTGCGGCTGTTGACAAAGTTGAGAACAATGAAAAGCGCAACAAGGATAAGAATGACACCGGCGGTGAAGTTTGCAATCGTCTGCGTTCCGGTTGCGCCCTGGGCGCCTTTGATGAGAACCTTGCCCGTTTCCGAAAGGCCGAGGTCATCTGCGCTTTTTGCACCGGTGGGGTTGAAGATGAAGTGAAGTCCGTTTTCGTCAATGCCGACAAGCAGGCA
The DNA here is from genome assembly GCA_002438505.1 of Ruminococcaceae bacterium UBA6416. Lineage (GTDB taxonomy): Bacteria > Bacillota > Clostridia > Oscillospirales > Acutalibacteraceae > UBA6857. The sequence goes on along the minus strand of DJPI01000065.1, from coordinate 4,205 downwards.
GTTGATAAGCTCTTTGATGATTTCGCCGAAGGCAAGGGTAACAATGGCGAGATAGTCTCCACGCAGCTTCAGAACCGGAATGCCGATTAAAAAGCCCGCAACGGCCGCAAGAAGCATTCCGCAGACGATCGCAAGCAAAAGCCGCAGCGCCGTGCTCGGAATGACGGACTGAAGGCTCATTGAAACAATGACGCCCGTGAATGCGCCGATGCTCATGAAGCCCGCGTGACCGAGACTCAGTTCACCGAGGATTCCGACTGTGAGGTTCAGCGAGATTGCCATGACGATATAACAGCAGACGGGAACAAGAAGTCCCTGAGCCGAACGGTTGAGAATTCCTGCCTTTGAAAAAACAGTGACAAGAACATAGGAAATAATGACCAAAGCATAGGTTGCAATATTTCTCAGAGAGCCTTTTTTCATAGTTTTAATTTTACTCATTTCAGACCCTCCTTAAACCTTTTCCTGAATGCGCTTGCCAAGAAGTCCCGTTGGACGGACAAGCAGAACAATAATCAGGACAGCAAAAACGATTGAGTTTGCAAGCTGAGTTGAGATATATGCTTTTGCAAACGATTCGATAACGCCAAGGAGGATTCCGCCGAGGAAAGCGCCGGGGATTGAGCCGATTCCGCCGAAGACGGCCGCGGTGAAGGCCTTGATTCCGGGCATTGAACCGGTTGTTGGCATCAGTGACGGATAAGAGGAAAGGAGGAGAACACCGGCGATTGCGGCAAGAGCCGAGCCGATTGCGAAGGTTACTGAAATTGTGAGGTTGACGTTGATGCCCATGAGCTGAGCCGCGCCCTTGTCCTCGGAGCAGGCACGCATTGCCTTGCCCATTTTGCTTTTTGATGTAAAGACGGAAAGCGCAATCATGATGACGATGCAGGCGGCAACGGTCAGAATTGAGACGTATGAAATTGAAAGCTGACCGTCAAAAAGCTTGAAGTTGCCGTCAACAAGCGGCTTATAGGTTTTCGGGTCTGCGCCCCAGATGAGGAGGGCGGAGTTTTGAAGGAAATATGAAACGCCGATGGCGGTGATGAGAACGGCGAGCGACGGAGCGGAGCGCAGCGGCTTATATGCAAGTCCCTCAATGACGATGCCGAGAACCGTGCAGACAACCATTGCAATAATAACCGAAAGCCATCCGGGAACATTCAGCGAGGAAACGGTGATGTATGAAACATAGCCACCGATCATTATGACATCGCCGTGGGCAAAGTTCAGCATTTTTGCAATGCCGTAAACCATTGTGTAGCCGAGAGCAATGATTGCATAAACGCTTCCGAGGCTGATTCCGCTGATTAAATATGAAAGAAATTCCATTTAACACACCTCGTTTTTATACTCAAATTTGTTTTTCTTTTTATAATCTCTTATAATCTTTTCTTGAGGTCTCTGAAAGCCATCGCTTTTTTGCGGCGGTTTTCAGAAACCTCAAAACTGTGCCGTCTGAAAAGGCAATGCCGACCGCCGAAAGAATTGCTCGGACGGTCGGCGTTTGTTTTGCTTATATAAAGAGGAGAAAAGCAGCTTTAATTATTTGCCGGGAGTAACATAAGTGCCATCCTTGATAACAACAGCACGCGGAGCCTTTGAAACTTCACCGGTCTTTGACCATGTCATACCTTCACCGGTAAGACCGTCAAATTTGAGGGTCGGCATAACTTCAATAAGCTTTTCACAGATATCCTTAGCGGACATATCCGGAGTGCAGCCGGCTTTCTGAAGAGCGTCTGCAATGATATAAATTCCGTCATAAGCGTCTGCTGCAAACTGGTTCGGAGTGTCGCCGTATGCTTCTTTATACTTCTTGACAAAGGCCTGAGTCTTGGCGTCATCAGCGTCAGCTGAGAACGGAGTAAGAAGCATTACACCTTCTGCAAGCTTTGCGTCAAAGCCCTTCATTGTGAGGATACCGTCCATTCCGTCAACACCGAAGAAGGTCGGCTTATATCCCATGTCTTTTGCCTGCTTAAGGATAACTGATGCGGGCTGATAGTAAATCGGAAGGAAGATGGTGTCAGCACCCTTTGACTTTGCAGCGGTGAGCTGAACGGAGAAGTCGGTTGCGGTGTCCTTGGTGAAGGTGCCTTCATAAACAACCTCAATGCCCTTTGCCTTTGCTTCCTTAACAAAAGTATCGTGGATACCCTGTGAGTAAGCGTCATCGTTACGATAGATAACAGCAACCTTAGCGTCCTTCATGTTCTCTGCCATATAGTCGGCAGCACCTGTGCCCTGGTTCGGGTCGGTGAAGCAGACCTGGAAGAAGTTGTCCTTGCCGGAAATGATGTCTGTTGAAGAGCCTGACGGAGTGAGGGAGAAAACTCTGTCCTCATATGTCTTTGCGCCAACGGCGATTGCGGAACCTGTTGTAACCGGTCCCATGAGAATCTGCATACCCCAGTCCATGAGCTTGTTATAAGCATTAACAGCGGTTTCGCCGTCTGCAACGTCATCCTCGCCCTTGAACTCAAGCTTGATTTTTCCTTCGGCGTTGATTTCATCAACGGCAATTTTTGCTGCGTTCATAACTGCGGTGCCATAAATTGCGGCCTCGCCGGTGAGCGGTCCGGTTGAACCGATTTTGAATGCTGCGCCGGTTGCTGCGGCGGTTGCTGCGGCGGAGCCTGAGGTGCTTTCCGAGCTGTCTGATGCAGCGCCGGAGGTTGTTGTGTCATCATTTGAGCCGCCGCAAGCCGCAAAGCAAACAAGGCAAAGCGCAGCGACCATTACAAGAGCCATTACTCTTTTAAAGGTTTTCATTGTGAATCGTCCTTTCTGAACAATATATTTTCATATCTAAGGGAGTGCTTTCGCGCCGGGCGGGTAACCCCGCATCTCCTCTCTCAGTATGTTGCAAGAATTATAGCATTACGCTTTTTAATTGTCAATAAGGTTCATTAAAGGTTCTGATTTTTCAGTCTTTTGCACTAAAACACCAAAAACTCAAGCTAAAATGTAGCATAATGCATAAAAAATACAGCTTATTTCGACGTTAAAAGCCAAAACAAGCCGTGAAAGCAATTTGCTGGTTTAAAGTGGAAGTATTACGAGTCGTAATGTATAGCGTACTGCTCGGAATAGTTCACAGGTGGGCGTTATTTTTCGTCGCCATAGATGTCAATGAGAGTCTCCTTTGAGCAGTTGATGAACTCGCGGACATGAAGCGAGGCGGTTTTGAGCGACTTGAGGCCGATAACCAGCTCGCGGTGCGCTTCGGGAACAACGGGGAGGGCAATGACGTTATTGGTGTTGCCCTGCATGACAAGCTCCGAGAGCATACTGATTCCCATTTTGTGTTCAACCATGATAATAACCGTTTGGTCGTCAACATATGCAGGCTCAATGTTCGGCATCACGTTTTCGCGCTCAAAAACGCAGAGAATGTCCTTGTCAAAGCCGAAATACGGCATTATGAAGTCCTTGTTTTCATAAAGACTTATCGGAAAGCAGTTAAGCTTTTTGTTTTCCTGTGTGTTTGGAAGAATTGCAAGCAGCGAGTCATTGCGCAGATGGACATAATCAAAATCCGGATAAGCTTTCTGTCTGCTTGCAAAGGCGAGGTCAATGTCACCGGCTTCAAGCATCTGATATGTTCCGTCAATGCTTGAGGAGGAAAGCTCAACGGCAATGTCCGGAAATTTTTCATGAAACCTTTTAACAATGAGCGGCAGCCAGTGCATGAGCATACTTGTGTATGCGGCGACGCGGATAACCCCGGTTTTGCGCTGTCTGATAAGTGAAATTTCCTTTTCAAGCTGGCCTGAATGGACAAGCATTGCGCGGATTGAGGGAATGAGCCGCGCACCCTCGGGCGTTGGAGCAACGCCGTTGCGGCTTCTTATGAGCAGGGGAAAGCCCATCTCCTTTTCGAGTGCGTTTATAACGTGGGTTATTCCCGACTGAGTGTATCCCATTACCTCGGCAACCTTTGTGAGACTTCCGAGGTCAACGGCGTTGATAAAAACTTCAAGCTTTTTGATATCCATAGTTTTCTCCGATTATAAAAAAATGAAAGGGCAGCCAAACGTGATTGCCCTTTCATGATACCCGACCGCAAAAGAAAAGTCAAGCGGCGGGAGGGGTGCGGTTTTTGTGCTTTACTTGGATTCAACCGATTTAACTGTTTTTACAGCCATCTGTTCATATTCGGCCGGTGTAAAGCTCTTTGTTGAAATTTTATAATCTGTGTC
>DJPI01000054.1:20578-27089 GCA_002438505.1 Ruminococcaceae bacterium UBA6416 | reverse complement strand
TTAAACTTTTTCAAAAAGTTTTTTCGGGGTTTCATAAGCGGTTTGTTTCGTTCTGTACGAAAACAGCTTTGCTATTTTATCACATGATTTTCACTTTGTCAACACTTTTCTAAAAGTTTTTTTGATTTTTTCAAAGCCTTTTTCAAAGCCATTTAAGCAAAAACGCAGACCCCTGCGCAAACGTGAAAACGTATCCGCAAAGGTCTGCTTATATCAGTCAAATTCGTCCGAAAATCAAGTCTGTCAAAAGGCACCGATTCGCCCTTTGCCCTCCAACGGTTTTAATATCATTTCACTTCATATTTGCTTTTGTTTCTTTCGCCAAGTCTTACAGACGTGTCTTGATTCTTTACGGCATTAACATATTTTTTGATTGCGCTGTCAATGTTTTCGCTATTCTTTTCCGACTCGAAAGAAGCATCAAGAGGAACGCTTGAGTTTGGGTCAACAATATACAGTTCCCCGTTTTTATCGGCATATCCCGAAAAGATGTAATATCCTCCCTCTTGAGGCAAAGAATCTCCGTTTCCGATAACAAGGCTCTTGTTGTCATAGCTCACTCCGCCGTGTTTGGCAAGTGGAATTGACTTTCCGGTTTGAAGCTCTCCTTTAATGTTGCGCACAACCGTCACCATATAGTTGGTATAAGGTATCGCAGATATTCTGCCGTCGTCCATGTAAATCACATCACGGTATGATGTTCCGATGAGCTTATCAACCCTGCCGACAAACACATAATCCACAAAGCCGATGAACTTTTCAAGTTTAAAAATGTCGAAAGCATAACTACCGCTGAATTCTTTTCTTTCAAGTGTATTAACATCCACCGTCAGAGGGTACACCGTGCTTTCAATCGTGTTGATTTTCTGCTTTCTGTAAACGCCCACACCGGCGACCGTTCCGCCGATGGCAAGCGCAATAATAATTATGATGCATAATGCCTTTTTCATTAAATATCACCTCATAAATTAATGTATTAATAGTTACTATAGGCCATATCGTATGAATTACGGTTAAAATCATCTAAAGCAACGGTTTCATTCATAAACCAATTAATGACATTATCACTGCGGTTTAAATGTCCCATGCCAAGTGCGTGTCCAAGTTCATGGATAATTGTATTTAGCCTAGCGTTTTGTGAGCAAGAGTCAAGCACTGTAGTATTTAGTTCTATTCTTCCTTCCGGATAAGTGAGTGCCGCACTTCCTCCCAAGCCTGCGTTATCTGATATTGTCACATCATTAAGGCTCAACACATTATCCTTTCTAATCACTCCGCTCTTATATCCATTCCAAACTGCTGCAGCTTGTGGAATAATATTCTCATATTTGGTAGTAGCTTGCCAATCCAAGTGCTTTCCACTATCAACGCAATTCCAAGTAATTATACTTTTCTTTGCATAATATATATACCATTCCTGAGCCGGACTGTAATTATGGTTGTCCGGATGCCTTGAAAACAACTGGATAGCAGCATTGTTGGCTGTACTGCAATTCTGAACTTCAATAACACGCGTTTGGCTAAGTTTTGGCATAATTTTGTATGTCTTTCCATCCGGATTAGCTATAAGCCTAAATCTTTGCGCATGTGAAAATGAATCATTTTTATTGTAAACTTTAATGAGCGTGTTGTTAATGTCTGCTGCCCCATCTACATCAATATACAAAATGTGATCTTTATCAGACACAAATTCATAATAATCAATGCCATTGATTGTCTCAACTCTTGTTGCTAAAAATCTTTGGTTTTCAGTATTGTCTAATGGTTTCTGTACTAAGTAATTGTTTGAAGATACTGTAATATATTTTTTTTGAATTTTTATTCATAATATAGTAAACTTTTCCACTGTAAATATGTGCTGAATATGAGATAGGCATAAGCACCGTCATTATCATACACATACAAATTATAGATGCTATTGATTTTTTCATAATATGCCTCCTCATTTTTAAATATCAATCATGTCCTGCACTTAACTTATATTTTCATACGACACACCTTCTTTTTTAATATTCATAAATAATATATATTTTATTATGTCATCTTATTGTTGTACATTATATAAAGTACTACTTTGCTTTTTTATTTGCCCTCATTACATTTATATTATATTATAATTGTTTGCGTGTTTCAATGGTACATATCAACAGGGTTTTTGTCGCTTTTTTGTTGATTTAGCATATTCAAAAATGATATGTTATAAATTACTTGATACGGTGCCGGCTATTGATGTATAGCAAAGCAGCAATCGCTCATACAATAACACGCCCGGCAGACCCCTGCGCAAACGTGAAAACGTATCCGCAAAGGTCTGCCGGAACAAATTAAAGCTTCAAATTGTTTTCATTCACTCAAGAAACGAGGAAAGCAGCGCTCCGTAGGTTGCAATATCCATTGCCGAGATGTCGGTTTTGAGCAGATTCACGAGCGAGTCAAACCGCCCCTCAAGGGTGGTTTCGTCGTCCGTTTCAAAAGAAAGGCGCAGGTAGTGCGAAACAAGTCCGGTGATGCTTTCCTCCTCCTCGGCGCCGCTGTCGCAAAGATATGAAAGGTACTTCGCCATGTTGTCCGCCGAGAGCTTCTGGATGCCCTCATTGATAATGAAGCTGATTCCGTTGTACTCGTGGCGCACCTCATGTGGAATGTTGAGCGTCTGCTCACCGAACACTTTGAAGATATCGGCGGCGTCCTTTTCGTCAATGATAACATGGCGGTCAACATCCTTTCCCGTGCAGGCACGGACAGCCCAAATCAGCCCATCGGAACCGGAGCGCTTGTAATGCTCCTCAATACTGCCCCCGGTGGAGCCGACCTCACAGCGCTGCGATGCCGGGATATAGGTAATTTTAAAATTGCCCTTTTCGCTGTCGGCCGAGAGACAGGCAACCAGCCGCACTTTTCTCTCGCTTTCGCTGCATACAGCAAGAAGGAAACTCGCCTTCAGCTCCTGCGGTGTGCTGCTGTCAACAACAGCGCGTCCCATTTCCGCAGCCATAGGCTCGGTCTCGCTTTGAACGTCAGTCGTTTTCTCCTTTATGATTGTGCCAGCCGAGACAAGCGCAATGAGCGCCACTGCGGCGGCAAAAACCGAAAGCAAAATCTTATTGGTGAGAAACCGTTTTATACCGTCCCCGCGCAGAGAAAGTTTCCGCAACAAATTTTGCAGTTTTTCAATAATTTCTTCCATTGGTACCTCCCGTCAGGCATTCTAGATTCCAGATTCCAGATGCTAGACGCTAGACATTTCAAGTCAATTCTCCCACAAGGCTAAATATTGAATTTAGAAAAATATCTATTATTTATTATCTCTTATCTATTATCTAAAATAATCCGGACATAACGCACGTTGCTTCCCAATTTAAAATCTCCAGTGTCCAGCGTCTGGAAGCTAGCACTCAAAAAGCTTCATGAGCTTTGAAAGGTCCTCTTTTCCAAAGAACTCAATTTCAAGCGTGCCTTTGTTGCCGCTTGAAAGGGAGACCTTCGCTTTCCTTCCGAGTGACTGAGTGACCGCAAGCTCAACCTCATCGTAATAGGTATCGCGCTTTTTCGGCCGTTTTTCGTGCTTAACGTCACCCTTTAGCAGTGCCTTGACGGCACGCTCCGTTTCGCGGACGGAAAGGTTCTTTTTGACAATCTCACCGGCGAGGGCAGAAATCTGCTTTTCGTCCTCAAGCGCAAGAATCGTTCTTGCGTGGCCGGCGGAAAGCTCTCCGCGTTCAACCATTGCAAGAACATCCTGAGGAAGAGAGAGAAGTCTCATTGAGTTTGCAACCGCCGGGCGGCTTTTTCCAACGCGCTTTGCCGCCTGCTCCTGAGTCAGGCCGTATGTTTCCATCAAAAGCGCAAGACCCTGCGCCTCTTCAATCGGGTTAAGATCCTCACGCTGAAGGTTTTCAACAAGCGCAAGCTCCATGGCCTCGCTGTCACTCATCTCGCGGATAACAACCGGAACCTCGGTCAGCCCGGCCATTCTTGACGCGCGCCACCTTCTCTCGCCTGCAATGAGCTGATATCCGCCGTCCGCAAGAGGACGGACAAGCAGAGGCTGAATCACGCCGTGGGTTGAGATGCTGTTTGCAAGCTCCTCAAGCGCATCCTCATCAAAGCTCTTTCTGGGCTGGGCGCGGTTCGGCTCAATGTCATTCAGCTTGAGCTTGACGGCAGACTTTGCTTCCTCTTCAATCGAATTATCCATAAAAAGTGCGTCAAGGCCTTTGCCGAGACCGCCCTTGTTTTTTGCAGCCATTATTCATTCTCTCCTTTGCTTTCGTTGCTGATATGAGAAAAAATTATGCGAGCGGAATTTTTCCGTTCTTTTTGAGGAACTCGTCCGCAAGCTCGTCATATGCCCTGCTGCCTTTTGACAGCCTGTCATAATATGAAACGGGCTGACCGAACGAGGGCGCCTCCGAAAGGCGGACATTGCGCGGAATCACAACGGAGAACACCTTTTGCGGAAAAAAGCGCTTGACCTCGGAAACAACCTGCTGAGTGAGGTTGAGCCTGCCATCGAACATCGTCAGCAGAACGCCCTCAATGTCAATGAGCGGATTATATTTCCGCTTGACCTGCCTGACCGTGTTCATCAGCTGCGAAAGACCTTCAAGAGCATAAAATTCGCACTGAATTGGAACAAGAACGCTGTCAACGGCGCAAAGGGCATTGATTGTGATGAGGCCGAGAGACGGCGGACAGTCAAGAATGATGAAGTCATAATTTTCACGCAGCGGCGCAAGGGCATTTTTGATTCTTGCCTCACGCGAGGTGAGGTCGGCAATTTCAAGCTCCGCACCGGCAAGGTTCATGTTGGCCGGAAGGAGGTCAAGGTTTTTGAACTTTGTCTCCTTGAGGATATCGGCGGCCGAGGCGCTTCCTATCATCATGTCATAGGTTGAAATTTCGGTATCCCTTTTGCTGAAGCCGAGTCCGCTTGTTGCGTTGCCCTGGGGGTCGATGTCAACAAGCAGCGTTTTATAGCCCTTCATTCCAACGGCCGCGGCAAGGTTCACGGCGGTTGTTGTTTTTCCAACTCCGCCCTTTTGATTAACTATGGCGATGGTTTTTCCCATATTACTGCTGCCTTTCCTTTTTCATATACATACTAAGTAAGTATACCACAACAGTGAAAAATTGAAAATAGCTTTTTTTAAAAAAGTCTGAAATCAAACATCTGTCGCAAAATTTTTCAGTTCACAACATTGATTGGCGTTCCGTTTGAAAAGTTTTCAACATTTTTGAGAAAGATGTTTAAAAGTCTTGTCCGTGCCTCAAGGCTTGCCCACGCAATGTGCGGCGTGATGAGGCAGTTTTTTGCTCCGATGAGCACATTTCCGCCTTTCGGCGGTTCGGCGGAAAGGACGTCAAGTCCGGCTCCGGCAATCTCACCGTTCTCAAGCGCCGCGGCAAGGTCTTTTTCGTTAACAACGCCGCCGCGCGCGGTATTTATAAGAAAAGCCGTTTTTTTCATCTTTCCGAGGAAGTCCGCATTCACCATTTCCTTTGTTCCGTCATTCAGCGGACAATGAAGCGAAACAAAGTCGCTCTCCTTAACAAGCTTTTCAAGGCCGCAGAACTCAACCGAGCCAAAGCCGTCATAGGTTTTTGTATGCGGCGAAAAGGCCAGTACACGCATTTTGAAAGCGTTCGCAATTTCCGCAACGGCAAATCCGATACGGCCAAAGCCGACAATTCCGAGCGTTTTTCCGGAAAGAAGGGAAAGCGGCGCTTTTGTATAGCAAAAATGCTCGCTTTTTTCCCAGTCTCCGTTTTTAACGCTTTCGCTGTGGAGGGCAACGCGGTTTGAAAATTCAAGCATGAACGCAAAAACAAGCTGCGCAACCGAGTCCGTGCTGTATGCCGGTATGTTTGAAACGGGGATTCCCCTCTCCCTTGCCGCCGCGCAGTCAACAACATTGAAGCCCGTTGCAAGGACGGCAATGAACTTGAGGTTCGGAAGCTTTTCAATCGTCTCTTTTGTGATCGGCGTTTTGTTTGTGACAAGAATATCCGCGTCAAGACTGCGCGCAATAATGTCCTGCGGCGAGGTGATGTCATAGACGGTGAAGTCATCAACAAGCGTTTTCAGTCCGTCCCAGGAAAGGTCGCCGGGGTTTTCGGCGTAACCGTCAAGAATAACAAGTTTCATTACGTTTCCTCCTTTGATTATTTAGATTATAACATATGCCAAGCCTTTAGTAAATATCTACCGGCTTAGATTTTGGATGTTGGATTTTTCAGAGCAAAAAATAAGGCTCAACTCGTACGGGGGTCGCTTGAGGCCCCATTTTTTTGCATTATCTTTTATTTTAAAGTTTTCATTTTCTTTTCAGGTTTCCACGCGCCGCTGGGGGTACTTTTGACAATCGTCTCAAAAGTACCCAAAAAGACTCTTTTAAGTACGGCGCACTTGGAGTCCGAAAATCCGATTTGCGGGGGAAAATCGGACTTCCGGCTCCGGTGCGCCTACAACATCACTCCTGCAAAAGCCCCCTCACAATCGGACAAATCC
>DJPI01000054.1:4474-20534 GCA_002438505.1 Ruminococcaceae bacterium UBA6416 | reverse complement strand
CCGCTAATTGCAGTCTACTAGGTTCGCGCCTTTCCCTGTGTTTTTATAGCCGTTAAGCTCCGCCTTGTTCCTGCTCGCAGATTTTTTGCGGAAGGAGTCAGGTTCAGCCTTTCTCAAGGCTTAATGCAAAGATGGCAAAGACCTCGCTCCTTGCACCACATAAAATTTCCGCAAAATCTAACATCTAACATCTAGCTTGACAAATGCAAAAAAAATATTGTATAATAATTATACCTTAGGAGGTGAGGTAATGAAAAAACTTAGATTCAAATTTCTGACCCTTTTATCCGCAATTTGTTTAATCTCAATCCTTTGCGTTCCCACCTTTGCGGCAACGGAAAGCGAAAACTTCAGCCGCCTTTTGTCCTATGGCTATGAGGAGGAATTTTTGAAAAAAATCAGCGATTCTGCTCTTGAAAAAATCATTGACCTCATTGGAAACAGTGAGGTTGACTGCGTGGAGCAGAAAAAAGATTTGCCGTATGTTCAAAAAGATTCCGCCTCCGGCCTTGTTCTCAACATGGTCAGCGCACGGCTCAAAGACCCCTCAAACGGAAACATTACCGGCGAAGCGGTCAGCTGTTACTGGGAGTGGGCAAGCAAAAAGCCGCTCATCAGAGACGCGGATTATATCTCGGTAACATGGAACGAAGAAATTCTCAATTATGTTTCAGACTCGTTCTATGCCGAGGATTACTCAAAGAAAAATCCGGCTGATGATTGGACGATTGACGAAAAGCTGACGGTTCTTTCAACTGCCTTGCAGGGAGAACTCGGCTGGCATACACATCCGGCAAAGACCGCAAAAAACTTCGGCGGCTTTGCGGCGTTCAGCCTTTCAACGAAGGTACCAAAGCCGATGAGCACCGAATATGACAATGTGCTGCGTGTCAGCTATACCCATGAGACAACAAGAGTGGTCTTGCCTGTTGTTTTGGCGGCGCCTGTTCTGATTGCCGCCGTGCTTATTATCCTTGCCGTCCGGCGGAAGAAGAAAGCACGAGCCGCCGTTAAAAATGTTAACGCATAAAAACACTGCCGCAAGCGGATAATCTTTCCGTCTGCGGCAGTTTTAAGTTTAAAATGAACTCCGGTCAGCCGGAGATTTTTTCTTTCTCCTTTTCTTCTCCGAGCTTCCTTTTCTTCCTCTTTCCGGCTTCATATATAACAAGAAAGAACGCGATTGCAGCAAAGATTCCAACAAGCGCAAAAATCATGTCAAACATTGTGTCAAAAAGCGCGGCCTGACCCTCATTCTGAGCACCCTTTCCAAAGATTTTGAAAAAGATCATGTCATAATTCGGGCCGTAGGTATAACCCTGATTGTTTGAACCCGGAATAAAAAAGTCCGCAAGAAACTCAAACGCCTCCCAGATGACAATGAGCCAAACGGAAAAGCCCGTTCCGCAAAGGAAGGAAACGCGTCTGTCAATCTCATTTTTGGGGAACATGCACTTCAAAAGCTCCATCCCAAGGAAGCAGCCGAGAAAACCGGCAAAAAAATGCTGAAGCTTGTCATAATCGTTGATGACAGCATACATATTCACACAATAGCAGAAAAAGCTCCCAAGGAGAACGAACAGGTCAATGTAATTCTGAACCTTGAATGAAAGACGGCCGAGGAAAAGCTTTTCCGGAAAAAGAGCGGAAAGCAGCGTCACCGCAAAGGTTGCAAGCGTGTTGAGACAGATTGCAAGATACAGCGCCGGAGCAACCTTTCCCCTTGTGTAAAAAACGGCAAAAATCATCATAAGCCTCGCCGCCCACCAGAAGATGTAACCGGGAATGCTCCCCTCACTTTTGAGCCGCGCACTCTGCGCGGAAAGGTGAGTCAAAAATCTATTCTTCATCAATACACCTCAAAAAGAATTTTAAGTCATCTGTAAGCATGATGTATTATATTCAAAAAGACTCACAAAATCAACAAATATGTTATGTTTGTAATCATGTCATAAAGCTGCAACAGCCATTGAAGAAGAAAATGTTTCCGGTGTATTGATTCGCAGTGCTTTTTGGTGTATTATTATAGTGTATAAGTTGGTGCAGTCTTTTTTGGCGCGCCTTAAAAAACGGATGGAGGCTATATATAATGATATACAAACAAATCAAACTTCTTGTGAAATACGCGCTCGGCTGCGGCCTGATTGAAAAGGGCGATGAGATTTACTGCACTAACCGCATTCTTGAGCTGCTCAGACTTGATGAATATGAGGACTGCGTTGTTGCAGACAACGAGGAACGTCTTGACACCATACTCGCCTTCCTGCTTGACTTTGCCGCCGAAAAGGGCATCATTGAAAACACCGTTACCGCACGCGACCTTTTTGACACAAAGCTCATGAGTGTTTTTGTTCCGCGTCCGTCCTTTGTTGCAAAAAAGTTTTACTCGCTTTATGCCCAATCGCCAAAAAAGGCAACTGATTATTACTACAAGCTCTCCTGTGACAGTGATTACATACGCCGCTACCGCGTAATACGCGACCTTAAATGGACGAGCGAGAGTGATTACGGAACTCTTGACATCACCGTCAACCTTTCCAAGCCGGAGAAAACGCCCGAGGAAATTGCCGCCGCAAAGCTTGCTCCCCAAGGCGGCTATCCGAAATGTCTGCTCTGCCCGGAAAACGAGGGCTATGCCGGAAGAATGAACCACCCGGCGCGTCAGAATCACCGCATTATCCCCATCACCATTGACGGCTGCGACTGGGGCTTCCAATATTCACCCTATGTTTACTATAACGAGCACTGCATTGTTTTCAACAAAAAGCATGTCCCGATGAAAATTGACAGAAGTGCATTCAAAAAGCTTCTTGACTTCACTGAGCTTTTCCTCCATTACTTTGTTGGCTCAAACGCAGATTTGCCGATTGTCGGCGGTTCAATCCTCTCTCATGAGCATTTTCAGGGCGGCCGTTATGAATTCGCAATGGCAAAGGCGCCGGTTGAAAAGGAAATTGCCTTCAAAGGCTTTGAGGATGTAAAGGCCGGGATTGTCAAGTGGCCGATGTCCGTCATCCGCATCCGCTCAAAGGAGAAGGAGCGGCTCGTTGAACTTGCCGATAAAATTCTCACGGCGTGGCGCGGATATACGGACGAAAAATGCTTCATCTTCTCAGAAACGGACGGCGAAAAGCACAGCACCGTTACCCCCATTGCAAGACGCAGGGGTGAAGATTTTGAAATGGATCTTGTTCTGCGCAACAACATCACAACAAAGGAATATCCGCTCGGCGTTTTTCATCCGCACCCGGAGCTTCACAACATCAAAAAGGAAAACATCGGCCTCATTGAGGTCATGGGACTCGCCGTTCTTCCGGCAAGACTCAAAAACGAGATTGCCCTTTTGAAAAAGGCCATTCTTGAAAACCGCGACATCTCATCAGACAGCGTTCTTTCAAAGCACGCTGCATGGCTTGCGTCTTTTAAGGATAAATACAGCTTCACCGAGGAAAACACTGAGGATATCCTCAAAAAGGAAATCGGAATTGTTTTTTCAAAGGTGCTTGAACACGCCGGAGTCTATAAGCGTACCGCAGAGGGCAAAGAGGGCTTCATGCGCTTTGTTTCATTTGTCAACTCAAGAAAGTAATAGGAGGATGCTTATGCGTACTAAGAAATTTAAAATCAGCCTGTTTTCGGTTCTTCTTGCGGCAATGATGATTTTTTCATCGGCATATGCCGCAACCGCCTTTCCGGGCAGCGGCGGCATTGTTGCAAACGCCGCCTCGGTGGTGCACATTTCAAACTGCAAAATCAAGCTTTCCTCAACATCCGTAACCTACAACGGAAAAGCGCAAAAGCCGAAAGTCACCGTGACATACGGCAAAAAAACGCTCAAAGAGGGCAAGCATTACACCGTTAAATATTCCTCAAACAAAAATGTTGGAACGGCAAAAGTCACCGTGACCGGCGTCAAAAAGAAAGGCTACACCGGAAGCCGAACCCTCTCTTTCAAAATTGTTAAACCCGTAACAACCGTCAAGATGTCAAAATGCAAGGTTACGGTTGCTTCATCCGTGACATACACCGGAAAATATCTCACTCCATCCGTCAAAGTGACATACGGCAAAAAGACGCTCAAAAAAGGAACGCATTACACGGTCAGCTATTCCTCAAACAAGAGCATCGGAAAAGGAAGGGTCACTGTCACCGGAATTAAAAAGAACGGATACAGAAGCAGCAAAACCGTCTCCTTCAGCATTGTTCCTCAGACTGTTACCGGCCTCAAGGTCAGCGAATCAAGCTCCAACTCCTTCACGCTGACTTGGAACAGAAGCCCGTTCGTTTCCGGATACTCGGTTTTTGCCTATGACCTTTCAACAAAGGAATACACAAGAGTTGCAATGGTTTCAACAACAAAAGCAACAATCAAAAACCTCAAGCCCGGAACAACTTATCGCTACAGCGTCAGAGCTTATAAGCTTGTTAACAACAAATATTACCGCAGCGCATACTCTCCGGTTCTCAAGGCCATCACACGTCCGGCGCCTGCGGAGGCCGTCTATATCTCCTATCCGAAGCCGAACGCCGTTCAGCTCAAGTGGAACGCCGTTGCCGGCGCAACGGGTTATCTTGTCTATTATTACAACCCCGAAAGACGCTACAGCATCATTCTTGACGACGTCAAAAGCGCAAGAACATATACCCTCACCGACCTTGACAGCGGCTCATACATGTTCTCCGTCAGACCGTACAGAAAGGAAGGCGGCACAACAATTTACGGTGAGCTTCCGAAATATACCGCCGGTGCAACGGCAAAAATCACCACCGGTTCATACAAGGTTTTGAAATATACAAACCTTGTTGAAGGCGGAAACTATCAGATGACATTCACAACGAATGTTTCTGAAATCGGCGGCCGCCGCGTGACCTTTGCGGAAAGGGACGGCATTGTTGCCGTCAAGACCGATTTTGAAACGAATCGCGCCGCACGTATCGTATATGACAAAAAGAGTGCGCTGATGTATTTCGTCATTGACGGAAAGAGCGTCAAGTTTAATGACCTTTTCTCCGCCGGATTCAACATGACCGACCTTTCCGGAAAGGTTCAGTTCCCAAAAGCCGGAATCAACTCAACGATTGAGCGCATTGACAACCGCCCGTGTCAGGTCAACTATGTTACCGACTCAAACGGAAACGTCAGAAAATTTTTCTTCAAGGGTGATGAGCTTGTTATCATTCAAGTCATCTCTCCGAGCGCAACAACAAATTACAGCATCAAGGAATTCAAAACCCCGGCCGATGCCGGAATGTTCAGCGTATAACAAAAAAGACTGCCGCAAAACGGAAACCCGTGAAGCGGCAGTTTTTTATTAATTTAAATCTTATTCAAGACCGGCAAGCTTTTTGATTTCATCAACCTTGTCCGTCTTTTCCCATTGAACGCCAAGCTCCTCTCTTCCAACATGGCCGTAAGAGGAAAGCGGGCTGTAAATCGGAGCGCGCAGGTGCAGCATGTCAATAATGGCCGCCGGACGCAGATCAAAGACCTCATTCACAATTTCCGCAATTCTTCCCTCATCAATCCTTGCCGTTCCGAATGTTTCAACAAGGACGGAAACGGGCTTTGCAACTCCGATTGCATATGCAAGCTGAACCTCACATTTTGAGGCAAGACCGGCCGCAACAATGTTCTTTGCAACATATCTTGCCGCATAGGCCGCGCTGCGGTCAACCTTTGTCGGATCCTTTCCGGAGAAAGCGCCGCCGCCGTGGCGTGAATATCCGCCGTAGGTGTCAACAATAATCTTCCTTCCGGTGAGTCCGCTGTCCCCCTGCGGTCCGCCGATAACAAAGCGGCCGGTGGGGTTGACATAAATCTTTGTGTCCGCCCTCATAAGCTCAGCCGGAATGACGGGCTTTATAACATATTCCTCAATGTCTTTTCTGATTTGCTCAAGAGAAACCGACTCGCTGTGCTGAGAGGAAACAACAACCGCCGTTACGGCAACGGGTCTTCCATCGTCATATTCAACCGTAACCTGGCTTTTTCCGTCCGGGCGGAGATATGGGAGAGTGCCGTTCTTCCTGACCTCAGTGAGCTTTTTTGTGAGCTTATGCGCAAGGGAAATGGGCAGCGGCATAAGCTCCGGAGTTTCATCGCAGGCAAAGCCGAACATCATGCCCTGGTCACCGGCTCCGTTGAGGTTGTATCTGTCCTCCTCGCCGTCCTTGAGCTCAAGCGATTTGTCAACGCCCATTGCAATGTCTCCGGACTGTTTGTCAAGAGTGATGATGACCTTGCAGGTGTTTCCGTCAAAGCCCTTTTCGGGTGAATCATAGCCGATATCGCAGATTGCCTTGCGCGCAATCGCCTCAATGTCCGGAGAGGAATCCGTGCTGATTTCACCCATGATGAGAACCTGATTCGTTGTTATCGCGGTCTCGCAGGCAACGCGGGCATTGGGGTCTTTTTCAAAAATTGCGTCAAGAACCGAGTCGGAAATTTTGTCACAGATTTTGTCGGGATGTCCCTCTGTAACGGATTCCGAGGTAAAAAGATGTTTTGTCATTTTTTAAAAAATGCTCCTTTCATTTCTCTTTCCTTTTGATTTTTCACGGTGAAAAACGAAAGAAAAAATCTCCGGCCGTTTTTCAGACCGGAGATAAAACCTTATCTTTCGGTCGATACCGCAGGATTTGGCACCTTGCAAAAAGCAGGTTGCCGAGCTTCAAAGGGCCTGTTCCCTCAGCTACTCTCAATAAGGAAAATTTTCAATTATTAACTTGTTAATTATACACCCCTTGACGGATATGTCAAGGGGTTTTCAGCTTTTTCAAAAATTTATCAGATCCAGGTCAGATAAACGTCAAGTCCGTCCACCGTGTATGCCTGACCGCCGTCCTTGAGAGACTTTGTGAACGCGTTGAGCATTTCAAAGTTCTTCATTGTGATTCTTGCGTCAATGCGATAGTTTGAGAACTTGGTGTCATAACCGCCGCCGTTGTTACCGATCTTGAAGCCGGTGCACCACCAGTAAAGGCCGTATGGACGCTCAAAGGAGAACACCCAATCCTCCTTCTTAACGTCATACTGATAGAACTTGAAGCTCATTCTGAGCATATCTTCATCGGACGCGCAGTCATAATGCTCAATGACTCTGTCAACGGGCTTGGTGTATACACCGATTTCTCCGCCGTAAACAACAAGGCCGTAATGACCCTTCCAGAACTGGATCATCCAGTCCTTTCCGTTGCAGTTGAATTTGAAGCGGTTGGTCTTATAGTTGAGGAGGATGAGCTGGGCTGAAATGTCATAAATAACATTGAAGCCGAAGTTTCTCTGCCACGGATCCTTTGCGGTGTAGAAAACGTCTCTTTCCGGGTCATAGAGATAGCCGAGAAGTCCGGCGGCGCCGAGCTTTCCCGTGTCCTTCCACGGATTGTTCGGATCCTCCGCAGCGTTGTAAAGATGGAAAATTATGTCGCTTTCATCGCCATAAATGCGCTTTCCGTTAACAACGGTGTATGCGCGGACTTTATAGCTGTAAGCGGTGTTGGTTTCAAGCGAATCATCAATGAAGGAATTTGTTTCCGTTGTTCCAATGGAAACAAAGCCGGATTCCGTTGAATCAAGCTTGCTGTATCGCATAACTTCATAGCCGGAAGCACCCTTTGCCGCATCCCATGTGAGGGCAACCTTTTTCTCTGAGGTTGTTGCGGCCTTAAGGTTCTTCGGAACGTCCGGAGTTGTTGAAAGACGGAAGGTCTGGCTGTATTCCGAGGTGAGCTTTCCGGCTGAAGCCGTGAAGCGGATGAGATATTCCGTTCCGGGCTCAAGGTCCTCAAAGGAGTATATGGTATCGTTTGTTGTTTTAACTTCCTTCCAGACATCATCGCTGTCGCAGCGATAGATTGTGTAATCCTCCGCTCCGTTGACCGGCGTCCACCTGAACTCAATGCGGTTTTTTGAAACATTGGCGGTGATTGACTCAACGGTTGAAAGGAGGGTTGTTGCGCTGACCGTCTTGCACGGTGCGGAATAGGTCACAAGAGAACCGTTCTTTGCAACGCTCTTAACCGCAAAAAGATGGGTTGAAAGCGAGTCAAGGCCTGTCACCGTGCAGGAAGTGAGCGTTGAGGAGGCAACATCGGTATATTTCTTTGTTTCCGGGTTGTATTCAACAACAACATAGCTTGCCGCGCCCCTTGCCTTTTCCCAGGTGAGGTCGGCAGTGTGTTCAGTAACCGCTTTCACGGCAAGGCCGGAGACAGCCTGCGGACGGGTCTGGGCATTGAGGGTCGGAGAGTATTTTCCGTAATACACCTTTCCGTTCTTCTTGGTATACGCTCTGACTCTGAAGGCATAGTTTGCGCCGGTGCTAAGCCCGGTAACGGTATATGAAAGAGCGGTTGTTGCTCTTCCGGCGCCCCAGCTTTTCTGATATTTGTTATAGATAAAGACATAGTATCCGGTTGCGCCGGCAACCTTCGGCCATTTGAGGGTTATTGAGCTGTCCGTGCTTGCCGCAGCGGAGACTTTTTCAACTCTTTTAACGGCAACCGGAGCCGCAACGGTTGTTGCTTTGAGAACGGGTGAATACTTTCCGTAAACAACCCTTCCGTTCTTCTTGGTGTAGGCTCTGACCTTATAGGAATATGTTGTTGCGTCTTTAAGACCGGTATCGGTATAATTGAGAGCGGTTGTCTTTTTCTCACTGATCCATTTCTTTTTGGCCGCGTTATAGAAAGAGACCTGATATCCCTTTGCCCTTTTGACCTTTGTCCACTTGATTTTGATTGATGAGGTCGTTCTTGAAACGAGGGTAACCTTGCTGACCTTTGCAACGGCAGCCGCCGCCGAGGCCATTGAAACCGTTGGAGCTACCATGCAGAAGCAGAGGATAACACACAACAGGCTTTTGAACAACTTTTTCATTTTCCTTATTACACTCCTTTAAATGAATTTTGCTCCGCCAACGGGACGGATGCTGAGAACATAGCATGAATCGCTTCCGAAAACCGAGCTCATGAGGGCGGTATACCGCTCAAGCAGCTCGTTTGGAACAAAGGCCTGAATTGTTCCGGCAAAGCCGCCGCCGTGAACGCGCCACGCGCCGCGGCCTTTGAGAAGCTCCTCGCTCAGAGCAAGACCGAGAGAAACGGGCTGGTTTTTCGGTGCTTTGTTTGAATAGACGTTCTGGTTATACATGTATGATGAAAAGCCGCTTTCAATAACAAGCTTTTTGAAGTTTTCAAAATCGCCCGCTTTCAAAAACGTGACTTGCTTTTCCACTCTTTCGTTCTCGTTGAAGAAATGCAGAGCGCGGAGAACGGCGCGCTCGGAAACGGACTTTGAAATTGCTCCGGCGTTTTCAATGACGTCCTTTTTTGAAATTTCACGCAGAACCTTTTTGCCGAAAAAGGCTGCAACCTGCTCCATCTCCGTCCTCACTGCGGCGTATTCGCCCGTGAGATCGCTGTGACTGCCCTTTGTGTCAACAATGCAAAGCGAATGGCCGGTTTTTTCAAAATCAAGCGGAACCTTTTCAATCACGGGATTCGCCGGGTCGGCAAAGTCAATCGTAACAAAGCCGCCAACGGCGCAGGCCGTCTGGTCAAGCAGACCGCAGGGCTTTTTGAAGTGAACATTTTCCGCGTACTGAGAAATTTTTGCAATTTCAACGGGACTGATTTTTCCGTTGTTATAAAGGTGGTTGAGTATTGTGCAAACAAGAACCTCAAACGCGGCGGAGGAGGAAAGTCCGGAGCCGGAAAGAACCTTTGAAGCCGTTGTTGCGTCAAAGCCGCCAATGTTATAGCCAAGCTCCTTGAAGCGCGCAAGAATTCCGCGGACAAGCGAACGGCTGTGGCCGGCATCCTCGGAGTTGACCTCAAGGTCGGTGATTTCAACGGTGTCAATGTTATATCCCCTTGATTTCACGCGGACAATGCCCTCGCCGTTTTTTGATGCGGCGGCAACGGCGTCAAGGTCAACCGCGGCGGCAATGACCCGTCCGTGGTTGTGGTCGGTGTGATTTCCGCTGACCTCCGTCCTTCCCGGGGCGGAAAAAAGGGAAATTTCCCTTTCATCATCCTTTCCGTATTGCTCTTCAAAATCTGAAAGGACGCCGAGGAAGCGGCCGTATTGTTCTTCAAAGTGCTTTTTTGAATAAGCGAGAGCAAAGCTTTCATCAAGCTTTTTCTCCGTGAGTGCGGCTTTCACCGCGGCATATGTGCTCATAAAACCATCCTTTTTATGTATTGTCAATTAATCTTATGTTACCCTTAAGGCGATAAACGCAGAAAGCTTATGATAACATTATATCATTCGTTTTAATCCAAGTTTAAAATGAGGAAAATTATTGCTTTTCTTCTTTCTTTTTCCCTTTTCCGCCAAGCTTTGTCAGACTTATCACGCCGTTGAGCGAAAGAACGGCAACCCCCGTGAAAAGGGAGAGAAAGATGAGCGGAACAATGAACTTTGCGCTCGCCGGGTCAAAAACATTACGTCCGATTGTTGTGTATGAAAAAAGCTTATATGAAAAACCGGCAAGGGAAACTATGAGATATTTTGTAAAGTTAATGTCTGTTGTTCCGTAAAGCTGGCTGACGGAGTTGACCGGCGTTCCGGGAACAAGGCGCAAAAGGAAGAGAATGACGGTTGAGCCGAGCTTGCTTTTGTCAACAAATTCATGAGCCCGGTCGTATTTTGAAAGAATTTTTTCCGCATTTCCGCCGCCGTAGCGCCTGCCCCAGAAGAACTTGATTGTGAAAAGGATTGAAAGACCCAAAAGGTTAATGAGCGTTGCCCAGTACCACTTGAAAAGAACACCGGCGGCAACGCAGATGCAGGAAAGCGGAAACCACGGAATGAGCGCCTTGAGCGCGTAATTCGCAAGAATGACGGCAACGGAAAACCACGTTGCACCGTTCGCCTGGATCCAGCGGTCAAAGTCGTTGAGGGTGTCGGTATATTTGTTATACCACTCAACAAACCGGTCAACCTGAAAAAGGCGCAGAAGAATCATCAGGGAAAGAGCAACCGTGAAGCAAATGAACGCTATGAAATTGAGAACATAGCTCCGGTTCTTTTTTTCAGCCACTACCGCTCCACTCCCTTTTGGCCGCATAAAAACTTACGATACCATTTTATAATAAAAAAGGCGTTCGGTCAATGATTTTCTGTAAGATTTTTCACATTTTTATTTTAATTGGAAAATTTTTCCGCGCCGTTTTGTGTAATTCGCTCAAAAACCCTCATTCTGCGCCAAAAAATCCGTATTCTTTGCTTTTTTAAATTTTATCTCAAAAGCTTTAAAAATATTACCCATTGTGATATACTATTATTTAACCCGATTGATATTCAGCTTCAAAAAGGAGACTTGATTTATGCTTGATATTAAACTTATCAGAGAAAATCCTGACCTTGTTAAAAAAGCAATGAAAACAAGGAACAAGGATATGGACGCCCTTGTTGATGAAATTCTTGAAATTGACGCACGCCGCCGTGAGCTTTCCGCAAAAAGGGATCAGCTCAAAGCTCGCCAGAACATCGCCGGAAAAATGATTCCTCAGCTCAAAAAAGAGGGCAAGGACACAAGCGAGCTTATGGCTGAGATGAACGCCGTCAAGGACGCAATCAAAGCCGATGACGATGAGCTCACCGCTCTTGAGAACAAACAGAAGAGCATCATGTATGAGTTCCCGAACATCCCGAGCGAAACCACTCCCATTGGAAAGGATGACAGCGAAAATGTTGAAATCCGCCGCTGGGGCGAGCCGAGGAAGTTTGACTTTGAGGCCGAGGCGCATTGGGACATCGGTGCAAGACTCGGAATTCTTGACCCGGAAACCGCCGCAAAGGTCACCGGCGCACGCTTCCATTTTTACAAGGGTCTCGGCGCAAGGCTTGAGCGCTCGGTCATCAACTTCTATCTCAACACCCACACAAAACACGGCTATACGGAAATTTTTCCGCCGTTCATGGTTAACCGTGCTTCAATGACCGGTACCGGCCAGCTTCCGAAGTTTGAGGATGACGCTTTCAAGCTCACCAATGATTACTTCCTCATTCCGACCGCAGAGGTTCCCGTAACCAATATGCACCGCGATGAAATTCTTGACGGCAGCCGCCTTCCAATCAAATACTGCGCATACTCCGCCTGTTTCAGAGCGGAAGCCGGTTCCGCCGGACGCGACACAAGAGGCCTCATCAGACAGCACCAGTTCAACAAGGTTGAGCTTGTCAAGTTCGTTAAGCCCGAGGACAGCTATAAAGAGCTTGAATCGCTCACCAACGATGCGGAAAGAGTTCTTCAGCTTCTCGGTCTGCCATACAGAGTTGTTGCTCTGAGCACCGGCGACATCGGCTTCTCCTCCGCAAAGACCTATGACATTGAGGTTTGGATGCCGTCATACGGAAGATATGTTGAAATTTCCTCCTGCTCAAACTTTGAGGACTTCCAGGCTCGCCGCGCTTCAATCAGATATAAAGAGGACGCAAAGAGCAAGGCAAGGCTTGTTCACACCCTCAACGGCTCGGGCGTTGCAATCGGAAGAACCGTTGCCGCCATCCTTGAAAACTATCAGAACGCAGACGGAAGCATCACCGTTCCGGAGGTTCTGCGCGAGTTCATGGGAACAGACGTAATTAAGTGATTTTTCACCCGGGGTTGCTGCACGCGCACAACCCCGTTTTGATTACTTTTTTCAAATTTGACACCTATATTTGGAGGTAAATAATGTACAGTAACCTGCAAGACAGCATCGGCCTCATCAGGGAGACCGACCCGGCCGTTGCGGACGCAATGGCGCTTGAACTCAAAAGACAGCGCGAAAAGCTTGAGCTTATTGCCTCGGAGAACATTGTTTCCCCGGCGGTCATGGCCGCAATGGGAAGTGTTCTCACAAACAAATATGCCGAGGGATACCCGTCAAAAAGATATTACGGCGGCTGCGAATGCGTTGACATTGTTGAAAACATTGCCATTGAAAGGGCAAAGGAGCTTTTCGGCGCGGAATACGCCAATGTTCAGCCGCACTCCGGCTCCCAGGCGAACTTCGCCGTCTATACCGCTTTCCTCAACCCGGGCGACACCGTTCTCGGAATGAGCCTTGCGGACGGCGGCCACCTCACTCACGGCGCAAAGGTCAACCTCAGCGGAAAGCTTTATAACTTTTTCTCTTACGGCGTTGACGCAAACGGCCGCATTGACTATGACGCACTTGAAAAAACCGCGCTTGAATGCAGGCCGAAAATGATAGTTGCCGGTGCATCGGCCTATCCGAGAGAGATTGACTTTGAACGCATCGGCAAAATTGCAAAAAAGACCGGCGCAATTCTTTTTGTTGACATGGCGCATATTGCCGGCCTTGTTGCCGCCGGACTTCATATGTCCCCCGTGCCTTATGCCGATGTTGTCACAACAACAACTCACAAAACGCTCAGAGGTCCGAGGGGCGGCCTTATCCTTGCAAAAAAAGAGCACGCCGCGGCACTGAACAAGGCTGTTTTTCCCGGCTCTCAGGGCGGCCCGCTCATGCATGTCATTGCGGCAAAGGCCGTCTGTTTCGGAGAAGCACTGACGGAAAGCTTCAAGGAATATCAGAAACAGCTTGTTAAAAACTGCGCCGCTCTTTCCGCAGAATTGATGAAGGAAGGAATTGACCTTGTTTCCGGCGGAACAGACAACCATCTCTGCCTGCTTGACCTGCGTTCGCTCGGTGTCACAGGCAAGGAGCTTGAGGAACGCCTTGATTCGGTCAATATCACAACAAACAAAAACGCCATTCCAAATGACCCCCAAAAGCCGTCCGTCACAAGCGGCGTCCGCCTCGGAACTGCGGCGGTGACAACAAGAGGCCTTGTTGAAGATGACATGAGGGAGATTGCAAGATATATTTATCTTGCCGCGACCGATTTTGAAAACAGCCGCAAAAAGATTCTCTCCGGCGTTGAAGCGCTTTGCAAAAAATATCCGCTTTATGAATAAGTGAAGCAAAATTTTAAAACGCCGTCCGGCAATGCTACGCGGGCGGCGTTTTGTTTTCAATCTGAAACGAAAACAGCCGGTGCAAAAACTGCACCGGCTGCATTTATTAAACCTTTGGTACTATCAAACAAGCTCAATGATGCACATCTCGGCTGCGTCGCCGCGACGGGGGCCTGTTTTGATAATACGGCAGTAACCGCCGTTAACGTCCTTATACTTCGGGCCGAGCTCGTCAAAAAGCTTCTTAACAACATCTTCCTTGGTGATGTATGCAAGAGCCTGACGCTTGTTGTGAAGTGTTGCTTCCTTGCCGAGAGTAATCATCTTCTCAGCCATTGAGCGGACTTCCTTTGCCCTCGTGACGGTGGTTTCAATGCTGCCTTTCTCCAAGAGATAAGTAACCATACCTCTGAGCATTGCCTTGCGGTGATCGCTGGTTCTGCCGAGCTTTCTGGTACCTGCCATTTGAAATCACTCCTTTTGTTGAAAAATCAAATTAGTCGTCTTCGGATCTGAGGTCAAGATCGAAAGAATGAAGCTTGTTGATAACTTCATCAAGCGATTTCTTTCCGAGGTTTCTGACTTTCATCATGTCCTCTTCGGTCTTTGTTGTGAGATCCTCCACAGTGTTGATACCCGCGCGCTTCAGGCAGTTAAAAGAGCGCACGGACAAGTCAAGTTCCTCAATGGTCATCTCAAGGACCTTTTCCTTCGCGTCCTCGCCTTTGTCAACCATTATCTCGGTGTTATATGCCTCTCCCGACAGATCGCCGAAAAGAGCGAGATGTTCGTTGAGAAACTTGGCTCCGAGGGAAACCGCCTCTGTTGCAGAGATTGTTTTATTCGTCCAGACCTCAAGCGTAAGCTTGTCAAGGTCCGTAACCTGACCGACACGTGTGTTTTCAACTGTGTAATTAACCTTAAGCACCGGTGTGTAAATTGAGTCGATCGCAATTACACCGATCGCCGGCTGCATGAGCTTTTTATTCTGCTCTGCCGAAACATATCCACGACCCTTATCGCAGGTGAGCTCCATGCTGACATGAGCGTCCTTGTCAAGGGTGCAAATGTGGCTTTCCGGATTGAGAATCTCAACTTCTGAGTCGCTTTTAATATCGCCTGCAACAATCTCGCCTTCGCCCGTTGCTTCAACATAGAGCGTTTTGGGCTCATCACCGTGCATTTTGAGAATAACGCGCTTGAGGTTCAGAACAATCTCAGTCACGTCCTCTTTAACGCCGGGAATAGTTGAAAATTCATGGAGAACGCCGTCAATTTTGACGCTTGTAATTGCAAAACCGGGGAGAGAGGAAAGAAGAATCCTCCTGAGGCTGCAGCCGAGCGTGATGCCGTATCCCCTTTCAAGCGGTTCAACAACAATCTTGGCGTAAGTTCCGTCCGGTGAGATTTCAGCTGTTTCGATTCTGGGCTTTTCAATTCCTATCATGCAAAACCCTCCTTATTCTGTTGTGGATGTGCGTTACGGACACCGCCGATTACTTAGAATAGAACTCGACGATGAGATGTTCTTCAACCGGTACTTCGATCTGCTCGCGCTCCGGAAGAGCAACGACCTTGGCCGAAAGAGCTTCGGCATTGAGATCAAGCCAAGAGGGAACGGGTCTTGAAGCGTTGGCCTCAAGGACGGTTTTGAACTTTGCGCTATCCTTGCTCTTGGATTTGATTGAAACGGTGTCTCCGGCCTTGAGGAGGTATGACGGGATGTCAACCTTCTTGCCGTTAACTTCAAAGTGGCCGTGGGTAACAAGCTGTCTTGCCTCCGCTCTGGATGATGCCCAGCCGAGGGTATAAACAACATTGTCAAGGCGGCTTTCGCAGATGCGCAGAAGGTTTTCACCGGTTACGCCTGCCTTGCGCTCAGCCATAAGAAAATATTTGTGGAACTGTCCTTCCTGAACGCCGTAATAACGTCTTGCCTGCTGCTTTGCGCGGAGCTGGAGTCCGTATTCGGAGTTCTTGCTGCGGTTCTGACCGTGCTGGCCGGGGGCATATGAACGACGCTCAAAGGCACATTTGCCGGTATAGCATCTGTCTCCCTTGAGGAAGAGCTTCTTACCCTCGCGGCGGCACAGTTTGCAAACTGCACCTGTATATCTTGCCATTGA
>DJPI01000054.1:0-4350 GCA_002438505.1 Ruminococcaceae bacterium UBA6416 | reverse complement strand
GCGGTCTGCAAAGCTCTGATTGCGGCTTCGCGTCCTGCGCCCGGTCCTTTAACATATACTTCAACAGTTTTCATGCCGTGCTCCATTGCAGCCTTGGCAGCCGTTTCAGCGGCGGTCTGAGCGGCAAAGGGAGTTGATTTCTTTGAGCCTCTGAAGCCCATTTCGCCGGCACTTGCCCATGACACAGCGTTACCCTGAGTGTCAGTGATGGTAACGATGGTGTTGTTGAAGGTGGATTGAATATGGGCCGCGCCGCGCTCAATGTTCTTGCGCTCACGGCGACGACGAATGGTTGCAACTTTCTTACCAACCTTAGCAGCCATAATTAGCCTCCTCCTTTAGCTTATTTCTTCTTGTTAGCAATAGTCTTCTTGGGTCCCTTGCGTGTGCGGGCGTTGGTCTTTGAACGCTGACCTCTAACGGGAAGACCCTTTCTGTGACGAACGCCGCGATAGCAGCCGATCTCGGTGAGTCTTTTGATGTCAAACGCGGTTTCTCTTCTGAGGTCACCTTCAACCTTAAGGTGATGGTCGATATACTCACGAAGCTTTGAAACATCGTCTTCGGTCAGGTCCTTAACTCTTGTATCGGGGTTAATGCCTGTTGCAGCGATAATATCGTCTGCGGTTTTGCGACCGATTCCGAAAATGTAGGTAAGAGCAATTTCAATTCTCTTGTCTCTCGGAAGGTCAACACCTGAAATACGAGCCATTTGTCAGTTACACCTCCAAATCTGGTTTAAGCGCCATTAGCCCTGACGCTGCTTGTGCTTGGGATTTTCGCAGATCACCATGATCTTTCCCTTGCGTTTAATAACTTTGCACTTCTCGCAAATTTTCTTTACAGAAGGTCTGACTTTCATTGTGAACTACCTCCTTTAAAATTGAACCTGTCGGTTAATATAAATGCTTTAACGCTTTGTTATGCTGCGACCAATTTTGCGGCGGATTTGCGTTTATCGGCGAGCGGATTTTTTGTCCGGAGTGCATGAGGCTTTGCAGGCAATACTTTGCGTATTGGCAAGAAGCATTGTGTGCTCCGGCGGAAAATGTGCCGACGAGAAGCGTAAATACGTCCGAAAAATTGGGAGCTTACTTAGATCTCCATGTGATGCGGCCCTTGGTCAGGTCGTATGGAGACATCTCGACCGTAACCTTGTCTCCGGGAAGGATGCGGATGTAATTCATTCTCAGCTTTCCGGAAATGTGGGCAAGAATTTTGTGGCCGTTGGAAAGCTCAACCTGAAATGTTGCGTTCGGAAGCGCTTCAACAACAGTGCCTTCAATTTCGATCATATCCTGTTTTGACATAACTTTTACCCTTTCAAATCAGTGAATTGTTTGAGTGTTTTCCGCAGTTTGCGGTTTGTCTCCATTGAGGAGCGATCAACGAACAATTCGGTTTTTTCAACGTGACGCGGATTTTTTTTCTTTGCTTTTTCAAGCGGACGTTCCTTTCCGTCACAGAGAAAAACCATGTTTTTTTCAAGGCGCACCACCGCAAGCAGTCGGCCTTTGTCGCGTCCTGCTTTAGACAGCACCACCTGCCCTCTTTCAAACTCCATTGGGGCTGTCCTCATTCTTTCGTGAGGATAACCGGGCCGTCCTTTGTGATGGCAACGGTGTTTTCAAAATGGGCGGAGAGCTTTCCATCGGCGGTTTTAACCGTCCAACCGTCGGAAAGTCTTTTGATGGCTTTTGTGCCCTGATTGATCATCGGCTCAATGGCGATTGTCATGCCCGGTAACAGGCGAACGCCCCGGCCGGCGGTTCCGTAATTCGGAACGGCGGGATCCTCATGCAGCTCTTTGCCAACGCCGTGTCCGGTATACTCGCGGACAACGGAAAATCCCCTTTCCTCGCAGTAGCGCTGAACGCACGAGCCGATATCGCCGATTTTTCCGCCGGGAACCGCAACCTTGATTGCCTCATAGAGGCTCTCTCTTGTCACGTCTATCAGCCGCTGTGCCTCGGCGGAAATTTTTCCGCAGGCAAATGTGGCGGCGTTATCGCCGTTAAAGCCGTGCTTCTTTGCTCCGAGGTCGATGCTTACGATATCGCCCTCTTTAAGGATACGCTTTTTGCTCGGAATGCCGTGAATTACTTCATCGTTAACGGAAATGCATGCGGTGGCGGGGAAGCCGTATAAATGCAGGAAGTTGGGTTCGGCACCCTGACTTTTGATGTATTCATAGGCAATGCGGTCAATTTCGGCGGTTGAAACGCCGGGCTTCACCGCTTCTCCGGCCACTCTCAGTGCTCCTGCGGAAATCCGGCAGGCTTCCTTCATGAGCGCAAGCTCACGAGTAGTTTTCAGCACAATCATGCTTAATCCTCCAATGCTTTGAGGGTGAGCGCAGTCGTGTCTGCAACCTCCTCCTGACCCTCAACAACAACAAGCTTGTTCTTCTTTCTGTAATAATCAACAAGCGGTTCCGTCTGCTCGTGATATACCTTGAGACGCTCAAGGATGGTTTCCTCCTTGTCGTCCGAGCGGTGAACAAGCTGTGCGCCGCAGTGATTGCAAATGCCGTCCTTTTTCGGCTTCTTATAAATAAGATGATAGGAAGCACCGCAGCCACCGCAGACTCTGCGTCCGGAAAGTCTTTGAACAATTTTTTCATCGGGCACCTGAATGTCAATGACCTTGTCAATTTCAATGCCCATTTCGTCAAGAGCCTGTGCCTGCGGCACGGTTCTCGGAAAACCGTCAAGGATGAATCCGTTTTTGCAGTCGTCTTCTTTAAGCCTGTCTCGAACGATGCCTATAACGACATCATCGGGAACAAGCAGACCTTTGTCAATGAATTCCTTTGCTTTAATACCCATTTCCGTCTGCGCTTTCAGCGCAGCACGGATGATATTGCCTGTTGATATGGTCGGAATGGAAAGACGCTCGGAGATTATCTCAGCCTGAGTACCCTTTCCGGCTCCCGGCGCGCCCAATAAGATAAGCTTCATCAGGTATCACCTCTCAAATAAGTATTAGTCAAGGAAGCCCTTGTAATGTCTCATCATCATCTGGCTTTCAAGCTGCTTAACGGTTTCAAGCGCAACACCGACAACGATGATGAGCGAGGTTCCGCCGAGTGAAAGAGCCATCGGATGATTGATAAGCTTTGTGAAGATTGTCAAGATGTTCGGGAACAGGGCAACAACCGAAAGAAGCAGTGCGCCCAGAAGCGTAATTCTTGAAAGAATCTTCTTGATATAATCGGAAGTCGGTTTGCCCGGACGGATACCGGGAATCATTCCGCTGTTCTTCCTGATGTTGTTCGCCATTTCAACCGGGTTATACTGAATGCTTGCATAGAAGTATGCAAAGAACAGGATAAGGATGAAATAGAGAATTGCATAGAACCAGTGGTCGCTTGAGAACATATTGAAGAACGTCTCCCAGCCGGTGTCCTTAATCTTATCCTCGGAGAGGAAGAGCTGAACGGTTGCGGGGAGTGAAAGAATTGAGGAGGCAAAGATAACGGGAAGAACGCCGGACATATTGACCTTGATGGGAATGAAGGTGCTCTGGCCGCCATACATCTTTCTTCCGACAACTCTTTTTGCGTACTGAACGGGGATTCTGCGTTCCGCGTTGTCCATCCAGACAATGTATGCAATCATTGCAATGAGGAGAACGATAACAATCGGAACGAGTGCAAAGTATGCGCCGCCGCTCATGAGCATCTGATAAAGCTGGATGCAGAGAGTGGGCATTCGGGAAACGATTCCTGCGAAAAGGATGATGGAAACGCCGTTTCCGATACCCTTGTCATTAACCTGCTCGCCGAGCCACATTACAAACGCGGAGCCGGCGGTCAGAACAAGAATCACAACAAGACCCTGGAGAACCGCTGCAATGCCGGTGAACTTCTGGCCTGAAGCGTCAAGGACAACAAAGTTCTTTGCGCGCAGATAGATGAAATATGCAGTTGACTGCATGAGCGCAAGAGCGATTGTTGTATATCTTGTGATGGTTGCCATCTTCTTTCTGCCCTCTTCACCCTCTTTTGAAAGTTTTTCAAGAGCGGGGATTGCAACGGCAAGAAGCTGGATGATAATTGAACTGTTGATGTAAGGTGTAACGCCCATTGCGAAAATTGTTCCGTAATTGAACGCTTCACCGGTCATCATGTTGAGGTAGTTCATGAAGGACTCGCTGCCTTCGGGTGTAATTCCGTCAGTGATGTTTGTGAACGGAACCGGGATAGCAGCACCGATCCTGAAGATCAATACTATAAGCGCCGTGAAAAGCATTTTCTTTCTGAGATCTGCAATTTTCCAAGCATTTATAAATGTACTAATCATTTCAGATCACCTCGGCCTTTCCTCCGGCCGCCTCGATCTTCTGCTT
>DJPI01000047.1:25149-37141 GCA_002438505.1 Ruminococcaceae bacterium UBA6416 | reverse complement strand
CTGCGGAGCAATGAAAACGTAAAGATAAAGCAAAAACTTTCAGATAAAAGAGAGCGCAAAAAAACGGGAGCCTCACGAGACTCCCCACTTCTTGACGCTAGATGCTAGATGCTGGACGCTAGATATTGCGAGAATTTTTTTATGTTCTGCAAAAAGGGGTTGGGTTGTTGGCGCATCAAGCTGTCCTTAACTTGAATTGTTTCCAAATTACAATATCCAACATCCAAAATCCAACATCTAATATCCAACTTGTCAATTTTCGACAAAAATGCTAAAATGACTTAAAGGCTCTGCACCGGCCGAGCAATCGGCATTGCGGTAAGGCGGCTGCCCTCTGTAAAGTTTTATCAAACTTTCAATAGGAGGGAACAATTTTTTATTATTCATTGCCCTCCGGAAAGGAGGGTTGCCAATGGAAACATTAGCAATGGTTTTTCTTATTCTTGTTGCAGCAACTTGCTACATAAGAACTTCCGACATTCATGCCGAGAAGAGAGAAGAACGTAAAAACAAGAACAATAAAAAATAACCGCCACATAGTTCCAAAATGATGCGGTTATTTTTTAACTAGCAGTTTGGGCAGCCGCTTAATGCAGAGCCTTTTTACATTTATATTATACACAGCCGCTTGAAGTTTGTCAAGCGGTTTTTGTCTGAGAAAAAAACCACCGGTGCTTTTTTTGAGCACCGGCAAAATTTGTTATTTTGATTTGATGTGGTGTTCACCCGGCGTTGCAATGCGGGAGAAGAAGAATTCGCGCCGCTCATCCGTGTTGATGACGGTGACGGGCTTGATCTGGTTGAGAACAACGCCTCTCTGGCGCAGCATCTCTTTGTAGGCGTCATATGTGCCTTTTTTGAGGAAGAGAACCTCCGGGCGGTTAATCATGCCCCAGCGCCTGTATTTAAAGTATTTTTCGTTAACACCCTTGAGCTTTTCGTCAAGAATGTCAATATACTTTTGCCTGTCCTCTTCGCCGACCTCGCGGTCAACCTCGGCGAGCATACAGTAGCGCGGAGGATTGGTGGAGTAGTCATAGCTGAAGCTGTGGCCGATGAATTCATCACCCATCTCCTTTGCGCACTCCTCGGCCGCCCAGTCAACCATCTGGGTGGTTGTTTTTTCGTTTGCAAGGTTCATGCTCAGGCCAAGCCTATAGAGAAACTCAATGCGCGGTGTGTTGTTATAAAGGCCGGTGACGCGGACAACGTCCTCCATGCGGTATCTGTAAAGGCCGGAGAAGTTTGAAACAATAAGCTCATAGGTTTTTCCAACCTCAAGCTCGTTGATGAGGAGGGGACGGGCGTTGTGGTCGGATTCCTCATCGTCCTCGCCAATGGGCAGGAACTCAAAAAGAACAAAGTTCGGAAGAAGAACGCCGTCCGTAACATTCAGCTCGGTAGCCATTGCAAAAAAGCCCTCCGCCGCGGCGTAGCCCATGTTGTGGATGGGAATGTCCGGGCCGATATATTTTTTGAGCTTGTCAACATATGCGTGAAGCGTGGAGTTGATCATTCCGTAAGCCCAGGTGAGGTTCGGCCAGATGCGCGGAGCAATCGGGTCGTCAAAGCCTTTTTCAAACTCTTTGCGCAAAAAGGCGGCGCGCTTGGGGTCGGGCTTCAGCTTCCGGTTGAACTTTGCGCGCAGCTCCGGTGTAATTTTAACGCTCGGGTCAATCGTTCCGGTTTCAATGTCATGACAGATCATTTCCCACTTTTCCTCAAGGCAGTCGAACATTGTTGTCAGAAGGGTGATGACCATTGAGCCGAGATAGCTGACGCGTGCGTTCTTAACGGCAAAGAGCACCTGAAGATACGCCGTGTCAAGAAGCTCCTCATGCTCCGGATAAAGCAGGTCAAGCGGAGTTGTGCAGAAAAACGGGGTGATTGCCTTGAGATATGTGAGCGGAATCTGACCGGCGCCGTTGCACTGCTTTCCGTCCTCAAGCCTGTGACCGGTGAGGACGAGCGCAAGCGGACCTATCGAGGCCGGCATACGCTTGTTCTGATGTTTTTTGATCCAGTGGGCCGCAGTTGCAACCGAGGCGGAAAAGCCGATGCACTGCATTGTCCAGAGATCCTTGACCGATTTCGGAAGAATTTTCGGCTTTCCGAGGCTTCCGGAGGACGAACAATAGCGAACATTCCAGCCGCTGAACATGAGGTTTTTTTCCCTGTTTTTGAGCATACGGTCAACATACGGCTCATAGTCCGCATAGGTTGTGAGGGGAACCTTATCCTGATACTCGCGGAAAGATTTGATATCGGCAAAGTTATACTTTTTGCCGTATTCACAGTTTTTGTTTCTGCGCAGGATTTTTTTGAGCACAGTGTTCTGCGCCTTCATGGGATCCTTTGTGAAATAGTTCTCTTCGGTGAGAGAAATGTCACCGAGAAAAATACCAAA
Organism: Ruminococcaceae bacterium UBA6416; assembly: GCA_002438505.1. Lineage (GTDB taxonomy): Bacteria > Bacillota > Clostridia > Oscillospirales > Acutalibacteraceae > UBA6857. Next base: position 34,734 of record DJPI01000047.1, on the reverse strand, counting down.
ATCTGAAAATGGCATAGAGCGCTCCTCCATTGTCTAAATTCTGTGCGCCGAACAGCGCAAATATGAATAAATTTTATCATATTGTGTAATAAGTGTCAACAATGTGTTGGCTTCAATGCGCCGAATTTTCGGTATAATAATTGAAAAAATGTGTGGAAACCGACAAACATATTGAATTTGTATGTTTTAGGGGTGGAAAATCCCGCAGTCCGGAAATTGCCCGGACTGCGGTGGGGTGGGTGAAAGCGGAAAAGCCGTATCAGCCTGCCATTGACTTTTTCATATCCTGAAGCTGCTTATAGCAATCATCGCAGTAATCCCATTTGTCGCCGTATGAGTCGGTTACGGTGTGCTTCTTTCCGTCAGAGATTGTTTTTCCGCAGGAACTGCAGGTGAACGGTTCGCTTTTTCCGCAGGCCGTGAGTGTAAAAAGGAAGGTGAATGTGAGAATAGCCGCCATAATTAAACAAAATACTTTTTTCATAAAATTTTTCCTTTCTGTTTTTTTATGATTTTTTGTCAAGCTTTGTAATGTTGTAATTATCTGAGTGAATTATAACCGCTTTGTCAATGCAGTCCTCCATGCCCTTTGTTGAGCCTTCGGCTTTAAAGTCAAATCCATCCGTGGATTCGCTGCCCCATTTTATGGTTCCGTCAGGATATTTGATGAGGTTGACTGCACTGATACAGGTATATATATTTCCTTCATCTTTTGCAGTAACATATTTTCCGCTGTAGCAGAAGGTCAGATAATTATAGAATGAACCGCTTTCAACCTCTTTTTGAAGTTTGATACTCTGGAAGTAGATATCACCGGCTTTAAGGTTTTTAACCTCATCGACTGAGGTGACACTTGCACCCAAAATCTCCCATCTAATATCTGAGTGTGTTTCTTTGGCAATGGTCGCCTTAACAAAATCCTCAAGCTCCGGTTTAATCTGCGAAAGGTCAATATCATCGGCCGAGGTTATGTATTCGGGCTGGTTTTCAACCTTCCACTGAGTTGTCTCGCTGCTCAGTGAATAAAGCTGATTGTCGTTATATCCGGTGAGAGCGGCCGTAATGACAGCCGTTTCGCCGTTAGCATAGAATTCCTTGTCGAGCGTGTATGTAACCTTTTTTTGAACGTCAACGCTGCAATTTGCGTTGTTTATCGTAACGGTGCATTTCGGTGAAATTCCGCTCGTTTCAAAGCTGATACCGTCAAAGGGATTCAAAACCGTTTTCTCGGCTTGTGTGGGGTCGGTTGATTCTGTTGCATTCATTTGAGAACCGCGTTCATCGCCTTGCGAAAACTCACCGCCCTTTTTAACAATAATTCCATCGGTTTTGCTTTTTCCGCAGCCGGTTGCCAGCGCGAAAAGAAGCAAAGCCAAAGCAACACATATTATCTTTTTCATTTGATGTTCTCCTTTTCTTGAATTGTTTCCGGAAGCGGAGAGTCGTTCCCCGCTTCAGCTTTTTTGTTGTTGCATTCTTTGAGCTTTCTTGAAAAAATAAAGGTAACCGCAAAGCAGGCTATTGTTTGAATGATATAAAAATATCCCATAAATTTCACATTGACTTCGCTCGAATCACTGTATGCTGCGCATAGCAGAATATAAACGGCGGCAACAAAAACGCTTGATATATAGTTCAATATTAAAAAGTACCTGTTATACTTTTTTCCAAACAGCAGCGGAAGAGCTGTAAGCAATGCTGAGAAAGCAATGAGAACGCTGCATACGGTCAGGATGGGTATAAAATACTCTGCGTCTCCTCCGCCACCGGTGTATTCCTTTAAAAGCTTGAACAGCCCCAAGAAAGACGCGCTGCGCGAGGAAAAGATAATCGTGATATCAAGCATATCCGCAAACGAAAGAAAAAAGTTTAAAACAAACATTATAATTGTTGCAAAGAACAGCGGTTTTGCTGTTCCAAGGAGCGAAAGGCTTGTTTTGATTTTTCCGTCATAGTCGCTGGTTTTAACATTTTGGGCAACTTTCTGTGAAAACTCAGCGGCCTCTCTTTTGACCTGCGAAAGAGCATCGGAAAAGCTTATTGAATCAACTTTTGTTCCGCATGAGGGGCAAAAACTCTCATTGCTTGAAAGCTCTTTTCCACATTTTTTACAGTATGGCATTTTATCCTCCTTAAAACAATGAAAAATCTTCAACCATGAACCAGTCGGAACCTTCTTTAACCATTTCAAAGGAGACTTTTTCCGAGGTATCCTTTGTTGCGTAAAGACCGCTTGAATGAAGGATTGCACCGACCTTTGCGTGCTCGTCATCGGTAAAGTTAATCTCCTTAACCTCAAAATGAAGCTTCGGATTTTGCGCCGCAACGGCAACTCCAAACAGACTGCCCACTGCGTCTGAACCGAGGTCAAACCCAAGCATTCCGGCGATTGAGCCGCCAAGAGAGGCGGCACCTTTCATCCCGTTGCGGCCTTTGCTGTCAAGGCAGGAGAGGCACTTTGAAATATCGCCTTGTTCATATGCTGTTTCAAATTTTTCAAGAGTATCACAGATTTTTTCAACATCTGTTTTTGAAAAAAAGCCAAAATACAGCACTGCCGCTAATCCGGTAAGAACAATAACAGCCACGATGATTTTTAATGATTTTTTAAGCATTTTCTCTCCAATTTTACACAAGCGGATTTCCGTCTGCGTCCTCAGTGATTTTTCCGGTGAGAACGCGGATGCCGAAAATGAGGTTAACAATCCAGATAATTGCAAATCCAACGAAACCGACACCTGCAAAAAGAATAAAAATGCAGGAAATAATGAAGGCAACAAGGTTGATTGTGAATTTGCTTTTTGCGCCGAAAAGGTAATAATGAATTCCGAGGTTTGTCACAAACGGGATGCAGGCAAGGATACCAATAAGTGTTTTAGACTTTCCCTCGCCGCTCTGGCCTCCCTTTGGCGCGGAAAGGCCCACTCCGCAGGCGGTGCAAATGATTTGGTTTTCGTTTGTCTGGGCGCCGCAATTCGGGCAAAACGCTTTTCCTCTTTTTGGGTCTGCGCCGCAGTTCAAACAGGCGGCGGCGTTTTCATTGACTTCTTTTCCACAGTTTCTGCAATACATTTTTTGAAACTCCTTTCAATTTTTGTTCAACAGCCGTTTTTTTAAGAATGATGAGCTGCAAATGAATTATACAACCATAGTTGAAAAAAGTCAATAGAAATAAAACTATGATTTATTATAATTTCCCCTCGCTTTTTATAAAATATTGGTGGAGTGATTACATGAACTATGAAAACTGTCTGACCGATATGGGAAAAAGAATTGCTGAAAGAAGAAAAGAGCTATCAATGACGCAGGAGAATCTTGCCGAAACAATCGGCCTGAGTCTGCAGTCGGTTTCTTGCATCGAGCTTGGAAAAAAAGGCGTTCGGCCGGAAAACCTTATTAAAATTTGCGATGCGCTTGACGTTTCTGCCGATTATCTCCTGCGCGGAAAAAGAGACAGCCTTGAAATGACTGAGCTTTCTTTGAAAATATCACAGCTTGGAAAAGAAGATTATGAGCTTGTTGAAAGGCTTGTTTCCCGCCTGAAAACAAAATAGCAAAAAAATATAACCGCACGGCTTGTCATTGTTTGACAGTGTGCGGTTATTTCATGCTGATTTTCAAGCGGGAGGGAAGTCTCACGTGTTGGGTTTGCCGGCATCCTCTGCGCCCTTTTTGGGGCGCTTGATTTTTTGGGAGGAGGTTTTTTCAAATTCGCGCCGTCTGATGCTGAAGCGGCGGATGCTTTTGTATGAGGGCAGCTTTTTGTTGATACCCTTAACAGCGTCTGAAACTGCCTCGTTTATGTCCTCATGGGTCAGCTCCTCTTTTTGGAGCTTTTCTTTGATTGCGTCCTCGTCCGGAACAACCTGGGCAACAACGGCCTCATCACCCTTCTTTTCCTCGCCGAAAATGAGCGATTCAAGAACAACCGGGTCGCTGTTGAGGTAATACTCAATCTCCTCGGGATAAATGTTTTTTCCGCCCTTGGTGACAATTACGTTTTTGCTGCGGCCTGTGATGTGAAAAAAGCCGTCCTTGTCGCAGTAGCCGAGGTCACCGGTGTGGAAAACGCCGCCTTTTTTAACAAGTGAAGTGGCCTTTTTGTTTTTGTAATAGCCGAGCATGACCATCGGTCCGTCAACACAGATTTCTCCGATTCCATTGTCATCCGGGTTTTGAACGGTAACGGTGCAGTTGTCAAGCGGCGTTCCAACGCTGTCCGGAAGCGGGTTTGAAAAGCTGTTGCAGATAACAATGGGGGAGCACTCGGTGAGCCCGTATCCGATTATGACCGGGAGACCGAATGAGTAAAAATCGGCCGCAACGTCACTGTTGAGGGCGGCCGCGCCGCAGATTATCATGCGCACATTTCCGCCGAACGCCTCGTGAATAACGTGATACATTTTCTTTTTAAGCTCCGGTGCGTGCTTGATAAGAGTTTGTGAAACGCGACCGATTGTGAAAACGCGCTTGATTGAGCTTTGCGAGGAAAGCTTTTTAAGGATGCGAGTGTGCATTTTTTCAAGCATGAGCGGAACGGTGACAAAAACGGTCGGCCGAAAGGCCGAAAGCTCTTCGCTCATTCTCCGCAGAGAGGAACAAAAGCCAACCGAGCCGCCGATATAAAGAATCGCAAGAAGAACAATGGTTTGATATGTGTGATGCAAGGGAAGAACGCAGAGCGTTGAATCGGCGCAGGAAAGGCCGATTCTTTCAAGCACACCACAAAGGTCGGAAACAAGGTTGGAATGGGAGAGCATGACCGCCTTTGCGTTTCCCGTTGTTCCGGAGGTGAAGATGAGAAAGCTTGCCGCGTCCTTATCAAGGGGAGCGAGCGTGTAGTCCTTGACGCCGTCCTTAAGCAGCCTTTCGCCCTCGGCCAGAAGCGAGGCAAAGGAAAAAACCTTTTCGTTTTCAAAGGGAGAAAAGCAGATGATTTTGAAGCCGCGCGGAAGCTTTTTCTTTGCCGCAAGGAGTTTTTTGCAAACCTTTTCATCGCAGAAAATGCCCCTGCAGCCGGAAAAGGAGATTGCGTTCCAAAGGCCGTCTGCGTCCATTTCGCGGTCAAGCGGAACAACCGTTCCTCCGCCGCAGGAAACGGCAAAATATGAGACGCACCATTCATAGCAGTTTTTTGAACAGACGGCAACGCTCTTTTTTTCAAGTGACAGCGTTTTAAAAAGCGCCGTGCCGAGATGGTTGACATGGCGCAAAAGCTGCTTATGTGAAACGGGCGAACCGTCCGGAAGAACGGCTGCGGTGCGCAGTCCGTATCGCATGGCATTAAAATAAAGCATATCGCGCAGCGTTTCAATGTTTTTGTTTTGTTCCAAAGCGGTTCACCTCCTTTGTTTATATTTGCTAAAATCAATATTGAGCTTATTTTTTGCTTTGAGCCTCTTCTTTATCCGCGTTGAAAATAAAGTTTTTCAAAAGCTCGGCGTTCTTGTCAATGTCCATATATAAAACATCGCCCGCACCGCTGAAGGTTCTGTTTTCCCACGTTCCCGTGGCCGGTACCCTGTGCTGAAGAACGTCATAATGAAGATAGCTCACCATTGCTCCGGCGGCGAGGGAAACAAGCTCGTTTCTTGAAATGTTCGTCTGAATCAGCGGAAGAACCTCTTCCATAATCTTCATGAGCTTCACGGGGTTTGTTCTTGTAACCTTTTTGATGATTGCGGAGATGACCTTGCGCTGTCTTGCGGTGCGGTTGAAGTCATCGTCAAGGTAACGGATTCGGCAGTACCAGAGCGTGTGCCAGCCGTTCCAGTGGTTTGTTCCGGCCTTGGCCTTGATTTTAACAACATTGCGCAGATATTTCGCCTCCGCCTTTGTCACGCCTTCAACGGTGAGTCCGCCCATGAGGTCAATGAATTTTTCAAAAGCGTCAAAGTCAACAAGAATGTAATCGTCAATTTTGACCTTGAAGTTATATTCAAGCGTGTCGATTGCAAGCTGAACGCCGCCGAAGCTGAAAGAGGCGTTGAGCTTGTTGTAATAGCCGTTTGAGGGAATGCAGACATAGCTGTCGCGCAGGAAAGAGGTGAGCTTGAGCTTTTTGTTCTTTTTGTCGATTGAAAAAAGCATCATTGTGTCTGAGCGCTGGCCGCTGACATCGCCTCTTGCGTCACTGCCGATGAAAAGAATGTTTTGAACGTCACTGCTTGATGCAAGCTTTTTTTCGCTGATATACTTGTTTTCGTCAACAAGCTTTGTGTCGTATGAAATTTTTCCGAGCACGGAATAGCCATAGGCAAAAAGCCCGCCGAGGAGGAGAACAAGAACGGCGAAGATGATGCCGAAAACCTTTCCCTTTGAAATGCGCTTCTTTTTGCTGCGGACATTCTTTTTTTTGCCGCCCGGAGCTTTCTTTGGCGAACCGCTCCTTTGGGCGGAAAGCGGCTTTTGAGTGTTCTGCGCCGGAAGGCTTTTGCGTGCGGCCGTTCCCGGCGTGCGGTCTTGAACCGGTGAACCGGAAGGGGTTCTGCTTTTCGGTGCCGCTGAGTAGATGTCAGCGTCTCTGGGAATATATCTCGGTGCAGCGGGCTCAGACGGGCTTTCATCGCTCTCAACAGGGCGGCCTTTCGGCTTTCTGTTTTTGAGCGCAGTGCCTTCACTTTCCGGAATATGAACAACAAAGTCGGAATCTGAGGCGTTCTCATCCCTGAGACGTGAGGAGGGAGAGGGCGCGGCCTCGTTTGAAAACCTGTCTTTTGAATTGATTTTATTTTTATGATTATTTTTTCGGTCGGAAAAATAAATATCGTCCACCGTGTTTACACCCCTTAAAGTTTTGGTTAATCAGTGGCAAAAATACTGAAGCTTAGCCAAAAAATCGTACTGATGAGTCCTATATATATTACAATACAAAGAAAAAAAGCGCAAGCCGTTTTTGTGAAATTAACAAAAGTGTCAGAAAAAATTAAGAACCTGAAAAGCTCATGCTTTGACGCGACCAAAAAAACGGAAAAAATCAACAAAAATTGCCCGGCTTTTTTGTAATAAGCACCGAATTTTCAAAAGATACTTTAATATTTTTCCCGGATATTGTATAATTATATGGTATATTTTCACGGCGGCTCACGCTCTTTGACCCCGTGAAACAGAATGTTTAAAGACAGGGGTATTGAAAATGGCACGAAATCATGAAGTTACCGAAAGACACAATCTTTTAAACCGTGACGGAACGCTTGCCGAGCCGGGCTGGTCACGCAGCCTTATTCAAATTTATAACCGCGAAAACATCAAAGCGCCGAAGTTCAGAATCAAGGAATGGGATTATTACCTCATTCTCTGCGATAAGCACGCCGTTGCGCTCACTCTTTCCGATGACGGCTATATCGGAATGCAGTCCGCCTCCCTCCTTGTTTTTGATGAAAAAAATCCGTGGGAGATTACCAACTCCGTTCTCAATGTTTTTCCGATGGGAAAGTATAAGCTTCCCCGTACCTCCGAAAAGGGAGACCTTCATTATCATGACAAAACCCTTGACATGGACTTTGTTAAAAACGGAAGAACGCGCCATATAGTCGGTGAATACCGCAACTTTAAAGACGGAAAAACGCTGAAGGTTGACATCACGCTTGACCAGCCGCCAATGGATACAATGGTTATTGCAACGCCGTGGAAGGAGAATAAAAAGGCTTTCTATTATAATCAAAAAATCAACTGTATGCGTGCTTCCGGCTATGCCGAATTTGACGGTGCGCGTTATGAATTCAATCCGGAAACCGATTTTGGAACCCTTGACTGGGGCCGCGGTGTCTGGACATATGACAACACATGGAACTGGGGCAGCGGAAACGGCATCGTCAACGGAAAGCCGTTCGGCTTCAACATCGGATATGGTTTTGGCGATACCACTGCCGCGTCAGAAAATGTTCTTTTCTATGACGGAAAGGCGCATAAGCTTGATGATGTTGAATTCCACATTCCACTTTCAAGTTATACCGACCCGTGGAAGTTCACCTCAAGTGACGGCCGTTTTGAAATGGACTTTGTTCCCGTTATTGACCGCAACGCAAAAATCAGCGTGAAGCTTATTGAAACGGATCAGCATCAGGTTTTCGGAAGGCTTAGCGGAAAGGCTGTTCTTGATGACGGAACCGCGCTTGAAATCAAGGACCTCATGTGCTTTGCCGAGCGTGTACGCATGAAATACTAAGCAAACCGTGAATTTTTCATTGTTTGCCTGATTTACATAAAGGAGAATTAATTTATGAAAAAAACATTGCTTATCGGCGCCGGTGCAATCGGCGGAACTCTCGCTGTGCTGATGAAAGAAGCCGGATATGACATTTCCGTGCTTTGCTATAACGATGAAATCAAAAATCTCATTACCGAAAAAGGCTTTTATCTCCACGGAGCAAAGGGTGAGCATCATGTGAGCCTTAACTGTTATGCCTCTTTCGATGAATTCAAGGACGAAAAGTTTGATATCGTTATTATTGCAACAAAGTTTCAGGCCGTTGCCGGTCTTGCGGAAAAGGTGCTCGGAAACCTGAAAGAAGATTCCCTTGTTGTCGGAATGCAGAACGGCATTCTCACGGACAAGCTTGCCGCAATAGTCGGCAAAGAGCGTGCCGTTGGTGTAATGATCGGATTCGGCGCAACAAGGAACGCGGACAATGACGTCACCATGACCTCGCTCGGTGAAATGTATATCGGAATGACGGACGGCTATCATCCCGGAAATCTTGATTATCTTTGCGAGATGTATAACACCGTTCTTCCAACGGAAATTTCAGATAACATTCTGCGCCAGCAGTATTCAAAGCTCATCATCAATTCCTGCATCAACGCAACGGCGGCCATCACCGGCCTTACCCTCGGAAAAATGGTTGATGACAAGCGCGCAAGAACGCTTTATCTTGCGATTGCAAGAGAGGCAATGAGAGTTGCAAAAAAGATGAACCTTGACGTTCCCAAGTATGGAAAAATGCTCAATTACAAGCTGCTCATGCTTGCGGATAATGCGCCTTATAACGCCTGCTGCCGATACGTTGTCTGGCTTGTTTCAAAGCTCAAGTATGCCTCAGTCAAGCCCTCGACCCTCCAGTCGCTTGAAAAGGGTGAAATCACTGAAATTGAAATTTTCAACGGTTACATTGCAAAGCTCGGAAAAGATTACGGAATTGAAACTCCGGTCAACACAAAGCTCACTGCAATGATTCATGAAATTGAGCGCGGAGAGAGGAAAATTACCCCCGATAACCTTGAGGAATTCAGAGGAATGCTGTTCTGATTTTTCCGCATTAATTAAAAAAGCAAAAGCCGCACGCCTGTTTTTTTTCAGACGTGCGGTTAAAAAAATGTCAAATCACAGCGGCTGTCCGCACTGAGAGCAGAATTTGCTTCCGGGCGTTACGGTTGCGCCGCAGCCGGGACAGGTGGTTTTGATTTTTGCTCCGCATTTGTTGCAGAACTTTGAGTCGGCCGAAAGTCTCGCGCCGCACTGAGGGCAGCTTATTGAGGCAAAGGAAGCAGCGCTTTGCGCCGGGGCGGCAGGGGATGGTGCGGCGCCGAAGGCGGCCGGAGCTCCTTGAGAGCCTAGCGTTCTTGAGATGAAATCAAAAATTTCAG
>DJPI01000047.1:0-25123 GCA_002438505.1 Ruminococcaceae bacterium UBA6416 | reverse complement strand
CGGGAGCATTTTTTGTTTATATGCGCCGATTCCGGCGGTGATTGCAAGCGGCCAAAGGAAGAACATTCCAACGGCTCCTGCGCCGAGCTTGTCCATCCACTGACCCTCGCCGATGGTCACGGTGAGCTCATCTCCGGAGGCAGAAAGCTGAACATTTGTTGCAATGCGCATTCCGGAAAGTGAGCGCAGAACGTCTTTTGGCTGTCCGGCTTGGAGAAGATAGCCGCCGTCAACCGGTGCGCTTTGAACCTCCATTTTCTTTTCCGCGCGCAAAAAGCCCTCAAGCTGTTCGCAAACGGCTTCAATTCTGATTCCGTTCAATGAAAAAACTCTTGAATCTGCCATATGTAGTCCTCCCAAGTGATATTAAAAATTATTAAGTCAACTGTAATATAACATATTAAGCGCCTTAAATCAAGAGGGGATAGACACTTTTCGCCTCTCTTTTTCGCGGGGAAATCCGGGTTGACAAAACCGCTGTATGGGTGTATCATGTGCTGAATTATCGGTTAAGGGATGAGCGAATGAAAAAAGAAAAATTTAAAAAGGCACTTGATGTTTTTCTGACTTTTTTAAAAATCGGCGCATTCACGTTTGGCGGCGGCTACGCAATGATAGCGTTGATTGAAAACGAGTTTGTTGAAAAGAAAAAGTGGCTGAAAAGCGGCGAATTTCTTGACATGGTTGCGATTGCAGAGTCCACGCCCGGGCCGGTTGCAATCAACGGCGCAACATATATCGGCTATAAGGTTGGCGGCTTTCCCTGCGCCCTTGCAGCAACCGTTGCGGTCTGCATACCGTCATTTTTGGTGATATATCTTGTTTCACTGTTTCTTGACAGGTTTTTAAGCCTTGAATATGTCGGCTATGCTTTCAAGGGGATTCAGGCTTGTGTTGTCTATCTGATTCTGACCGCAGGAGTAAAAATGCTCAAAGGGCTTGAAAAAAACTTCTTTAACTGTGCCGCGGTTGCTCTTGTTATGGCGGTCATGATTGCGTTTTCACTTTTTGCCGTCAGCTTTTCAACCGTTTATTACATTTTGCTTTGCGGTGCAGCGGGTGTTGCCGTTTGGGCGGCAAAGACGGCCGGAAAAAGGAGGAAAAACCGATGATATATCTCAAGCTTTTTCTGACCTTTCTTGAAATCGGTGCGTTCTCTTTCGGCGGCGGATACGGGATGATTTCCCTTGTGCGCGAGGTCGTGATTGAGAACGGTTGGCTGAGCGAGGGCGAGTTCATCAATTTTGTTGCCGTTTCGGAGTCTACTCCCGGACCGCTTGCCGTCAATATGGCAACCTTTGTCGGCGCGTCTCAGGGCGGAATACCGGGTGCGTTGCTTGCAACGGCAGGTGTTGTTCTTCCCTCTTTTGTTATAATACTTATCATTGCCGCGCTCATTAAAAACCTGCTGAGATATGCCGGAGTCAAGGCATTTTTGTCGGGCGTCCGTCCGTGCGTTGTTGCGCTTGTTCTTGCAACCGCGGCAACAATGGCGCTGAGCCTGTTTTTCTCTTTGAAAACGCTCGGTGAGCCGGTGAGCGCCGATTGGCGTGCGCTTTTGATTTTTGTCGTGCTTGCCGTCTTTTCACTCATATTAAAGCTTGCAAAAAAGAAAAGCCCTTCGCCGATACTGATGATTGTTCTTTCGGCCGGACTCGGAATTGTTTTTTACGGTTTTGTTTAAATAAAATGAAAAGGAGCTGCCAAAAACCACAGCAACTCCTTTTTTGGTGGGGACAGCGGGGCTCGAACCCACGACCTCACGCATGTGAAACGTGCGCTCTAACCGGCTGAGCTATGTCCCCATGGATGATATGATAGCACTTTCGCTCACGCTTTTCAAGTGGGAACGGTAATTTTTTGTTTTGCAAAGCAAAGTCAAAGATTCCGTTCGGCCGAAACAACAGTGTGGCCGTTTGTGTCATGAGTTGTTCCGGTCGCTTCAAAGCCGTTTTTGAGCCAGAAATGCTCCGCCTGAGGGTTTCCTTTGACCCAGGCAAGGCGAACACGCAGAAAGCCGAACCATGGGAGAAAGCGGCAAAGCTCGTTTATTATTCCGCTTCCTGTTCCGGTGTTTTGAACCGACCTGTCCGTCATAAAAAAGCCTATGAATGCGGTTTCTTCTTCCGGATAACCACGGATAAAGTCCATGACGGCAATGAGTTTTTCGCCGTCAAAATATCCAACGTAAAACTTGTCCGCTTCGGTTTTTCCCGGCGGAAGAGCGGTCATGTCATCAGAAATGTTCTCCATTGTCACAAAGGGAGGGCAGTATTGATAATAAAGTGCGTTCTCCTTGCAAAGAGAGAAGATTTCCGGAATATCACTTTTTTTGAGTTCTCTAACACTGTAGGCTTCTGAAAAAGCGGATATAAACTGCTCACGAGTCGTTTTTGGCGGCTTGCTCGGTGATACGTTTGGCAAATCTTGTCTGTTTTCCCTTTTGCAGTAAACGGGCAAACGGGCTTTTGACTTTGCATGATGCTCTTTGCATTCGTCACATTTTTCGCGGCGGATGCAGTTTTTCTTTTTGCACGGACAGTTTTCGTTCATCATCATTGTTTCACCTTCACAAACGGGAGTTCTCAATTTGAAAGTTTTGCTTTGTTGCAATTATACTTTTTCTATGTAATTCTTCTTTTCTAATATAACCGGAGTTACATTGCCTTCATAGAATTTGTAAGATTCTCCAATAATGCGTTCGCCCATTCCGCAAACTATTTTCACGGTTGTATCTCTGGCATCCATGTATATTCTTTCAACGCCCAAGTCAAACAAATCATCAAAAGAGGTCTTTGCAAGCTTTGTTCCGATATGCTTTCCTCGTGCGGCCGGAAACACAACAAAGCGTCCCCAGTGGGTTTCGTTTCCTTCCTGCCATGCAGCTGTTGCTGCATAGATTATTCCGTCTGCTTCGGCGCACCAGCAAACAGGTTCCTTAGCCAAAAAAGCATCAATATCATCAACGGGATTTCCCTGCTCACCATGAAGAATGTCGGACTGCATTGCAACAATGCGTGGTATTTCATCATCGGTTGCCCGTCTGAAGTTCAAATTGTCCATTAAAAAGCCTCCTTGCAAAGCCCAATAATTGAATCCGTCATATGACGCAGGCATATTCATGTTTAAGAAGCAGATATTTTATGTCTGAGATATTTCATTCGTTTTTCAAAAACGAATCTCATTGAAAAAGACCAAGCCGAACGACTTGGTCTTTTTAATGGTGGACCTGAAGAGATTCGAACTCTCGACCTCTCGGATGCGAACCGAACGCTCTCCCAACTGAGCTACAGGCCCATAGCTTATTACACACAGGCACAAACCACGGATGAAATTATACACCTGACGGGCAAAAAAATCAAGAGAAAATCCGAAAAAATTGCGCCGACCGGTAAAAACAGTCGGCGTTGCTTTTTATATAATAACCCGTGCGTTTTCCTCACGCTCTTTTCTGAGGATTGCGCCGCTCTCGAGCGGCTCTGCGCAGGAAAAGGAAAACTCCATCATCGGGTGGTTCGTTGCCGCAATGGACTCGCCATCGGCATTTTTAAGGCCTGATGCGGTGATTTTGAACGGAACGCGGCTGCTTTCAAGAACCTCAAGCTCGTCTCCTTCAAAAAAGCGATTGCGCTGAGTGCAGAACGCAACGCCGTTTTCCCATTTTTCAACAACGGCCATAACATCCCACTCGCGGTTGTAGCCTCCGCGCAGTGCTATTGCGGCGTCACTTTGTGGGTCGGCAAAGTAAAAGCCCGTGCAGTAATCACGGTAGCTGATTTTGCGCATCTCGTCAATGAGCCACTGTTCGGGCTTGTAATCATCGGTTGGGTTTTCAAAATAGGCGTCTATTGCGCGGCGATATGCGTTCGTTACAACGGAGACGTAATACTCGGACTTTGCCCGTCCCTCAATTTTGAAACTGGTTATGCCGGCCTTGACAAGCTCCGGAATGTGCTCAATAAGACACATATCCTTTGAATTGAGAATGAAAGTTCCGCCGTCCGCGTCCTCAATCGGAAAGAACATTCCGGGTCGTTTTTCCTCAACAAGGCTGTATTTCCAGCGGCAGGGTTGAGCGCAGTCGCCGCGGTTTGAATCGCGGCCGACAAGATAGTTTGAAAGCAGACAGCGGCCGGAAAATGAAACGCACATTGCTCCGTGAACAAAACATTCAATGTCCATATCCGGCGGAATGTTTTTTCTGATTTGTGCAATCTCTTCAAGCGAAAGCTCACGCGCTGTGACAATTCTTTTTGCGCCAAGGGAGTAAAAAGCGTTTGCCGCGGCAAAATTCACAATTCCGGCCTGGGTTGAAACGTGAAGCTCAACCTGAGGTGCATATTTCTTTGCGTATTCCATCACTCCGAGGTCGGAAACGATGAACGCGTCAACGCCGCTGCTTTGGGCGTTTTCAAGGAAAGAGGGGAGCAGCTCAAGCTCGCCGTTGCGCGGAAGGGTGTTGACCGTTTGATAAACCTTTACGCCTCTTTCGTGGCAGTAATCGCAGGCTTTTTTGAGCTGTTCATTGCTGAAATTTTCCGGTGCGGTTCTCATTCCAAAAACAGAGCCGCCCAGATAGACGGCGTCTGCTTTATATTTCACTGCGGCCCTGAGCCTTTCCATGTCCCCGGCAGGGGCAAGAAGCTCTGGCTTTTTGAGTTCGGTTTTCATCTTATCAATCCGATTCATAAAAGATTTTTTCGGTGTTCTTCTGGTGCTCGGCGGCGGTTTCGGCAAGATAGATGTTGCCCTTGCTGTCATGGCAGAAGAAGTGGTAGTCGGTCTTGCTCGGATTGAGCGCGGCTTCAATCGCGTCAATTCCCGGGTTGCAGATGGCTCCCGGAGGAAGGCCCTCAATGCTGTAGGTGTTGTAGGAATCAAGATAGATTGAATAATAGAAGTCTGTGAAGACGCCGTATTTGTTGACGGCGGTGATATATTCCCTCGTTGAGTTCATCTGAAGCTGAGGATAGGTCGCCGGGTCGTCCAGACGATTGTGAAGAACGGAGGAAATGTCCGCCATCTGCGACTTGTCTTTTGCCTCGCGCTGAATGATTGAGGCCAGAATGATGATCTGATCCTGGGTCATTCCGAGCTCTTTTGCTTTTGCTTTGTAAGCCTTTGTCCACTTCTTATTGAAGTTTGAAAAGAGCTTTTTGAGAACGGAGTTTGCGCTTTCGCCGATATAGAAGTCATAGGTATCCGGGAAGATATAGCCCTCCGCCTTGAGATAGCGGCCGGAATTTGCCGGAATGTTCTTATAGAAGCTGAACTGCTGACCGGCAATGTCAAGGTTTGCATAAAGCTTTTCGGCGGTGCAGACGTTATATTTTTCAATTTTTTCAAAGACTTGAGCGATCGTCCAGCCCTCGGGGAAGGTGAGCTTAACGGTGTCCTTTGAAACGGCGGATGATTTCTTGATGGTTTCAAGCATGACCTCAATGCCGCTGTCCGGCTCAAGATAGTAAACACCGGGGGTGTATTCGATTGCAACGTCCTTTTTCTGCTTTGAGCTGTAGGCCTTGTCATAATGCCTGAATTTGCAGAAAAGCTTGGTGATGAATCTCTGGTGAACAAGGCCGTTGTCGCAGAGGATGTCATAAACATCATCAAAGTCAGAGCCCTCCGGAATGACAACGGAAACGGTTTTTGCGCTGTCGCTCTTTTTGAGAACAAGAATGTCATTGATTGTTGAAAGGGCAAGCGCGCAGGCCGTTGTTGTGATGATTGCAATAATCACGGCGCAGATTCCGGTGATGATGAGGCCGCGCGTGCGCCTGAGCTTTTTGCGCTCTTTCATTTTTGCTCTTTGCTCGGGTGTGAGCGGACGGGAAGGCTCACCGCGCCTTCTTTGGCTGCCTTTTGCGCTGCCGCCTTTTGCGGCGGCCTTTTTCTTTTTAGCCGCGTTCTTTGCGGCCGTGCTTTTTGAGCCTGCCGGTCTTTGCTGAGCGGGTCTTTTTTTCGGAATATTGACTTCAAAGTTTTCGTGCGCTGGCCTTTGCTGTGCGCTGTATGGGGCTGGTCTTTTTGCCGGAACATATTCGTCCGGAACGTGATTGAACGCGTCAATCGAAACTTTGAAGTTGTTTGCCCTCGGATTGCCGGAGCGTGGGGTGCCCTGTCCGTTCTGTCCGTTATCCGATGGCGGATATGATCTTGAGTCCATATTGTCCTCCTTATGTTTGGGCGGCGTTTTTGCCGCTTAGGATTTCATTTTCCGTGATGATGAGCAAAACGGGGATATCGTTTTCGTCCTGCGGAAGCGTTTCAAAAAGGCTTTTTTCAAAGCACAGGCCAACCGTTTTTCCCGGAAAGCCGGAAAGGAAGCGGTCATAAAAGCCCATCCCGTGGCCAAGGCGCGTCCCGTCTCGTCCAAAGGCAAGAGCCGGAACAAGAACAAGAGTTCCTTCGTCCGGAACGGCTTTTTTGCAGCTTGCCTTCGGTTCAAAAATACCCTTGAAAACGCCTTCTTCAAGGTCGCTTTTGCTCTTTATATAATGAAAGCTCATGGTTCCGCCCTTTTCGCAGCGGGGAAGAGCCGTCTTTTTTCCGTCTGAAAGCGCTTTTTCAATGATGAGCTTTGTTTGAACCTCGCAGCCGTATGAAAAATACGCAAAAATTTGATTGCAGGAGAGATAAGCATCGAGCGAAAAAAGCTTTTTTGAAATTCTTTCACTCAATTCCTCGCGGTTTTCAATCGCAGAACGCAACGCGGAGGCCTTTTTCCGCAGGAACCTTTTCTCATCGCTTATCTGCATTGAATTGAGGCGCGAATTTCATCGCTCTTGCTTCTTGAAACAACGGCGGCAACAATTTCAAGGCCAAAGTCAACGGCAACGCCGGCGCCCTTCGCCGTGATGAAAATTCCGTCTTTAACAACGCTCTCTTTGCTGATGATTGCACCCTCAAGCTCTTTTTCAAAGCCGGGGAAAGCGATTGCCTCTTTTCCAAAGAGAAGCTTTTTCCTGCCGAGAATTGACGGGGCGGCGCAGATTGCGCAGACAAGCTTTTTGTTTTTGACCGCAAAGTCAATGGCCGAGTGAACGGCCGGGGACGCGTCAAGGTTCAGCGTTCCGGGCATTCCGCCGGGGAGAATGATTCCCTCAAGCTCATCATTAAGCCGCAGCTCGCTGTCTGTGAGGTCGCAGGTGACGGGAATCGAGTGGCTTCCGGTGATAACGCTTTTTTTGATTCCGACCGTTTTCACCGTAACTCCGGCGCGTCTGAGCATATCAATGGGAGCGATTGCCTCGGTCTCTTCAAAGCCGTCGGCAAGAAAACAATATATCATACTATTACCTCCGAATGTGGTTATATAAACTTGCAGGCCGTTTCAAAAACAAGGTCTGCAATTTCCTCAACGCTTTTTGGCTCTCCGTTTTCGGCGCAGACAATTCTTTTCCAGCCGAGCCTGTCGCAGGCATAGTTCGCGGCAAGGCGGCAGTGGTGAAGATAGTCAACATCGAGCTCATGGATGTCCTTCTTGCTTTCGTCATTATGATATCGCTTTTCAAGAAGCTTTTGAGAGACCTCAACGGGCATATCAAGAAAAACAACGCAGTCCGGCTCCGGAATGCCAAGCTTGCAATATTCAAAATCAAACAGCCAGTCAAGGAACGGGTTCCAGCTTTCCTGCGGCAGCTTTGTCATCTGGTGGCAGGCGTTGGAGGTGGTGTAGCGGTTTGCAACAATGATTTTTCCGCCGTCATATTCCTTCTGCCAGAATTTTTTGAAGCTTGCATAGCGGTCAACGGCAAAAAAGGTTGAGGCGGCATATGCATTGACATCACCGGGGTGACTTCCCATTTCACCTCTGAGATACATTTTAACAAGGGCGCTCGAGTCGTCCGCATAATTCGGAAGGTCAATGGCAAAAGCCTTTCTTCCGCTTCTTTCAAGCCTTTCAAGCAAAAGGGCAGCCTGAGTGCCCTTTCCGCTTCCGTCAAGGCCTTCAATAACAATCATTTTGCCCATGGAGACACCGATTTATCAGTATGTGAGAATAACGGCGAAAACGGTGAGACTTTCGTTTTCCGTGCGGTTTGCAATGGAGTGCTTTTGGCCGCCGAGGCAGACGCAGCTGTCACCCTTGTGAAGAATCTCCGTTTTTCCGTTATCGTTGTATGTTGCCGTGCCTTCAATGATATAAAAGATTTCCTCCTCATTTTCATGAACGTGCTCGCCGATTGAGCAGCCCGGCTCAAGAAGGATTGTTCCAACAAGTCTCGCGTGACCCTGATACTCGCCTTTGTTGAGGATATCGGTAACAACGGCCTGTCCGTCGCCGCCGCGCATATTGACCTTCACGGTTGCGGTCATGTTTTCTTTTCTTTTAATCATTGCAAAAACCCCCATAATATAAGTTCTTAGTATTATATCAGCAATGCGCGCAATTATCAAGAACAAATTTGTAAATATTGAAAGAGCTGACTCAAACAGTCATTTTTCTTCAAACTGTTGCAATTTGTCGCTTTATATTGACAGAAATTTCCATATATGTTATGATTAATTAAAATTAAGGTAACTTTTGTTACTTAAGGAGGTAATTTGAAAACATGGAAAATCAGAAACACTCAACAACCGGGCGCATCATTGCCTGCCTTATGGCGGTTCTGATGGTTTTCACAGCCGTTCCGTTCACAGCCTTTGCGGCCGGGGGACATGAGCACTCATATGAACCTCAGGGCGCAATCGCAATTTCTCTGAGCGGCGGAAAGTATGTTGTCGGTGATGAAACGCTGAAATGCGCTTCCTGTACGGCAACAAAAAAGGAAAAAGTATATCTTGACACCGACTTTTCAAAAGTTGCCGACGCGGCAAAAGCGATTCTCGATTCAAAAGAATATAACCCGGACAGCAGCGATTATGCGGCTGTTAAAGACGCATATCAGGCGCTGACCGCTCTCACAACCGGAACACATTATAAAAAGTTTATTGAAAGAAGAATTGCGGCCGTCAACGCTGCGGTGACCGCTTTCAAAAAGAATGACCCGGAAAACATCAAAACCTATACCGTAAAATTCGTTTATTACACCGAAGACCACAAGGAGCAGACCATCTCTCAGACCGTTGCTTACGGCGCTGCGGCCACGGCTCCGACTCTTTCCTCAAACTTCTATTGGAATGAGGGCAGACATTACGAATTCAACGGCAAGTGGGACAAGGCTTTTGACAAAATCACCGGTGACCTTGTTGTTACCGCACAGTACAAGCTCGGCGTTGAGCATGATTTTGTTGACTTTTCCGCAAAGCTTGAGCCGACCTGCAAGGTTGAGGGCAAGGAAAAGGTTGAGCGCTGCCGCACCTGCGGCTTTGAAAAGGGCGGAGAGCCCATCGCCAAGAAAGACCACACCTGGGGCGACTGGGTAAAAAACGCTTTCCTTGATTTTTTGGCAGACAAGAAAACAAAGACCTGCTCTGTCTGCGGTGCAACTTATACACTCTGCATCAAGGAAAACCATGACCTCAAGGATGTTGAGGCGAAGGCCGCTTCCTGCTTTGAGGACGGCTATAAAGCATATAAGAAGTGCAAAAACTGCGATTACACAACAGAGATTGAAGTAATCAAGGCCATCGGTCATCACACCGAGGTTGTTGACCCGGCGAAAAAAGCAACCTGCACCGAAAAAGGACTCACGGAGGGCAAGCACTGCTCGGTCTGCAACGCCGTTTTTGTTGCTCAAACGGAAGAACCTGCCCTTGGCCATGACTTTTCAAAAGAGATCATGGATGACAGGTATAGAAAATCGAGCGCAACCTGCAGCACTCCCGATGTTTATTATAAGAGCTGCTCAAGGTGCGGAATGGCAACCGCAGACGCAACCTTTAACGGAAAAGAACTCGGTCATAAGTTCACAAGAAAAGTTGAGGGTGACTCAACAAAAGTCAGCGATGCAACCTGCACCGAGCCTGCGGTGTATAAATACAGCTGCGCCGTTTGCGGCAAAGTTGGAACGGAAACCTACACGGTAGGTTCGGCTCTCGGCCATGACTGGGGCGATTGGAAAAACAACGCGGACAAAAAAACAATGACACGCACCTGCAAGCGCGGCTGCACCGAAACAACCTGCATCAACGGCAAAGACGGAAAGCCGGATCATGACCTTGCGTTTGTTGAAGCAAAGGCGGCAACCTGTACTCAGGACGGTTATGACGGATTCTGGAGATGCAAAAACTGCAAGTTTGAATCCGACCACAGAACTTATGAAAAGGGTCACAAGTTCAGCACAAAGGAAACCGCAGTGACCGAGCTTCCGACCTGCCTTGTTCCCGGAAAGGCCGAGGAATTCTCCTTCTGCGTCCGTGAGAACTGCCCGACCCATGAGACCGTTATCAAAACGGACATCGTTGTTCCGGCTACCGGCCATAATTACGGCGAATTTGTTGATGACGGAAACGCAAAGACCCACACAAAGACCTGCAAAAACAGCGGCTGCACCGCTTCCGTTAAAGACCACACCGTGACGGAAAACCATAAGCTTAAGGATGTTGCAGCGGTTGCCGCAACCTGCCTTGTTGACGGAACCGAGGCCGGTGTTAAGTGCGAGGTTTGCTCATATACCACCGCTAAAGTTATTAAGGCAACAGGAAAGCACACGGAAGAGGAAATTCCGGAAGTTCCGGCAACCTGCAAAAAGGCCGGTTTGACCGCCGGAAAGAAATGCTCCGTCTGCGGAGATATTCTTGTTGCTCAGAAGGAAATCCCGATGCTGACCGAGCACACCCCGGTTGCAATTCCGGAAAAGGCTGCAACCTGCACCGAGGACGGCTCAACGGGCGGCAAAAAGTGCTCCGTCTGCGGAGATATTCTTGAAGAACCCACAGTAGTTAAGGCCACCGGCCATGACTATGAAATTGTTACCCCGGCGAAGGACGCAACCTGCACCGAGGACGGCTGCACCGAAGGCAAAAAGTGCAAAAAGTGCGGTGATGAGATTAAATCAGAGGTTATCCCCAACAAGGGCGGCCACAAGCCCGAGGCAATCCCGGACATTCCCGGCGACTGCACAACCGATAAATCCGTTGGTGGAAAGAGATGCTCCGTTTGCGGCGTAATCCTTGAAGAGCCGGTTGTTACTCCGGCGCTCGGCCATGCATATGAGACTCTTGTTCCGGAAAAGAAAGCAACCCTCACCGAGGACGGCGCAACGGAGAGCAAGAAGTGCTCCGTTTGCGGCGATGAAATTGCGTCTGAACCCATTGCAAAAATCAAGTCCGTTTCTCTCACCGTTTCACAGGTTAAGTATATCGGCAGAGCGTGGACTCCGAGTGTTATTGCAAAGGACGAAAACGGAAAGGCTCTTGTCAAGGGCGTTGACTTCACGGCAACATATAAGAACAATGTTTATCCCGGCACCGCCGTTGTCACCGTAACATTCATGGGTGACTATGAGGGTACCGTTGCACGCACCTTCAAAATCACATATTCCTTCACCGCAAAGACCGCAAAGCTTTCCGCAACTCAGACGAGGAACTCAATCAAAGCTTCCTGGAGCGCGGTTCCCGGCGCGGCCGGCTACAGAGTTCAGCTTTATAAGGGCAAGACGGTTGTCAGAACCGTTGTTACAAGCAAAACAAGCGTAAACTTCAAAAAGCTTGATAACGGCAAAAAGCTTGCGGCCGGAACGGAATACAAGATTGTTGTTACCGCTTTTTCAAAGCTCGGCTCAAAGGTTTATTACTCAACCGCTTCAAGGTCACTTCTCACCGCAACAAAGACCGCTGCTCCCTCTGTTAAGAGCGTTGAGGCCGGAAAAAGGAGCGTGACCCTCAAGTGGAAAAAGGTTGCCGGTGCAACGGGTTACACCGTTTATTACAGCACCAAGAAGGACGGCGGCTTTAAGAGTGTTAAGGCAACAACAAAAACCTCGCGTACCGTTAAGAAGCTCAAGAGCGGAAAAACATATTACGTTAAGGTTGTTGCAAACAAGAAGGTCTCCGGAACAAGAATTTCTTCCGCTTTCAGCAAGACCTATAAAGTAACCGTAAAATAACCCGAAAAATCTTTCGGCGGACGCTGCAAAAAAAAGCGGCGTCCGCTTTTGTGCTTTTGAAAGCTTGATAACCGCCGACCGGCCTGTGAGAAGGTTACACCTTTGGTTAAATGGCGGTTACTTGACAAAATATGCGCGTTATATTAAAATCTGTAAGTAACAACAAAACAGGGGAGGAGAAAGTTTTGTCAGAATCAGGTGCATATATCATCGGCTTTTCCGATTGCGGCGAAAGCGTCTGCGCCGCTTCCGGAAGAATTTCAACCCAAAAGGGAACCGCACTGGAAATTTTTGAGCGTTCACATGACGCGCAGAAAAATTCAAACCTCATTTCAAAGGTCATTCGTTCTGGTCATACCTCAACGATTGAGCATATGCTTTTTAACCTTGCGTTTGAAAATGTTTCGGTTGTTGTTGAGCAGTTTATGATTGAGTTCCGTCTTGCCTCGTTCACCGTGAAGTCACGCAGATATGTTGACTTTTCAGACAGCGGATATTATGTTCCGCAGTTTGAAAGCGCAAAGCTCAAAGAAAAATACACCGCTCACATGGACTTCCTTTTTGCGCTCTATTCAGAGCTTTGCGAAAACGGCGTTCCGAAAGAGGATGCGCGCTTTGTTTTGCCGTATTGCTTTTTCAGCAACTTCTTTTGCTCGCTCAACGGACGTGAAATGGTGAATGTTCTGCGCGCAATGCTTTTCGGCCGCGGAAAGGGCATTCCGGAGATTTATAACATCGGCCTCTCTCTGCTTCGCAGCTGCAAGGAAAAAGCGCCCGGAGTTTTTGAAAATTTTGAGGCGGACAATGAAAATTACCGCGACATTGCCGATTTTTCGTTTGTTCAAAAAACAGCGAAGGAACCCGGGCTTAAAAAGGACGTTGAAGTTCTTTTTGCAACGCCGGACTGTGAAAAACTTGTTGCAAAAACCGCTCTCATTGAAAACGGAAATTTTTCGCCTGCGGACATTGAAAACGCACTTGAAGATGAAGCAACGGTTGAAAAAATCCTTTCCGCCGTTTTTGCTTCAGACAGGCCGCGTGCTCTTGAAAGCGCGGTGTTCACCGTGAAAATCAATGATATCTCGCTTTCAACGCTGACCCACCTTGCGCGCCACAGGATGCAAAGTCTTTGCGTTCCGCAGCTTGACTCTTGCAGCAGAAGGAGCTATATTATTCCGTCCTCCGTAAGGGAGAGAGGTCTACTTGAGAGATATATTACTGCATTTGAAAAAACGGCAGAGCTTTTTGATGAGCTCAAAAGCGCGGGTGTGCCGTCCGGAAAAAGCGTTTATTGTCTGCTTTCCGGAAATACGATTGACGTTGTTTCAACAATGAACGGACGCGAGCTGCGGCTGTTTTTCTCCTTGCGAACCTGCACAAGAGCCCAGTGGGAAATCCGTGAAAAAGCAACAAGGCTCCTTTTTGAGCTGCGCAAAAGTTCACCGCTGCTTTTCAAAAACTACGGGCCGAGCTGCTTTTCAAAAGGAAAGTGTCCGGAGGGCAGACTCAGCTGCGGAAAAGCGGCCGAAATGAAAGAACTGTTTTCATAAAAGAAAAAACGCCTGTTTTCTGCGCAGACGGGCGGTTTTAAACAAAGAAGCGGTTTTGCCGGCGGTCAACGGAAAACGCTTGAAATTAAAACAAATAGCCTCAATTTGTAACAAAATCACGCCGATAGCGCCGGTTGCAACCACCGGTTGACAAATTGAAAGGTGACGGTTGGTGGATTTTTGCTCCCGTTTTAGCTATACTTTGACCCATGGAAAAGAGATTTTCCAAAAATTTCAGAGAGGTGTCAAAAATGATATTTGCCGACAAGATTGTCAGACTAAGAAAGAAAAACGGCTGGTCGCAGGAAGAGCTCGCCGGAAAGCTTGGTGTTTCGCGCCAGGCGGTTTCAAAATGGGAGGCGGCTCAGACCGTTCCGGATCTCAACAGAATTCTTGAGCTTGCAGAGCTTTTTTCCGTCACAACCGATTATCTTTTAAAAGATGAAATTGAAAACGAGGAATACACCAATGAAAACGAAACCAAGTTTTCAAGAAAGCTGTCACTTGCAGAAGCAAATGAGTATCTTTCCTTGCGCAAAGACGCCGCGGTCAAAATTTCCATCGGAACTTTTTTGTGCACCGTTTCACCCGTGCTTTTGATTCTCCTCTCGGGGTTGAGCTCACTGACGAACAAAACGCTTGCGTTGTCTGAAAACGCCGCAGGCATCATCGGCCTTTGCGCCTTGCTTGTTATTGTCACGGCTGCGGTTGTTTTGTTTATTCTTGCCGGTTCAAAGTGTTCAGACTATGCCTTCCTTGAAAAAGAGCCGTTTGAAACCGAGTACGGTGTTGACGGAATGGTGAAGGAGCTCAAAAAGAAGTTTCGCGCACATTATGTGAGGTATAATATAATCGGAATTTGCTTTTGCATTCTTTCTCCGATACCGCTTTTCATTGCCGCCGTTACCGAAAACGAGCTGTATGTTATTATCGGCGTATGCGTTTTGCTTGTTCTTGCCGGTTCGGGTGCAGCGTTTTTTGTCAGCGCCGGTGCTCGGAATGCTGCAATGGAGCGATTGCTGAAAGAGGGCGAGTTTGAAGCCGGAAAAAGGGAAAAGAACCGCATCAGAGAGGGTGTTTCAACCGTCTATTGGCTTGTTGCGACCGCCGTTTATCTTGCTGCGTCCTTTGTAACGGACGGCTGGAAAAAGACATGGATAATTTGGGCGGTTGCCGGTGTTTTGTATGCCGTTGTGATTAACATTGTTAAGCTTGTTATCAAAGACAATGACTGAAGGATTAAAAATGAATTATGCCATAAGAAAAATTAAGCCGTCAGACAAAGACGTTTTTATTGAAATGAGCCGTGAATTTTACAACAGTGACGCTGTTTTGTATAACATTGACGACAGCTTTCACTTCAGAACATTTGACGAGCTTATGCGCTCGGATGTTTATCTTGAGTGTTATATTTTTGAAGCGGACAAGGGCGAAATTGCCGGATATGCACTTCTTGACAAGATGTTCTCCCATGAGGTTGGAGGAATGCTTGTCTGGGTGGAGGAGCTTTATGTTCGCAAAGCCTTTCAGAATAACGGAATCGGAAGCGCGTTTTTCGCCTTCCTTGAAAAAAATGTTCCGGCCGCAAGGTATCGCCTTGAAACGGAGCCGGAAAATGAGGGCGCAAGAGCGCTCTATAAACGCAAGGGGTTCAAAAGCCTTGAATACTTGCAGATGGTTAAGGATGTGTGATAAGAAGGGGAGCACCGTTAAGCGGTTGCTCCCTCATTTTCTAAAAATTCAGCCGCAGTCATGCATTTTGGACGATCCAAGTCAAGGCTTAAAAGTCCTTGCGTCTTAATTCATCAACAAGGGCTTGAACATCTTCTTCATTCTTGATTTTCAGCTCTTCAGTTACACCGGCAAAAGCCTCCTGCGCTTTCAAAACAGCATTTGCAGAGGCGTTTGTCATAACGATTTCTCCGCTTGACTTTTGAAAAAACAGGATTTTATCTCCGGCTTTAAGACCGAGCAAACGGCGAATTTCAATCGGTACGGTTACTTGACCGTTTGAAGAAACTCTTGCAAGATTCATAACAAAGCATCCTTTCTTTTCTTGAAAATTCAAGAATTCTTTAATTATATTATACACAAAAACGCAGAAAAAGTAAAAACCGACAGCAAAAAACGGGAACGATTGCTCGCTCCCGGGTGATTTCATTTTCTTGCGAGGGACTTTAAAAAGTCCATGACAAAGTCACTTCATGTTTTGCCGAAAGGCAGAATTCTTCATACCGACCTGTCCGGCTCTTCATGTTGAAAACGCTTCATTTTTGCCGCAGGCAAAACCCTATTCTCTCCAAAACTTCCTGTCAAGGCTTCTGTACTGAACGGCCTCCGTCACATGGTCAATGGTGATTCTTTCGCTGCCCTCAAGGTCTGCAATCGTTCTTGCAACGCGCAGAATTTTGTCATATGCTCTTGCGGAAAGGCCGAGAGCTTCAAAGCTTCTTTCAAGCATATTTTTTGTTTTTTCATCAATAACGCAGAACCTTCTTGTCATTGACGGGGTCATCTTTCCGTTGCAGGAAACGCCCGTTCCGGAAAGACGCTGCTGCTGAATTTTCCGCGCCGCGTTGACGCGCTTTTTAATCTCCGCCGAGCTTTCGGCGAGAGTGTCATCGGAGAGCTTTTTGAAGTCCACCTGCGGAACCTCAATGTGGATGTCAAGTCGGTCAAGCAGAGGGCCGCTGACCTTTGAAAGATACTTTGCCGGGGTACCCTTCGGACAGGTGCATCTTTTGGTCGGGTGACCGTAATAACCGCACGGACACGGATTCATTGCGCAAACAAGCATGACCTCGCACGGGTAGGTCAGCGTTCCGGAAACGCGTGAGATTGTGATTTGTCCGTCCTCCATCGGCTGACGCAGAACCTCCATTGTTGCCCGGGGAAATTCCGGAAGCTCATCAAGAAAAAGAACTCCGTGGTGGGCAAGACTGAGTTCTCCGGGACGCGGAATCCGTCCGCCGCCGGAAAGTCCGGCGCTTGAAATTGTGTGGTGCGGAGAGCGGAACGGTCTGGACTTGATGAGCGAAATGTTGGAATTGAGCATCCCGGCAATGGAATAAATTTTTGTTGTTTCAAGGCTTTCTTCAAACGTCATGTCCGGAAGGATTGAAGGAATGCGCTTTGCAAGCATACTTTTTCCCGAACCCGGAGGGCCGATCATAAGGGTGTTGTGGCCGCCGGCGGCGGCAATTTCAAGCGCACGCTTGACCGGGTATTGACCCTTGACGTCCGCAAAATCAGGAAGATACTCGCTTGCATAATCAAGCTCTGCATAAAACCTTTTATCAATTTTTTTAATTCTTTTTCTTCCTCTCAGGTGATCAATGAGCTGAGTGATGTTTTCAACCGGATAGATGTTGATTTTGTCAACAACCGCGCATTCGCTTGCGTTGTCAAGCGGAACATAAAGGTCTTTTATCCCGCTCTCTCTTGCGTGGATAGCCATTGGAAGAGCCCCGTTGACCTTTCTGACCTTTCCGCCGAGTGAAAGCTCGCCGAAAAACGCC
Source organism: Ruminococcaceae bacterium UBA6416 (assembly GCA_002438505.1). Lineage (GTDB taxonomy): Bacteria > Bacillota > Clostridia > Oscillospirales > Acutalibacteraceae > UBA6857. Next base: position 8,062 of record DJPI01000047.1, on the reverse strand, counting down.
GAGGTTGAAACATCGGCTGAAAGCTGTCCGGTTGCAATGAGCAGAGCAATAAGAATCGGAACGTCATACATCGGCCCCTCCTTTTTCTTGTCTGCGGGGGAGAGGTTGACTGTGATGCGCCCGACCGGAAACTGCATTTTGTTGTTCTTCATTGCCGCGCGGACTCTGTCTCGCGATTCGGAAACCGCCGCGTCCGGAAGGCCGACAAGGTCAAACTTCGGCATTGTCAGGCTTTCTGTTGATGCCTCAACACCCACTGAATATGAACCGAGGCCGAAAAGGCCGATGCTGTTGACTTTTGAAAACATATGTAAAATCCCCTTTGTTTGTTTTGATTTAGTCGCGATTAACAAAGCGAGTACTAATGCGCTGAAACTATTATACACGAAAAGGGAATTTTGTGAACGGAAAATGCAAAAAAAGTCGATTTTTTAGCAGAAAAATTATTCAGTTTGCCCGGAGAGCAAGATTGACCTTTCTCTCAATATAAAGTATAATAGTTTTTATATTAAGCAGCCCCGGCAGCCGGTGCCTGCTTTAAACTTGATTGAAAGAGGTTTGAAATAATGAAAGCGATTGTAACGGTCTCCGGAAGAGACACCACAGGCATTATTGCGGCCGTTTGCACTCTCCTGAGCGAAAACAGCGTTAATATACTTGACATCAGTCAAACGGTCATGGAGGAGTTTTTCACAATGACCATGCTTGTTGACACATCAAAAAGCGCGTCCGGCGTTGCCGCTCTTGCGGAAAAGCTTGATGAGCTCGGAAAAAAGATGGGTCTTGTTATCCACACTCAGCGCGAGGATATCTTCACGCTCATGCACAGGGTCTGAGGGGTATAAAAAATGCTGTATAATCCGAAAGATATAATAAGTACCCTTGACATGATTGACAACCAGCATCTTGACGTGAGAACAATAACAATGGGCATCTCGCTTCTTGACTGCTGCGATGAGGATATTGACAAGGCCTGCAAAAAGGTTTATAAAAAAATCTGCCGCAAGGCCGCAAGGCTTGTTGAAACCGGCGAGCAGATTGAGCGCGAATTCGGAATTCCGATTGTTAACAAGCGCATTTCCGTGACGCCGATTTCCCTTGTTGCCGCCGCCAGTGATTCAAAAAGCTATGTTCCCTTTGCCATTGCGCTTGATGAGGCTGCAAAAAAATGCGGCGTGAATTTCATCGGCGGCTTTTCCGCCCTTGTTAACAAGGGCTTCACCGAAAGCGATTTGAGGCTCATCAAATCCATCCCGGAGGCGCTCACGGTGACCGACCGCGTTTGTTCAAGCGTTTGCGTTGCTTCAACAAAGGCCGGAATCAATATGGACGCGGTTGCGCTCATGGGCGAAATAATCAAAAAAACAGCGGAGAAAACAAAGGAATCCGGAGGCTTCGGCTGCGCAAAGCTTGTTGTTTTTGCAAACGCCGTTGAGGACAATCCGTTCATGGCCGGAGCGTTCCACGGCGTTGGTGAACCGGAGTGCGTTATCAATGTCGGCGTCAGCGGCCCCGGTGTTGTTTATCACGCGCTTCAAAGCTGCAAGGGTGAGCCGTTTGACGTTGTTGCGGAAACCATTAAAAAAACCGCGTTCAAAATTACGCGCATGGGACAGCTTGTTGCAAAAGAAGCGTCGGAAAGGCTCGGTGTTCCGTTCGGAATTGTTGACCTTTCGCTCGCTCCGACCCCGGAAAAAGGCGATTCCGTTGCAAGGATACTTGAAGAAATGGGACTTGAAAGCTGCGGAACCCACGGAACAACGGCGGCGCTTGCTTTGCTCAATGATGCGGTTAAAAAGGGCGGCGTAATGGCAAGCAACCATGTTGGCGGGCTTTCCGGCGCATTTATCCCCGTCAGCGAGGACGAGGGAATGATTGCCGCCGCGCAGAACGGCTCGCTGAAGCTTGACAAGCTTGAGGCAATGACCTGCGTCTGCTCGGTCGGCCTTGACATGATTGCTGTTCCGGGTGACACACCGGCTTCAACGCTCTCCGCAATTATTGCGGACGAGGCGGCGATTGGCGTTGTCAACTGCAAGACCACTGCGGTCAGAATTATTCCGGCGCCCGGAAAAAGGGTTGGAGATATCGTTGAGTTCGGCGGACTTCTCGGTTCGGCTCCCGTGATGCCGGTTCATCCGTTCTCTTCAGAGGAGTTTATTGCGCGCAAGGGCCGCATTCCGGCTCCGATGCATTCGCTTAAGAACTGAAGCGTGATTGAATAAAAAATCAAAACGATCCTTAAGGTCTTGAACCGGCGGGGTCGTTTTTTAATTTTATCGTTTTTCAAAAAGCTCATCATATGAAACATGAAGAATTTCTTTTAAGAGTCTGATTTCATCGGGATAAACATGGCGCTGGCCGACTTCGATTTTTGCAAGCGCACTTCTTGTTATATCGCAGCCGTTAACCTGAAGCTTTGCAGCAACCTGCTCCTGAGTCAGCTTTGATTTTTCCCTTGCATTTCGTATTTGTTGGCCGAAAAATTTCTCATATTCGGGATTCATCATATCACCCTGTTGTTGTTTTTTTTTCAAAATTGCATTGACATAATTTTAGCAGTGTGCTATACTGATTTTGCACTTATATAGGTGCAAAATCAAAAGAGGGAGGGCAGACATAGTCAGTAAATTTACTTTCGTTGAGTCAGCATATTATTATTGAAAAAAGGAGACTGAAAAAATGGCAGAAAATCTGAATGAGCCGCAAAATGCGGCGGAAAATCAAGCGCAGCAACAGCAAAACATGAACATGAACATCAATGTTACGGTAACTTCACCCGTTTCTCAGCTTAAAACCGACAGAGGACTTGCAAAAACAATTTTGCTTTCGATTTTAACCTTGGGTATTTATTCTCTTGTGATGGACGCTCATATATCAGAGGACATCAATGTTGTTTGCAGCCGGTATGACGGAAAAAAGACCATGAATTTCTGGCTTTTAACTTTTATTGTCGGACCGCTCACCTGCGGAATAGGCTACCTTGTTTGGCGTCACAAGCTTAACGCAAGAATGGGCGCGGAGCTCAAACGCCGCAGCATTGATTATAATTTCGGCGCAGCCGATTACTGGCTTTGGTGCATATTGGGCGTGCTGATTATTGTTGGCCCGTTTGTTTATCTTTATAAATATCTTAAGGCTATCAATCTGATTAATGCCGACTTCAATCAGAACGGCTGAGGAGGAACACTATGAAAAAGATTAAAGTAATTTCCGCCATTCTTTGTTTGCTGATAGTTTTATCGGCGCTTTCGGCCTGCGGCTCGTCACCGAAAAAGGACATAGTCGGAACATGGGTTTTGGCCGGATATTCCGAGGCGGTGTTTGATTTCAAAAAGGACGGCTCTTTTTGGAGCAATGAAGGCTCCGGTCAATATGTTATTGGCAACAAAACGCTCACGATTAATGTTGAAAGCGAAGAAGAAACCTATGAGTGGAGCGAAGATTTTATTGAAGAGCCGGACAGTGGTTGCTGGTATGTTGACGGCGACTTCCTTGTTATGGGGAGAAGTTATTATGTTCGCGCCGGTGCAGACCAGAACAAGGTTTTGAAAAAGTACATCGGCAAGGATTTGTCTCAGGTATCTCAGCGGTAAATAAAATATCAAACATAACAAATTAAACAAGGCTATAATTTGCAGAGCTCGCATTACTGCGTCTGCGAATTATAGCCTTGTTGATTCTTCATTCCGATTTGAAAGCAATACCCATATTCTTCTTGACATCTTCACAATTTAATGATATAACTATAATGTTATTTGTGATAATATAGCTTGATTTAAGCTTTCGGTGTTAACATAACAAAAACTGTTTGAAAAAAGGGAGACGTATATAAATGAAAAAGATTCTTCAAAGGGCTGCTGCCGTTTTTGCCGCGGCAATATTATTTGTTTCCTCGTTTGCCGTTTCCGGCCAAAGCGGACTTTTTGCAAAGGCAATAGGCGAATATCTTGACCCGTTTGATTATCTTTTTGACGATAATATTATCGGTGTGACGGATATTGACGCTTACTCCTATGACAGCTTTGTTCTTGACTCGCTTGAAAACTATTATGATTATTATAAAAACGATGATTTGAACCACAATGACGGCCCGGATATCGAGTTCGATGACAGCGTATACAGCATTGTTGCGGTTGAGTCCTCCGACCCGAGCGTTGTTGAGGTTGACGATTATGAAACCGGCGGATATATTCTCAAAGCCGGAGAACCCGGTACGGCCGAAATAACCGTCTATCATTACGGCGAGGTGTATAACCAAAAGCCGTCCGATGACAGAATTTACCTGGGAAATTATGATACTTTCCGCATTAATATTGACCGCGTTCCGGAAACGGAGGTCAGCGTTGCAAAAATTCCTGATGTGAATTACACCGGCAAGTATATAAAGCCTGCGCTGAAGCTTACATATAAAAACATGACCCTCAAAGAGGGAAGGGATTACACCGTTTTCCTTGAGGGCAACCGTGAGGTTGGAACGGCCTCGGTTGAAATTCTTCTTTCCGGCGGCTTTTCCGGAAGAATCTATGAGGAATTCAAAATCCGTCCGACCATAAACAAAACCTCCGCCGTCCTTTATTACGGAAACACTCTCAATTTAAAGGTCAACGCGAGCGAAAAAATCACATGGCGCTCAAAGAACAAATCCGTTGCAAAGGTCAGCTCAAAGGGCATTGTGACACCCGTGAGCGCCGGGAAGGCCGTTATAACGGCAACAACGGGCGGTTATACGCTTTCCTGCACCGTTACCGTTAAAAAGCGCCAGCTCAACGCCGCAAAGAAAACGCTTTATGTCGGCCGGAAATTTGACCTTGATTATTACGGCGGAACCGGCACCGTCACATGGAAAAGCTCAAACAGCAAAACCGCAAAGGTCAACAAAAACGGCCTTGTTACCGCCCTCAAAAAGGGCAAGGTGACAATCACCGCAACAAGAAACAAGCGCGCCGTCACCTGCACCGTGAACGTCATTAACCAGAAGCTCAGCAGCACAAAGCTCACACTTAAAAAGGGCAAAACCTTTGACCTTGACCTTAATGGCGCGGTGAGCAAGGTCACATGGAAATCCTCAAAGCCGAAGGTTGCAAGCGTGAACAAAAACGGCCTTGTTAAGGGCATCAAAAAAGGTCAGGCTGTTATCACGGCAAAGCACGCCGGCGTAACTTATAAATGCACCGTTACGGTGAAATGAATTGAAGCCTTGAGTTAATCAGTGGTCACCAAAGTCCAAAAAAGAGGTCTATGCTTCTTATTTGGACTTTTTTTGTTGACAGAACGGCGAGGCAGTGATATAAATATATTAAGGCAATACCGAATAATTTTGATTGGAGACGAGGAAAAATGAAAAAGTTAAAAAGCGTTTTGTCGCTGATTCTTGCGCTCGTTATGGCTTTAAGCTTTTCTCAGCTGATTTTTGTCAGCGCAAGGAGCAGTGCGGATTATTATTTTGTCGATGACATAATCAACGAAACAAACATAAAAATGCTTGTTGGAGAAAAGAAATTAATCGGTGACGATGAGCTTAGCTTCTATGATTTTGACAGAGATCCGGACATTATGTATGATGGTTTTGACTATTCGGTTGATGAAGTAACATCCTCCAATCCGGCGGTTCTGAAAGTTGAAAAAATTTCCGGCGGTTGGGCAATCAGAGCTCTTTCGGCCGGAACGGTCACCGTCTCTGTTTTTCAGGACGGCGGCTACGATTTGCTTGATGAATACGATTATTTGGATTTTGACTTTGACCTTGACGGTGAGGATGACGAGGATAAAGGTGAACCGGAGGAAAAGCGCGATTATGCCGGACTCTATGATAAATTCACCGTTGTTGTCAGCAAGATTCCGAGCAGCAAAATTTCAGCGGCCGATATCGCAGCTCAGAAATATACCGGCGCGGCAATCAAGCCTGCCGTGAAGCTCACTTATAAAAAGACAGAGCTTAAACAGGGAAAAGACTATACCGTTGAATATAAGAACAACGTCAAAATCGGAACGGCAACGCTCACGGTCAAGCTTTGCGGCAATTATACGGGAACTATCACAAAAAAATTCAGCATAGTTCCAAGCATCAGCAAAACGTCCGCTTCGGTTTACTACGGCTCAACATATCAGCTCACGGTGAAATCTTCCAAAAAAGTGACGTGGAAGTCATCCAATACCAAAATTGCAAAGGTCAATTCAAAAGGTCTTGTCACTCCGGTGAAAGCCGGAAAGGCAACAATCACCGCCGTAACAGGCGGAAAAAAGCTCACCTGCGCCGTTACGGTCAAGCCGAAATGCCTTAATGCGTCAAGCAAAAAGCTGTATCTTGACCGGTCGTTTACTCTTAAATATAACGGCGGAAGCGGAAAAATCAAGTGGTCAAGCTCTGACTCAAAGGTTGCAAAGGTTGACAAAAACGGCGTTGTTAAAGCGGTTGGAATCGGAAAAGCAACAATCACTGCGGTGAGAAAAAAGACCGTGCTCAAATGCAAAATTGAGGTTGTCTCTCCGCGCCTCAGCAGCGCAACACTGAATCTTTATATCGGAAGCAAAAAAACTCTTGTTCTTAAAGGCGCAACGGGAAAAACGGTTTGGAAAAGCGGAAACAAAAAAATTGCAACTGTTGGTAAGGATGGCACGGTCAAAGGTATCAAAAAAGGCACAACGGTGATATATGCCGTGAACAACAAGAGAACATATAAATGCACCGTCAATGTTAAAGGACTTCCGCCGATAACCATAAACAATGTTGATTGGAAGATTAATTCCGCAAACGGCGTTGAACCTATCATCGAAATTACAAACAACACGAAAAAGGACATCAAGTATATCAGATTTACAGTGTACTTTTACAACAGAGTCGGCGACCCGGCATATTGCGAAATTTGGAACCAGTGCTACCGTTATCTTCACGTTGAAGGACCGTTTTATGCAAAGAGCAGAGATAAGTTCTATTGGGATCCGGTGTTTTATAACAGCAATGTTTCTGCTCTGAGAATAAAGGACATTGTTGTTGAATATATGAACGGAACAAAGCAAAAGGTTAATTATGACACCCTTTGGTATGACGATTATTACTATTACAAATAATCACATAAGAATATAAAAAGCAAAATTATAAAAGGCTGCAATTTGCACTGATGCCGAAAGACGATGCGGTGAAAACTGCAGCTTTTGTTTTTCCTGCCGGTGGTTTTCCGCTCTGAATTTGGAATGAGACGGATATAAATGCAAAAACTCTATATATCGCAGAAAGAAAAGGAAAAAGAATTAACAAACCTGTCAGTAATTGAAGAAGCTTATTGACAACTCTTTCAATTTGTGATAAATTTTTAATATTACGTTGTGTCATTGTCCGGCGTAACGGACTGACACCAAAAGCAAAAGGGGGGAACGCGGCCTCTTAACGCCTTGTTCCCGCTCACTTGAAAGAAAGGAATTGAGAAAACATGAAGTTCTATCTTGAAGGAGCCGAACAGGTTCTTTCCGACGTTAAGAGTTCTGAAAAAGGACTGAGTTCCAAGCAGGCAGCCGAACGTCTTGAAAAGAACGGAAAAAACAAGCTCAAAGAAGCCGAAAAGGAGAGCATGTTCAAAAAGTTCATCGGCTCTCTTGCCGACCCGATGATAATCATGCTTCTTGTTGCCGCCGCCATTCAGGCTGTTGTTGCGGTTATTGAAGCCGGTGGAAAGCCCGGAGTGCGCGATTTTGCGGACGTTCTGGTTATCCTTGTTGTTGTTATCATCAACACCATCATGGGTCTTGTTCAGGAAAGCAAGGCAGAGGCCGCAATGGACGCGCTCATGCAGATGACCGCCGCAACCAGCAAAGTTTTACGCGACGGAAAAACCGTGGTTCTCAAAAGCGAAGACCTTGTTGTGGGCGATATCGTTTTGCTTGAAGCGGGCGACGCAGTTCCTGCGGACTGCCGCGTTCTTGAATCGCACTCAATGAAGGTTGAAGAAGCCGCCCTCACGGGTGAATCTGTTCCCGTAACAAAAATGGTTGACGTGCTTTATCTTAAGGATAAGTCAAAGGACGTTGCGCTCGGCGACAGAAAGAATATGCTTTACAGCGGTTC
>DJPI01000012.1 GCA_002438505.1 Ruminococcaceae bacterium UBA6416 | reverse complement strand
TTTGTGACAATCGACAAAAGTAACCCTGCGGAGCATGAGGACGTAAAGATAAAGCAAAAACTTTCAGATAAAAGAGAGCGCAAAAAAACGGGAGCCTCAAGCGGCTACCCGTTTTTCTGCTTAAATTTCATTTATAAAAAGCTAATTAAAAATAACACACCTTGACTCGCTTGCCCATTTTTTTCAAACAGTCCGAAAGCTCTTCAACAAGGTTCATTTTGATGTTGAAATTGATTGGAAGATCAGGGTTTTGGTGCGCCGGATTGACCGCGCGGCCAACAAAAAAGTTGATGTCCGTGGCCTCCTCAAAAAGGAGACGGCAAATCAGCGAGGCGCCGTCGCGGCTGTAGCTCCAGTGCTCATATTTTTCATTGCTGCCGAGAGCGTCCTTTGCATATTCAATAACCTTGTTTATTGTGATAACGCCCTCCGTAACAAGGTCAACGCCTTCAATTTCCGCAATCGGAGGAACATCGCTTTTTTCAAAGTTGAGCGTGGGTCTGAGCGGCTTTCCAAGGTATTCGGCCGCAATGGACGAGGTTGTTCCGCCGCAGACAATGTGCTTTCCCTCTTTTGAAAAGAAGAGTGCCATCATGCGCGTGCAGTCGTCCCTGTCCCTCGGCGGACCGAAAAGGAGGTTCATCGGCTCACGTTTTCTGATTCTTATTACGCAGGCCGTTGCATCATCGCCCGGGTGGCCGCCGTACTGACGGTAGCATTCGTCAATGAGCATTGTTGAAAGCGTTTTTGCCGTGTATCCAACGGGCGCAAGACCTTTCATAAACTCCGCGATGTCCTCACGCTTCCAGCCGAAGTTATACGCAATGCCGATTCCGGCGTGCGGACAGCCATCGCTCATTGCAACAAAAATGTCGTTTTCCTCAAGGCTGATAACGGATTTGAAAATCTTCTTTCCGTCAATATTCATTTCCGTTTCGGGATAATTGAAAATTTCACCGTTGCGGATAAGGATAATGTGCGGATTATCAAACTGAATGAGTTCGGCGGTGCGGTTTTCAATCAAATGGATTATTGTGAAGGTTGAATAGGCAACACCGCGCACGGAGCATATCGGAAGCGCCTGAGCAATGGTTGAAACGCATTCCTCAAGGCAGATTCCCTGAGCCATCATTGTTGAAATGATTTTTGAAGTCAGTGTTGAAAGGATGCTCGCCTTAACGCCGCTTCCGAGTCCGTCCGCAAGAACAATGACGGTGCTGTTTTCGCCCTGTTCAACAACGTCAACGTGGTCGCCGCAAAGCTGCTCTCCCTCGTGGTTAATGCTTTTCCAGCCTATCTCGCAGCAAAGATTATTCATCAACAATCGACTCCTTAAGCTTTGAAAGCGCGATTTTTGTTTCGGCGGCGGTTTCGCCGAGGAGGGAGGCAATTTCCTGAACAATGCGCATCTGTTTGTCAACAACCTTGTCTGCAACCTCAACGGTCTGGCGGCTGATGGTTTCCTTTTTTCTGCGCTGGGTTTCTTCTTCCGTAACATCGCGCAGAATGCAGAACAGCAGGCGGTATTCTTTGTCGTATATTATGCTTTCCTCAACATATTTTTCATATTCGGCAAGGAAAACGCGCTTGTTTCTGATGTCCTGGTGAGTTGTGAGAACCTCAAGGAAGTCACAGGGGTCATAAACTCTGATAATCTGACCGCCGAGAATGTCTGAGGACTGGCGGATGTTGAGAATTTTCTGAGCCGCTTTGTTAATCTGCTGAACCTCAAGGTTTTCGTTGAGGACAATGAGGCCGTTCGGAGTGTTGCGCACTATTGTGTCCGAAAAGCTCTCTGCCCTGTCTTTGAGATACGGCAGACACATTGTTACCGAGGCCTTGCCCTGATAGATTGCAACGGCCTTTTCGCGGCAGGTATCATAGCCGCAGCTTCCGCAGTTAAGCTCGTCCGAGGGCTTGGTTTTCCCCATCTGATGAAGAATTTCAGTAATTTCTCTTTCGCTCGGCATTGGGAGCTTGTGAGCAATGATTTCAAAGCTTTTTTGAAGCTCGGACTCGGCGGGTTCTTCAACCGGAAAGTCCTTTTTTCCGGCAACGGCGGAAACTGCCGCATAGTCCTTAACGGGGGAGCGGTGGAATTTTTCCATGACCGGGCCGCCGATGCAACTTCCCGGACAGATTGACATTTCAATGAAGCAGCGGTGCAATCCGCCGCTTTCAATGTCACGCAGCGCGGCAATGCAGCTTTCAGCCGTGTCAATCGCCATGAATGTATAGCCGCTGTCCTCTTTTTTGTCCATCGTTTTGAGAATTCCTCCCGTTGTCGGGAAAAATCTTGCGCGGCTGTTTTCGCTGTGGTCGGAGATTTTTTCCGGCTCAATTCCGGCCTCACGGAACATCAAAGAGAGCTCGTCAAAGGTCAGCACAGCGTCAACAAAGCCCTCATAATGGGAGGCTTCGTCCTTTTTTGCAACGCAGGGGCCGATGAAAACGACCTTTGCGCCGGGAATGCGCTTTTTAATGTCCGCCGCGTGCGCCTGCATTGGCGAAAGAACGTCCGCAAGAAACGGAACAAGCGCCGGAAAGTGCTTTTGAACAAGAAGATTGACCGAGTGGCAGCAGGAGGAGATGATGACGTCTCTTCCGCCGTCATTGACCATTTTTTCATATTCCTTTTTGACTATGGTTGCGCCGATTGCGGTTTCCTCGGCGCCGAAAAAGCCGAGGTGAACAAGAGCCTCTTTCATGGCCGATATTCCAACATCTTCATAGTTTGCAACAAATGAGGGCGCAAGGGAGGCAACAACCTTTTCACCGGTCTGCAAAAGGACGCGAACCTTTTCCGCCTCACTGACAATCTGCTTTGCGTCCTGCGGACAAACAACAAAACAGCGGCCGCAAAGGATGCATTCGTTGCCGATTATGTAGGCTTGATTGCCGGAAAAGCGGATGGCCTTGACCGGGCAGTGGCGCAAACATTTATAGCAGTTTTTGCAGTTTGATTTTTTGAGCGTCAGGCAGTCCATGATTTAAACTCCTTTGTTTTTGCAAGGCTTTAAAACCTTTTCACCGAAAAATGATGAAAAATTCTCCGGAGTGATACCGGTATAGATTTTTTCTTCAACGGTTACAGTGACTCCCGTGCGGTTGCATTTTCCGGTGCAGAAGCTTCCGGTGAGCGAAACCGCGTTTTCAAGTCCGTTTTTTTCAATCGCCTCCTGAAAAAGCTCAACAATTTTTTCCGAGCCTTTGAGGTGACACGATGAACCGACACAGATTTTGACAACCATTTACTTCACCCTTTTCAAAACATTTTCTGAGAAAAATTCCGAGACTTTATCCGGTGAAACGGAAAAGAATTCTCCGTCAACCGTTACGCAGACTCCGAGCTGACATTTGCTCATGCAAAATTCACCCGAAAGTTCAACCTTGTCCTGAAGATTGTTCTGCGCAATGAGATTCTGAAGCTCTTCAACAACGCGGCGCGAGCCTTTGATGTGGCAGGACGAGCCGATGCAGACGGAAATTTTCATTTTTGAGTCCCCCTGGTTAAAAAGTGTTGAGCGTCCGCCGGAAATCCGGATAAGACGGGCGCAGTGTTATTTTGACAGGCCGAACGCAGTCAGCCTATCCATGAACTGTAAAAGCGGCGCTCTTTTTCGTTGCCTTTTGCCGTTTGCGCGGCGGCAACAACGGGCAGCCACTTTTTGATATCTCCTTCTTTTCTGCCGCTTTTTTTGCAAAAGAGGTCAAGATATTCCTCGGCTGCGGCAGAGTCGCCTTCAAGGAGAAAAAGGAGATATGTTTTTGCGGTGTCCGCAAGGGCGCTGCCCTGAGACGCATGTGACCAGTCGATAATAAACGGCGTGCCGTTTTCGCTTATTATGACGTTTTCCGGTCTGAAGTCGCCGTGGCAAAGGCTTTTTCCCTCCGGAAGCGAAGAAAGCCGGTTCAGAAGCCTTTTGCAAACGGCGTCATCAAAATTTGCGCAGGCAATCTCCCGCTTCATTTTGTCAGCCAGAAAGGGAAGAAGCGGACAGCTCTTTTTTTGCGTTTCAAGCTGAAGAGTGACAAAAAGGTTCAAGTACGCCGCCCTTTTTTCAACCCTTTCCTTCATGAGCCGTGCAAGAGACTTTCCCTCGATATATTCGCAAACCAACGCCCACTTTCCGTCAATCATTGTGACTTCAAGGACTTTCGGAACATCGAGTCCGGTTTCCTCGGCGCGTGCCTGATTGAGCGCCTCATTCAGAACATCGGCTTTTGAGTGCTCTGCGTTAAAGACTTTATAGCACTTGTTTTCATCGCAAAAAACCGTTTTGCTGTTTCTGACCGCAATGATTCTGTCAAGCTGCATTGTTTTCCTCCGGTTTTGTTATTATCCAAATTAGGCCGAATGAGTTTGAGACACATAAAGCTCAAAAACATTCAGCCTAAGTATAACACAAAATCCTCATTATTGCAGACTTTTTGCTGCCGGATTTTGAAGAAAAGAGCAACTTTTGTGATATCGCACAGAAAAAGAGAACAACACTTGTTTGATATGACGAAAAATCAGGGCAAAAATCATCCCCCGGCTTCTGAAACCTTGGCCTGCATTTTAAGGTGCGCCAAAGAAAGAGCCATGTTTTCATATTGAATGATGACGTCAGCCGGTTTATAAAGACGGCACGGGGCAAAGCACCAAATGGCTTTTATGCCGGTTTCACAAAGGTCGTTGCAGACCTCCTGCGCCGATTCGGCCGGAACGGCAATAACGCCGAGCTTCACGTTCTTTTCCTCACAGAAAGATGAAAGGCGGCTCATCGGCAAAAGAAGCTTTCCGTCTTTTGCGGTTTCCTCGCGTTCAATTTCAGAGTCAAACGCCGCAAGAATTTTGATTCCGTAGCTTTCAAAGCCGGAATAAGCAAGAAGCGCCCTTCCGAGCCGTCCGGCTCCGATGATAACGGCATTTCCATCCTGAACTTCAAGAAGCTCTTCAAGGCGCGCGGTCAGTTCGTCTCTCATATAGCCGACTCTGGGCTTTCCGGTTGCACTGATTGCGCCAAGGTCTTTTCTGACCTGAACCTCGCCAAAGCCCAGCTGCTTTGCAATCATTGTTGCCGAAATGTTGACAACGCTTTTGTCAAGGCCTTTAATGAAGCCGAGATATGCCGGAACACGGCCGAGCGTTGCTTTTGAAAGTTTGTTTTGCTCCAAAAAAATCACCGCCAATCATTCTTGTCTTTATAATTCAAAAACTTATTTGCTTTTATCGATAGGCTTATATTCAACATGAAGAAGCTCATGAACGCAGCCTGCAATGTTGCTGTAAATTGAGGAAACGAGCGGGTTCTCCTCTGAGCGGCGGATACTGTATGAACGGTCGGCCTTGTAAAGTCCGGCGCCGCGGTTTGAGAGTGCCTGAGAGGCGGCAAAGGGCTGTCCGCCGCCGCAAACGCAGCCGCCCGGGCAGGCCATGATTTCAATAAAATCAAACTTTTCGCCGTTTTTGACTCGCTTAAGAATTTCCTCAGCGTTTCCAAGTCCGCTGACAACGGCAATGCGCAGCGTTTCCTCGCCGTAAGGAAGCGTGAACTCTTTAATTCCCTGAGAACCCCTCTGGCCGAGCGCCGCAACGGAAAGGAGAGCTGTTCTGCTCTTGTCTGAAGCAACGCGGCGCAGAACGGCCTCTGTGACACCGCCGGTGACGCCGAAAATGACTCCGGCGCCGGAAACCATTCCGAATGGCATATCTATTGCCTCCGGCTCAAGCGCATTGAACATGATTCCGGATTCCTTGATCATTCTGATGAGCTCTTGAGTTGTGATGACCGCGTCAACATTCGGCTCGTTTTCATAGGTAAACTCCTGCCTTGCGGCCTCAAACTTCTTTGCGGTGCAGGGCATTACGGCAAAGTGGAAGGTTTTGCGCGGACTGTTTTGCGCCTGATGCTTGAGGATTGAAGCGAGCATTTGCATCGGGGAGCGGCAGGTTGAAATGTTTTCAAGCATTTCCGGGTGCTTTTTTTCGCAGTAGCTGACCCAGCCGGGGCAGCAGGAGGTGATGAGGGGAAGCTTCTTTTTGTTTTTAAGGCGTTCAATGAACTCCTCGCTTTCCTCCATAACGGTGAGATCCGCTCCGAGCGAGGTGTCATAAACCTCATCAACGCCCATTCTGCGCAGAGCGGCAACAATTTTGCCCATCACGTTTTCTCCGTTGCGGACGTGCAGCTCTTTTCCGAGTGCGACTCTGACCGCCGGAGCAATCTGAACGGTGGTTCTCACCTGTGGATCCTCAATCGCTTTCCAAACCTTCGGAACATTGTTTTTAACAACGATTGCGCCGGTCGGGCAGACAACGGAGCATTGGCCGCAGCCAACGCAAGGGGACTCGGCGAGCGGTTTTCCGAAAGCGGTGCTGATAACGGCGTTGGAGCCGCGGAAGGCAAAGTCGATTGCACCAACATTCTGAATTTCGTTGCACATTCTCACGCAGTCTCCGCAGAGAATGCATTTTCCCGTGTCGCGAGTGATGCAGAGCGATGACTCATCCTCACCCTTGCTTGAGTGTGCATTGTTCGGAAAACGGACACCCTCAATGTGAAAGCGCATTGCAAGATCCTGCAATTTGCAGTTGCTGTTGTTTTCGCAGGTTGTGCAGTCGCGGCAGTGATTTGAAAGGATAAGCTCAAGAATGTTTTTACGGTATCTTCTGAGTCTTTCGTTGTTGGTTGTGATTTTCATTCCGGCTCTCGGCGGTGTTGAACAGGCGGCGTCAAGTCCGCCCCATTCGTTTTCAACCATGCACATTCTGCATGCGCCATAGACCGAAAGCTCCGAGTGATAGCAGAAGGTCGGAAGCTTTATGCCGATTTTCCGCAGAACCTCAAGAATATTTTTTTCGCCGTTGATTTCAACGGGAATTCCGTCAACTGTCATAAATTGTCTTTCGCTCATTTTTAACCCTCCTTAATTGCGTGGAATGCACACGCGCCAACGCAGCTCATGCAGCGGATGCACTTTGAAAGATCAATGGTATACGGTTCCTTGATTTTTCCGCTGATTGCGCCAACGGGACACTGGCGTGCGCATTTTGAGCAGCCCTTGCAAAGCGAGGGGTCAATGCTGATTTTTTTGAGCTTTTGGCACTGACCGGCCGGACAGGTCTTGTCCTTGATATGAGCTTCATATTCCTCGCGGAAGTTTCTGATTGTGCTGACAACGGGCGAAGGAGCGCTTTTTCCGAGTCCGCAGAGGGCGGTTGCGCCGATTGTGTCCGCAAGCTCAAGAAGAAGGTCAATGTCTCCCTCTCTGCCCTCGCCGGCAACAATTCTTTCAAGAATTTCAAGCATTCTTTTTGTGCCCTCACGGCAGGGAATGCATTTTCCGCACGATTCGTTCTGAGTAAAGTTCATGAAAAAGCGCGCAACCTCAACCATGCAGGTGTTTGAGTCCATAACAACAAGTCCGCCGGAGCCAATCATTGCGCCAACTTTTTTGAGCGTGTCAAAATCAAGCGGAAGGTCAAGGTGCTCCTTTGTCAGGCAGGCGCCGGAGGGACCGCCGATTTGAACGGCCTTGAACTCTCCTCCGCGCATTCCGCCGCCGATGTCAAAGATAATTTTCCTCAGCGTTGTTCCCATCGGAACCTCAATAAGTCCGGTGTTCTGAATGTTGCCGGTGAGAGCAAAGGCCTTTGTTCCGGGGCTTTTTTCCGTGCCGTAGCCGAGATACCAGTCGGAGCCGTTGTTGATTATCGGAGCAACATTTGCATATGTTTCAACATTGTTGAGAACGGTGGGCTTGTCAAAAAGTCCGTGTTCGGTGGTTCTTGGCGGCTTGACGCGCGGAAAGCCGCGCTTGCCCTCGATTGAGGCGGTCAGTGCGCTGCCCTCGCCGCAGACAAAAGCGCCTGCGCCGCGATTGATGTGGAGCTTGAAGGAAAATCCGGAACCGAGTATATTGTCTCCGAGAAGGCCAAGCTCTTCGGCCTGGCTGATGGCGTTTTTGAGTCTTGCAACCGCAAGGGGATATTCTGCGCGGACATAGATGTATCCCTCGTTTGCGCCGCAGGCAACGGCAGCAATCATCATTCCCTCAAGCATTCTGTGAGGATCTCCCTCCATGATGCTTCTGTCCATGAAAGCGCCGGGGTCGCCCTCGTCTCCGTTGCAGACAACATATTTCTTTGTTTCCTTCTGCGCCTTGACCTGTGCCCACTTGCGCCCGGCCGGGAAGCCGCCGCCGCCGCGTCCCCTGAGGGCGGAACGGGTGATTTCGTCAATAATCTCGTCTGCGGTCATGTCAAAAAGTGCTTTTTCAAAAGCGGTGTAGCCTCCAAGGGCAATGTACTCTCTGATTGACTGGGCGTCAATTCTTCCGCAGTGCTCAAGAACAAGCCTTGTCTGCTGCTTATAGAACGGAATATCCTCCTGCCTTTTATAGAGTTCTCCGCCCTTTTTATATGCAAGGCGGTCAATGTACTCGCTGTTTTTGATTGTTTTTTCAACAATTTCTTCGCAGTCGCTGACCTGAACTTTGGTGTAAAGCCAGCCTTGCGGATCAATTCTGAGCAGCGGACCCATCTCGCAAAAGCCGTGGCAGCCGCTTTTTTTGAGCCCGACCGAGCGCTCGTGCGGCTCGGCTTTCAGCTCAAGCTCAACATTGATTCCCTCGGCCTTCATGAGCTCTCTGAGCTTTTCATAAACATCAAGTGAGCCGCCGGCAACGCAGCCCGTTCCGGCGCAGATGATGATTTTTTCAACCTGGGCGTTATAAGCCTCAGCTTCCTTTTTTCTGAAGTCAATGAGCTGTTCCCTGTTTTCAAGCATTTGAACTTTCCTCCTTCAGCGCTTCAAGAAGTGCTTTCGCCTTTTCCGGCGTCATTGCCGGGTGAACCTTGTCGTTAACGGTGAGAACCGGTGCAAGGCCGCAGGCGCCAAGGCACGAAACGGTTTCAACGGTGAAAAGAAGGTCATCCGTTGTTTTTTTGCTTGCGCTCAGTCCAAGCTCTGTGCGCAGCTTTTCAAGAATCGGGATTGAGCGGCGGACATGGCAGGCCGTGCCATCGCAGATTTTGATGACATATTTTCCTTTTGGTTCAAGTGAAAAGTTTTCATAAAAGGTTGCAACCGAATAAATGCGCGCCTCGCTGATGTCAAGCTTTTCGGAAAGGTGGGGGAACACCTCACGTGGAAGATAGTGATAATGCTCCTGAATTTCCTGCAAAACGGCAATAATCTCCTGCTTTTGATAGTCGTGACTTTCAAGAATTGAGTCAACAACAGAAAAGTCAAATGTTTGATTCAAATTTCCTGCTCCTTTCTTTTTTACGCAACTACCGGCCGGGTGCATAGAGCGCCCGGTCGGCAGCAATTCATATATTAAACAATTATTAACTTAAAACATACTTAATTGTTTTTATGAGTGCTTCTCCGTGAGATATTCGTCAATGGCGGCTGCGGCGTGCTTGCCTGCACCCATTGCAAGAATAACCGTTGCGGAACCGGTCACGGCGTCTCCGCCGGCATAAACTCCCTCGCGTGAGGTGAGGCCGGTCTCTCCGTCAACAATGATTCCGCCCCACTTCTGGGTTTCAAGACCCTCGGTGGTGTTTCTGATGAGCGGATTTGGGGAGGTTCCAAGCGCCATGATTACGCAGTCGGCTCCAACGGTGAAGTCGCTGTCATAAAGGGGAATCGGTCTTGCTCTTCCGCTTTCGTCCGGCTCTGAGAGAGTCATTTCGCGGCAGACCATTCCGGTGACGTTTCCGTTCTCATCGCCGAGAATTTCAACCGGCGCCGTGAGGAACATGAACTTGATTCCCTCCTCTTTTGCGTGTTCAATTTCCTCTTTTCTTGCGGGAAGCTCGTTCTCGGTTCTTCTGTATACGATTGAAACGTCAGCGCCGAGTCTCCTTGCGCAGCGCGCCGCGTCCATTGCAACATTTCCGCCGCCGACAACAAAGACCCTGTGGCCGCAGCGAATCGGCGTGTGGCTGTCCGGCTTATAGGCCTTCATGAGGTTGATGCGGGTCAAGAACTCATTTGCGGAGTAGACCTCATTGAATCCTTCACCCTTGATTCCCATGAACTTTGGAAGTCCCGCACCCGAGCCGACAAAAACAGCCTCATATCCGTTTTCAAAAAGCTCGTCAATCGTGAGCGTTTTTCCAATAACAACATCGGTTTCAATGTCAACGCCGAGGGCTTTGAGCGTGTCAATCTCTTTTGCAACAATCGACTTCGGAAGTCTGAATTCGGGAATACCATAAACAAGAACGCCTCCGGCGGAATGAAGAGCTTCAAAAATTGTCACCTGATAGCCTTTTTTTGCGAGGTCACCGGCGCAGGCAAGGCCGGACGGGCCGGAGCCTATGACGGCAACCTTCAGTCCGTTCGATTTCGGCTTTTCGGGCATTTTTTTGCTGTGTTCATTGTGCCAGTCGGCAACAAAGCGTTCAAGCCTTCCGATTGCAACGGGTTCAAATTTAATTCCGAGCGTGCAGTGCTTTTCGCACTGCGATTCCTGCGGACAGACTCTTCCGCAAACGGCCGGAAGAGAGGAGGAGTCTGAAATTACGGAGTATGCGGCCTCGTAATCACCCTTTTTGATTTGTGCAATGAAATCCGGAATGTCAATGTTGACCGGACAGCCGGAAACGCAGGGTTTGTTTTTGCAGCCAAGGCAGCGGTTGGCCTCCGCTTTGGCAATTTCGGCGGTATATCCGAGTGCCACTTCTTTAAAATTCTTCTCACGGATTATCGGCTCTTGCGTCGGCATCGCGTGTTTCTTCGGTTCAATAGCCATATTGATTCCTCCCTTGTTACTGAATGTTCAAAAGGCGGCAGGTTTTTTCGCGTTCTTTTTCTTCAAAGCTGCGGTATGAGCGGCTTCTTGCCATCGCCTCATCAAAGTCAACTTCATAGCCGTCAAAATCCGGGCCGTCAACGCAGGCAAATTTTGTAATGCGCTTTCCGTCGCGGACAAGGGTGAGACGGCAGCCGCCGCACATTCCCGTTCCGTCAATCATAATCGGGTTCATTGAAACCGTCACCGGGATTGAGAACGGCTTTGCGGCTTTAACAACAAATTTCATCATTACGAGCGGACCGATTGCAATGATTCGGTCAAATTTCTCGCCCTTTTGGAGCATCTCTGAAAGCGGAACGGTGACGTTTCCGTGTCTGCCGTATGAGCCGTCATCGGTCATAAGAACAAGCTTTTTTGAGCTTTTGATGAATTCATCCTCAAGAATAACATTTTCGCGGTTGCGGAAGCCGATGATGCTTGTGACCTCTGCGCCGGAGGCGGAAAGCTCCTCTGCAATCGGAAGGGCAATGGCGCAGCCGACGCCTCCGCCGATTACGCAGACCTTTTTAAGCCCTTTGATATCCGTTGCAACGCCGAGCGGGCCGACAAAATCGCGGATATACTCACCTTCCTTTTTTTCGTCAAGCATTTCGGTGGTTGAACCGACAACCTGAAAAATTATCTTAACCGTGCCCTCTTCTCTGTTGTATCCGGCAACGGTGAGGGGAATTCTTTCGCCGTTTTCGTCAACGCGCAGAATGATGAATTGACCCGGCAGTGCTTTTTTTGCAACAAGGGGCGCTTCAATTTCCATTTGGGTAACGGCTGCGGTCAGCTTTTTCTTTCTCACTATCCTGTACATACGGCAAGTCTCCTTTATCTTGAATAAGCCATTTGTGTATCGTTTTATATATTGGACGGCCTTAAACGCAAAAGCTTTTACAACCAAGGCCGCATTGCGTTCAATTAATTATAAACATAAAGCTGCTGCCGGAGCTTTCCGGCAGCAGTTCTGCTGTGACCGGATCACAGTCAGTTTTATTCGGTCAAAAAGGCCACAAAATCTGATTTTGTTCGAGCCGACCTTTTTGCTTTTTGCTTCTGACGGGGAAAGGCGGTTTTTGATTTGATTAACGGAGAAAAGATCAGATTGAAAAACCGTTGGAGTGCAGAAGCAATGATGAAAAGAAGAAGTTATCAGAAATCAACTTCAGTGTCGTAATAGCAGCACTTGAGAAGCTTTTCCATCTCGTCAACGCTGGGCTGACGCGGGTTGGAGCCGGTGCAGGCATCGCCGAGGGCATTGACCGCAATATCATGAAGTCTTTCAAGGAAAACATTTTCGGGAACAAAGCCCTGTTCTGCGGGATAGCTGTCTGCGCCGTAATGCTTGATGCAGTGCGGAATGTTCAGCTCGTCGTTCATGTGACGCAGCGCCGCGATAAGGTTCTTGATTTTTTCATCGGTGGTTTTGCCGCCGAGGTTCATATAATCGGCAATATTTGCATAGCGCGCAGCCGCGGTCGGGTCTTTTGCGTTGAAAGCAATGACTTTGGGAAGATACATTGCGTTTGCCGCGCCGTGAATGATGTGTGCGCCGTAATCGGCAAAGGCTGCGCCGGTCTTGTGAGCCATTGAGTGAACAATTCCGAGCAGTGCGTTTGAAAATGCCATTCCGGCAAGGCACTGAGCGTTGTGCATACTGTCGCGCTTTGAAAGGTCACCGTTATAGGAATCAACAAGATCGTTCTGAATCATTTTGATTGCATAAAGAGCAAGGGGATCGGTGTAATCGCAGTTTGCGGTTGAAACATAAGCTTCAATGGCGTGAGTCATTGCGTCCATGCCGGTGTGAGCAACAAGCTTTTTGGGCATTGTTTCCGCAAGGTCGGGGTCAACGATTGCAACGTCCGGAGTAATTTCAAAATCGGCAATCGGATATTTGATACCCTTTGAATAGTCTGTGATAATTGAAAATGCCGTAACCTCGGTTGCGGTGCCTGAGGTTGAGGAGATTGCGCAGAAATGCGCCTTTTTGCGCAGCTTCGGAAGACCGAAAACCTTGCACATATCTTCAAAAGTTACCTCGGGATATTCGTATTTAATCCACATTGCCTTTGCCGCATCGATAGGTGAGCCGCCGCCCATTGCAATGATCCAGTCCGGCTGGAATTTAAGCATTGCGTCTGCGCCTCTCATAACGGTTTCAACAGAGGGATCCGGCTCGATTCCGTCAAAAATTTCAACTTCCATTCCGGCTTCTTTAAGATAGCCGACAGCCTTGTCAAGAAAGCCGAAGCGCTTCATTGAGCCGCCGCCAACGCAAACCATTGCGCGCTTTCCTTCAAATGATTTGAGAGCCTCCAAAGCTCCTTTTCCGTGATAAAGATCACGCGGTAACGTAAAACGTGCCATAACAAAATCCTCCTTAAAGATTAACAATGACATTTTTAACCAGGGTTCAACAGGAACCGTATGGTTTTGACCTTTTGTCAGTTGCTATTTTAGCAGACAAAACCGCGTTTGGGAATTGCATGATTTTCATATGGGTAATGCATATATAGATACACCCTGTATCGAATTGAAAACAGGAAAAAATAATTGTTGAAGATAAATAAAAAAGCTTTAAAATTTTGCTTTTTTAATTGTAATTGCTGCCTGCATCTATGAAAGAATCAGCAAAAATGCAAAAAAATGAACCGGCACGGATCACAATGAAGTGTCTGTGTCGGTTCTGTGCTTTATAAACGGTATTCTTTATAGGCTTTTTTGCTTTCAATGTCTTTCCAAAGGAAAACGCCGTTTTCAAGCGTCATATAGCCGTGAGCGCTGCCCTCCTTCGGGATTGAAACGGAGCCGGGATTCAAAAAGAGAAGCCCGTCCCTTTCCTCGCAGCGCGGAACGTGCGTGTGGCCGGAAAGGAGGATGTCTCCCTTTTTCATCGGCAGGGGGTGTTCACTGCTGAAAAGATGGCCATGCGTTGCAAAAACCAGCCTGTTTCCAAGGTCGATAACCGTGTAATCGGAAAGGACGGGGAAGGGGAGAACCATTTGGTCAACCTCGCAGTCGCAGTTTCCGCGGACTGAAAGGATTGAGTCTTTCAGTCCCGAAAGCATTGCAATGACTTCTTTGGGCGCATAATCCTGCGGCAGGTCATTGCGCGGCCCGTGATAAAGTATATCGCCGAGGAGAAGAATGCGGTCTGCTCTTTCCTCGCTGAATTTTTCAAGCATTGCTTTGCACCAATATGCGCTTCCGTGAATATCCGAGGCAATGAACCATTTCATAAGTTTTCACCTTTCACTTTACCCTATTACATTTCTTTTGGCCTTAACAAGCTGTTCAATAAAGAGATTGTCAAGGGCGGAGAGGGTATAATCTTTGCGATAGATAAGCACATCCTTGTATACTCTGCGGTTTTCCTCGCAGATGCGCTGAGTGAGGCCGTATCGTTCAAGAAGCTTTTGCGGAATTGCGGAAACCCACATGAATGTTTCCTCGTTGGAGGAGAGCAGCTCAAACTGGCTCGCTCGTTCAAAAACAAAAATTCTGCCCTCGGAATTGTCCGGAAGCTCTTCCTTTTTGATTTGTGCCAGCGGAAGCGACGGAACATACGGGTCGGCGTGGGCAATTTCAACTTTATCTTTTAAGTCGTCATAAGTGATGCTTTCTTTTTTTGCAAGCGGACTGTTTTTGTTCATCAGAAGAACATAACGAAATTTTGTAACAAGCTCATGCTCAAGGCCCTTTTCTTCCATCATTGCCTTGTAATATTTGTCATAATTTTCGGCGTAGCGGACAATGCCGAGCTTGTAATTATCCTGCAAAACATTGCGCAGGGTGCGCATTGAGTTTGTCTCTTTGTAAAAAATTTCAATCGGTGAATTTTTTTCAATCAGCGTTGAAAAAGCGGCAAAGGCTTCCGTGATATAGCTTGCGCGCGGAACGGAAACGGAGAAGCGCTTTTTGCTCGCCCGTCCTTTTTTGAACATCTCCTCAATGGCGTCAACCTGCTCAAGAACGGTTTTTGCGTATCGGACAAAAGTCTCGCCGTCCGGGGTGAGGAACATTCCTTTTGCGCTGCGCTCAAAAATTGCAACACCAAGACCGGTTTCAAGCTCTTTAATTGCGCGGCTGAGTGTCGGCTGGCCAACATAAAGAAGCTCGGCGGCTTTGTTGATGGACTTGGTTTCCGCAACAACAACGGCGTATTTCATGTGAAGAAGATTCATTTTGCACCTCCGCTTTCAGAGCGGTTACCGCTCAGTGCTTAATATTATAACCCACAAGGTCAAAAAGTCAACAGGGGGGCACCGCAGAAACCGGCAGCCCCCTGCTTTTTAATCACACCGCGCAACGGCGCTGTCAAATTCCTTTTCAATTTCCTCTTTTGAAAGGAAAAAGTCATTAACAAAAAGATAGTCATAAAAATCGCGCAGCAGGGAAGAAAACTCCTCGCCGTGTACGCTGAACGTACCGGAGCCGAGGAAGTCGCAGCCCGGCTTTTCAAGCATATAGAAAACCGTAACGCTGCGGTTATGGCTGTTTACGGAAATTTTTTCAGAAATGTTCAGACTGCTGTCTCTGATAATGCAGTATCGGCTGTCATCATGCAGCAGCTCCTTTTTCATATTAATCAGAATGCGCTTGCGGTTCGGAATGCTGACTCGGTTGAGAAAGGTTTCCGGTACCTCATAGCTCTTTCCGCTTTCAAGAAAATCTTTGATGCTGCTTTGAGTGAAAACGATCGGGAAGGAAAGCTCTTTGCAGATGAGAAGGTGATTCCAAAGAGCGCTCAGAACAATTTCACGTGCCGGGATGTCCTTTTTAAGCGTTTCATCAAGGGCGTCCTGTCCGGCAAAACAGCATATCGGTAAATGCGACACGATATCAATTTGCTCGTCCTTGTCCAAAAGGGGTTCAGTGAAGCTTTTGAGCTCAAGCACGCTTTTAAGCTCACGGTTGAGCGGCTTTTTGGCAGAGTTGCGCTTTGCTGCGGAAAGATAGTATGCCTTCACAACGGTTTCAGCCGTTGAAAAAAAGCCTTTTTGAGATTTTTCATCATACATCACAATGGCTTTTTCACTGATAAAATGAGCCGAGAGCGCAAAGGGCGGATCATCCTGCGGAGCAATGCTTGTGATGTGGCCGAGCTTTGCAAATTTAATGCTTGAAAAGCCGTTGTGTATGCGCTCTTTCATGTTGTCCTTTGTGCCCTTTGTTATGCTGTGTCTGATAACAAGGCGGCAGTCCTTGCTTTTTGCAAAGTCATAAACAATTTTGTCCGTTTCGGCGTCAAAATATGAGTAGTTTGTATAAACAACGGGATTATCCGCAGCGTTGACCGCTTTGAGGAAAGCTTCAACCGCGGCGTTATATTCTGCACGGCCGGAAAGAAAAACGCTTTCAGCGGAAAAATCAAGACTTGTTGATTTTTCCGGGGTGCAGTCCGGCGCTTTTCCGGCTCTTTCAAGCTCATTTTTGATGAAGGCCATCACCTCAAGACGCTCGCTTTCAAAACATGAAAGCTTGAAAGCGCGTTCAAGGCTCAGCTTTTCGTGCGTTGAAAAAGGATAGGAGGAAAGAATTTTTTCAAAAACCTCCTCAGTGAGCTTGTGTTTATTATTAAAAACCGAGTAGATTTTAACATGATTAAAACCGATGTCCTCCGTAAAGCGGTTGATGGGAATTTTGTTCTTTTTTAATGTTTCCTTCAAAAGCGTTCCGAATTCCATTGAGCACTCCTTTCAAGTTTATTCTGTTTGAAGAACAGCCTCGCACTGGCTGATAAGGTCATCAACAAGGTGCTTTGCATACTCCTGAGAAATGATCGATTCACTCAGGAGGGTGTAGTTATAGAAGCTCTTAAACAGTTCGGTAAGCTCCCTGTCGTCAAGAAGAATATAGCAGCCGCCGACAAAATCCCCGCCGGGCGCCGAATTGTTGCAAAACAGCAGAGCAAAGCTGTTTTCAAAAATTTCAAGCTCGCAGTTTTCAACAATGTTGAGCATGTTGCCATTGAAAATTTTGAGTGAATATCCGCTCTCATCAATGCTTTTTCTGTATCGTTCAAGCAGTGTTTTCCGGTGCTTGAGGCTTATCGGTTCAAGGAAATCCGAGGAAGCGTCATATGCAATTCCCGTGCTTGCAAAGCTTTGAATTCCGTACTGAGAAAACATTCCGCCCGGAAAAAGGCCCTGAAAGCGGTTCATATGATTCCAAAACGCACTGAAAACAACATCTCTGTTCGGAATATTTTTTTTGAGAGTGTCCTCAAGGATGTCCGGCGTTGTGAAAAAGCAGGCCGGGAATTTGAATTCCATCAGTGCGCAGACATCAATCTGAAACGGCTGAAGAATGTTGCGCAGCTCAAAGGCGTTTTCAGAGTATGCGGTGAGAGGCTTTTCATTCTGTTTGTTTTTTGAGGCAACAAGTCTGAACGCACTGATGACCGCCGGCTCGCCGGAGAGAAAGCCGCATTCATTTTCCGCATCATACTGAATAACGGTCTTTTTTCCAATGAAGTGAGTTGAAAAGGCAACCGTGTTTTTCTCCCTGTTTGCAATGAAAACCGGGTGGCCGAGCTTTGCAAATTTAACGCTTGCAAAAATATTTCTCAATCGCTCCTCAACCGGAATTTCGCCGTCCATCCGGACGGTGTGCCTGAGTTTGAAGGAAGGGTTGTTTTCAATTATATAGTCATAAACAATGCTGTCGGCCTGCGTGTCAAGGAAGGAGTAGTTGGTATAAATTTCGGTTTCCCCGTCTGCACTCTCGTTTTCAAGGAGCGCTTTAACGGCGGAGTAATAATCAAGCGCACCGAGGAGAAAAACGCCGTCTTTTGAAGGGGCAATATCTTTGAGAAGCATAACGGGAGAAACCGGGGCGCATCCGACGGACTCAAATTCCGTTTTTAAAACTTGAAGCTGGGCTTTCTGCTTTTTGCCGATATTTTCAATGTAATAACTGCGGCTAAGCTCCGCCGCCTGAACGGGGGAAAACTCAATTTTTTCAAGAATAAAATTGAAAGCATCCTCGGACAGCTTTTTTTCGCCGTTGAAAACGGCATAAACGGCCATGCGTGTCATTCCGACAAGCGATGAAAATGAGGTGACCGTGACCTTGTTTTCTTTCAGTGTTTTTTTCAGTAATTCGCCGAACGCCATTGCTTTTTGCCCTTCCTTTGAGATACAAATATATTAATAAAAATAATACTATCATAAAATCTAAGGTATGTCAATTATTACAGTGCCAAAAAACGGACTTTTCTCCGACTGACTGAAAGTGCGCCTTGGCCGGATGTCGGCGAAAAGCGCTTAAACAAAGGGGCTTCCGCTGTTTGAAAAGTGTAAAGAAGTGTAAAAAATTTTTTTTACAAAAGGTAGGAGTTGAAGGAAGGCCCATATTCTGCTATCATATTGTCAATGATTCAGAAATCTGTTGCCTGCTTGGGCAGCTGCCCTTCAGGCGGTATGTTCGCACAGAAAATCGGATTCTGTATCAATAAAAATCGGAATCGGTTTCCATAACCGTTATCACACCCCTAAAAAATCGGACGACCGATAGACTCAGCTGCTTTTCTGCTTCGCAGCTGAGTCTGTCGGTTTTTTGCACTGTTTTTCGGCTTCAATTTTGTGTATTGTCAGCATTGAAAAAGCTAACAATGTCGTGTAAAATATAAACAACTTTAACGGAAAGTGTGGAACAAAAATGAAAAAACTTCTCTCGCTTCTTCTCTGCGTAATTCTTATCACGTCCGGGACGGCTCTTTTTGCCTCTGCCGGAGAAAGCAAAACGGCTGCCTGCGGCGGAAAATGCTCAAACAGCCCGACCATTGTTATTCCCGGCCTTTTTCAAAGTGAGGTTACTTGCTATGACAAAGACGGAAAGGTTATGCTTGACTCAAAGGGCAACGAGCGCAAAGGCCCGTTCTTCATGGATACCTCCGAGGTGATTGAGGATGCGCTCAAAAAAGCTTTACTTCCGCTTTCAAAAACGCTCATTACCCAGAACGATGAAAAAAATGAGTTCGCGAATGCTCTCGGTGACGTTCTCGGAAATGCGCTTATGGAAAGAGTCAAGTCCGATAACAACGGAAACTTTGTCTATGATATACGTGCAACAAAATATGAAACGAACGCCGCGAACCTCAGC
The DNA here is from genome assembly GCA_002438505.1 of Ruminococcaceae bacterium UBA6416. Lineage (GTDB taxonomy): Bacteria > Bacillota > Clostridia > Oscillospirales > Acutalibacteraceae > UBA6857. The sequence goes on along the minus strand of DJPI01000012.1, from coordinate 2,072 downwards.
GATTATGACCGTGAGTATATTCTCAAGGCCATTCCGCTTCAAAAATACATTGAAAAGGCCGGCGCCGACCATCTCTATTTCTTCTCCTATTCATCGTTTGACAACATTGAACGCCTTGCAAGGCAGATTGTTGAGCTGATTGAAACGGCGAAAAAAGAATCCGGCCACGAAAAGGTCAATGTTGTTCCGATAAGTCAGGGCGGCTCGCTCTGGAACGCCGTTATGGAGTATTATCCGGAATTTGCAAAGGACATTGACCGTGTGGTATATATTGTTCCGGCTGTTGACGGTTCGGTTCTCATCGGTGACATTTTTGCAAACGGCTTTATTGATGACGATGACGCGCTTTATGACTATATGTTCCCAATGCTCATGGGCAAGGACACATGGACGGGATATCTTGTGAACCTTCTCATCCGCGTTTTCCCGAAGGACGTTCTCGGCAGTGTTCTTGACATTGCCGTTGATAAGCTTATCGGAGACTATCTTTCAAATTCAACCTGTATGTGGGGTCTTGTTCCGTCCGGTCTTTACCAAGCCGCACGAAACAAGTATCTTATGGACGAAAGCAAGGCTGTCATCAGAAAGCAGACCGACAGATATTATCAGGCACAGCTGAACGCAAAGAAGAACATTCTTGCGTTCAGAAACAGCGGCGTTGAGTTTTTTGACGTTGTGGGCTATAACCACGCGCTTTATCCGATTGTTGATTCATGGAAAACGGTCAACGCGGACGGAATCATTCAGCTTGAATCAACCTCATTGGGTGCGGTGAGTGCGCCCGTTGACGGAATGCTCGGAAAAGGATACAAACAGCAGGGCAACAGCTTCGGCACCTGCAGCGACCCCAAGCACAGCCACATTGACCCGCATAACATGGTTGACGCCTCGGCCGGTCTTCTGCCGGATAACACGTTCTATTTCTACAACCATGACCACGAGCGCACGGCGAGCTGTGATGTTATCATCAATCTTGCGGTGAGGCTGCTTTGGGACAAAAGCTTTAAAAACGTCTATTCCTATCCGGACGAATATCCGCAGTTCAACACCTCAAGAGAGAGCAAGTGGCTCATCTCCTCCGTTGATTCAATGAGAAATTATGACAGAAGCAAGCTTTCACCGGAGGACGCAAAGGAGCTTGACGCGGCCATTGCCGAGGTTGATGCGGTTCTTGAAAACACCGTTGTTGACGCGGAGGCTTTTGAAAAAGCCGAAAAGCGCTTTTATGCCATCCGTGACAAAATCACAGCGGTCAAGGCGGCGGATGATGAGGTCAAAAAGCAGAACATTAAAGCCTTTTTTGAACGCCTTTTTACAAAGTTTTTGAAGCTTCTCAATAAATTTGTCAACAAGGTCTGGGGCTATAGGGGGTTTGGCTTTTATAAGTTGGTTTGATGGAAAACCAGCAAATGCGATACTCAACTTTTTGCTTTAAAAACAGTTGTTTTGTGGGCGGTGCGCGTAACCGCCCGCTTTGCTTGAATAATGCACAAGAGACAGCAGATGTTTCCGTCATCTGAAATCAAAAATTAATATCCAGTGTTTGATGAGGGCTGATTTATGACAAACAATATCAAAGAAAGCAATGACTTTAAAAGTGTAAATGATAATTCCGAAGGGTGGCTTGGCTGTGTTTTGAACTGCGTCAACAGAATACAAGGTGAGTTTTTTACACTTGATGATGTCTATGCTTTTGAGCCGGAATTAAAGTCGGAATATCCCAACAATAGAAACATTAAAGCAAAAATCAGACAGCAGCTTCAATTTCTTAGGGATAAGGGTGTTATTGAATTTCTGGGAAACGGCAGTTACAAAAAGAAGCAGGGAAGGATGTCAGTATATTCGATTGTAATAGAAGAAACCGTTTCAAAAAGTTTTAATGTTATGGCAAGCAGCAAAAAGCAGGCTCTTGCAATCGCAGAGGATAAATATAAAACAGGTGAATTTGTTTTGGATCCTGGAGAAGTTCAGCAGAGAAAGATGGCCGTTATTGAAGCGGAAAATATTGGAATTGAATGGATCGAGTTTTAAGCCGTCAAATAAACTTTCAAAATGTTATGGTACACTTGATG
>DJPI01000013.1 GCA_002438505.1 Ruminococcaceae bacterium UBA6416 | reverse complement strand
ACAATTCTTGGGAAGTTTAGGTTTCAATAGACGTGTTGCGGCTGTTTAGCCGGTGTCATTGCGCTCTGCTGTTGGTGCAGATGAAGCGAGTGTGTCAAGTGGCAATAACCAGGAAACAAGATTGAACAATTTTAAAGCATATGCAACAGGATTGCTAATTCAAAATCAGAATTATAGGTCCAAATTGTTGTTGACAAAGAATTTAAAATGTGCTAAAATCGCTAAAATGCTACGTTGTACGAAAGTTGGGAAAAATATGTTTGACAGAATCAAAGAAAAGCGTATGAAACATAAAATTAAAAAAAGGCGGAATAAAAAAGTTCTACTAATAGTATCAGGAATATTCACATTTGTCCTGCTGCTGACTTTAATATCAGGTATTGCAAGTGAAGAAAACAATTCAAACTCAAGTACATATGTTCACACCGCAAGTGCCTCTAAATCCGTTTATACAAGTAATTCTGATGTTGCTAAAAGCAATGACACCACATTAAAACCTGTTAAACTGGAGACGATAGAAAGCGAAATTGAGCTAGAAATAGGAGAAAAGTATGATTATGCTTCGTTTTATAACTATGAGGCAGATATTGATCTAAAATCCAGCGAAATTGCCGCTAGATCAGATAACGAAACGGTTGCTAGTGTTGAGATTAAGGAAATTGATACCGATGAAGTGTATTTAATAATTTCAGGCGTTTCAAAAGGGGAAGCAAACATTTCTTTGACATCGAAAGACGGGTCAATAAAATCAGATAACATTCATGTTGTTATTGTTGATTCAGAAGATGAAAATAATAGCGAACCAATCGAATTGTTTTCTGATGAAGATGAAATTAAAATTCGTGTCAAAGAAAAGAATACAGATGTCTCATTATACACAGATGAGCGGTTTATCAATTTATCAGATTACAATTTTTAAGCATATTCAGATGACGCGGATGTTGCAAAAGTGAAAATTGAAACTATTATTTCCTAAAGTATATCACTTTTAATTACCGGAGTTGGAGTTGGTGAAACGTATATTAGTGTCATGTCAGATGATGGTAAAATTGTGTCGGATGACATTCATATAACTGTTAAAAAGGCCGCAAAATCAGAACATTCAAAAACAACAACAGAAAGAAAGATAACTACCACCGAAATGAGTACAACCGATGTTGAGGAAAGAACGGTATATATAACACCTAGCGGTAGTTGCTACCATATGGAATATTGCAGATACGTTAAAGGAAACGGAAGTGAAATAACCATTCGGCAAGCCAAAGCAAGCGGATATAGAGCTTGTAAAGTATGCTGTCCGTGAATTACATATGCTAAAATATAGTGGACGATGCCTGAACATAACAGCTTAAACACCGTTTCTTTTGGAGCTCTTTGCTGGGTTCTTCTGATTGAATTTGAGCAGTATTTCATAGGTCGTTCTGCCGATATTGATGATTTTATTCTTAATGTTTTCGGCGCTTTGTGCGGATATTTGTTATACAAAATCGCAAATAAGTTATTGCACAACAAAAAAATGAATGTGGGTTTGGATAAACAAAAAGGAGATTTGAAATGAAAAAAATTATCAGTGCGGTTTTATTGCTGATTTTTGTTTTGTCACTTATCGGCTGTGATAATCAAAGTGGTTTGACAGATGATACAAATAATTCGGCTGAGTCCACAAGTTCCGCCGTAACCGAAGCTACTGTTATTGAAGATGCGGAAAAAATTTACAAGCTTGAAAACAATGTGCTTTACGGGAAAGGCGCAAACTATGATGGTATTCTCGGAGAAAAAGAACATTATGACGAATGGGTAAAAATAGCGGAAAACGTGAAGATGTTTGACGCTTGCACAGCTGTTTTGCTTTATTTGACAACGGACGGCAAGGTTTACGGAATGGGCAGAAAAGAAGGCGGCGTTTTGCAAATACGAACAGATTACGAAGACAGAGACGGCGAGGTAACCGAACCTGTTTTGTTGTTTGATGACTGCAAGAGCATATCGCTTGGTTGCCGTTTTGCCCTTGCACTGAAAAACGACAACAGTGTTTGGTTCTGGGGAGAAAGTCTGAACTGCCAAAGCACGGAAATTGTTGACCAAATCATTACGCCGACAAAAATTGTTGAAGAAGCAAAAATGATCAAAGCCATAATGTGCACATCGGCATGGATCGACCCGGACGGCACTTTATATATGTGCGGAGATAACTCAAGCGGACAAATAGGCAACGGAAAAAAAGGCACAGGGTTTCCGCAGTTGCTTGAAGATATCGTTGAAGTTCCGTATCCGGTTCTTGATCGGTGTGTAAACATTTACTGCTCGGAGGATATGCGTTTGGTTTATGCCGACACGGACGATGGCTCAACATATGTCTGGGGCGGCAACAAATATACAACACCCACAAATATTAAAAATACCGATGAATATAAAAACGGAGTCGATGTGTCATGATGATTCCATAATTTTAAATAGATTTGATTAACTAAACATTAAAATGACGAACATCTTTGTGTTAATTGAATAAATGCTATATATACATATGAAAAAGATCACTCGTTTGAGGAGGGGTCTTTTTTTATATCCTAACCTCTCCAAAGCTGATTATTACGCGTATTTTCGTTTTGTTTATGATAGCTTTCAGAAGGCTGGTTTGGAAAATCACTGGACAAACACAGAAGGATATATTATACTGTATTTACCGCAACGGCCGGTAATTGACTGAAGTGCTTTGCAAAAGACACCGGCATCGGTTCATTTTTAAAAATTTAATTTTGATTGGAGAATACTTGAATGGGCTTATTAGACTTGGCAAGCGGCGCCTCTTTATGGCGCGGATATGAATATTACACGAACAATTATATATTTTCAGTTGAAAGATTGAGCGAGACCGAATATGTCGGCAAATCAAGAGGATCATGTGAAAAGTCATATGACATCAAGATTAATGTTGCGCATCCAAGAAAGTCAAGCTGTAATTGCCCTCATGCAAACGGAAAAAGAATTATTTGCAAGCATCAGGTAGCTTTATATTTTACAGTGTTTCCGAATGAAGCGAAAGACTATTATGATGAAGTTATGAAGTATGAGGAAGAGGAAGAAAAGAGACAGGAGGAAATTGATAGAAAAGTCATAAAGTACATTAACAGTCTTTCAAAAGAAGAATTAAGAAACACTCTTTATGAAGTGCTATATGATGGTGCCGACTGGGTGTTTGAAAGATTTATTCGTGAACATATTGATTACTGATATCTGATTTCTTGAATTGTAAGGAGAACGAATGAAAAAGGTAATAGTTCTCGGTTGTCCCGGTTCAGGAAAAACAACCTTTGCAGTAAAGCTGCATAATCTGACCAAGCTGCCGTTATATCACCTTGATTCTATATGGCATAATCCGGACAAAACGCATATTTCAAGAGAAGATTTTGACAAAAAACTTGCTGAGATTTTCTCTTACTCAAAATGGATAATTGACGGCAATTATAACAGAACGCTTGAGGTCAGATTTCAAGAATGTGATACGGTGTTTTTTTTGACTTGCCTGTGCAGGCTTGCTTGCAGGGTGCTGCAGCACGCCTCGGAAAAAGAAGAAACGATATGCCGTGGGTTGAAGAAAAAATTGATCCTGACTTTGAGGCGTTTATAAAAGACTTCCGTAAAACTTCACTTCCGAGAATTTTTGAACTGATGGAAAAGTATAAAGAAAATAAACAGATTATTATTTTCAACGCAAGAGAAGAAGCAGATGAGTATCTTCTGAATTTGCAGAGCGGCTTTTAATGTGAGGTTCGATTTTGCCGGTCAAACTCATTTTGTGCAGACAAAAAATGGCTTTATAAAATCCGGAGATGAATTATTCTTTTCGGAGCATGACCATAATTTGAATTCTCGGGAATTGATACAAGAACAATTTCGACTGATTGATTAATTATGACCCAACAACCGCACTTGATTATTTGCTTTGGGCGATTAAAATCAGTGTATACAGGAGGCCAAAATGAAAACAATTCTTGCGCGCAATTACAACATTACAACAGGTAAAGATATCACCGAGGAACTGGCACGGTTTTTGAAAGACCTTAGTAATATAAAAGGAGAAAAAACTGTTATATTTGATGAAGGAACTTACTATATCAACAGCGAAAAATGTGAAAAGCATATGCTTACTATCACAAACACTGTTGGCGATAATGAGTTCCAAAGCGGTGAAGTGCCGCATCTGAACGCCGTCCCGTTTTATTTTGGGGATATATCTGATCTCGTTTTTGACGCCGGCGGTTCAGTGTTTGTTATTGACGGAAAGGTGACGAATGCGGCTTTTGAAAACTGTGAAAATGTCACGTTTAAAAATCTTGAAATCCGCCACGCTCACCCGGACATGCATGAGCTGAGAGTTGTTAAAAAAAGTCTTTTAACCGTTGATTTTGAAATTGACCGTGACAGTCTTTATGAATTTGAAAACGGAAAGCTGCTTTTTTTCGGCAACGGCTATAAAGCCAGAGCCGACAAGGATGCACGCTTTGCAAGCTGGATTGGCCTTATCCGTGAAGACACCCCGGAAAAAATTGTCAGAACACGGCATCCGCTTTTCTCCGCCATAAGAATTCGTGATGCAGGCAACAGAAAAATCCGTGTTTATTATCCGAATACGTTTCGCTTTAAAAAGGGTGACCGATACTATCTTTTTGATGTGCGAAGGCAGTTTGCCGGAATTTTTGTTAACAGAAGCAAAAATGTTATACTGAGCAATATCAAACAGCGCTTTAATTACTCTCTTGCGCTTGTTGCTCAGGATTGTGAGAACATAACCGTTGACAGCGTTGAATTTGCACCGGAAAGTGACTCTGCAAGGAAAATGGCATCCGTTGCCGACTTCATACAGCTTTGTATGTGCCGCGGGAAGGTCATTGTCCGCAACAGCCATTTTGACGGCGCCGGAGACGATTTGCTGAACATTCATGGAATCCATTTCAAGATAATCAAAATTGACGGTAAAAACTTGACCGTAAGATTTATGCATCCGCAGTCGCACGGATTTAACCCTCTCAGAGTCGGAGATAAAATTGCTTATATCAATCCGGAAACGCTTTTGGAAGAGGAAACGGCGGTGATTGAACGGTCGGAGCTTTTGAATGAGACTGATATCAGTCTGACGGTGAGCGAACCGTTAAAAGCTAAGTCCGGCCATGTAATTGAAGACGTCAGCGCCTGTGCGCAGCTTGAATTTGTGAATAACACCTCAACAAGAATCATTACAAGAGGGCTGCTGATTACAACAAGAGAAAAAGCTAATGTTGAAAGCAATCACTTCAAAAGCACCTCAATGAGTGGGATTTTGCTTTCAGACGATGCCAGGAACTGGTATGAAAGCGGAATGTGCTGCGATGTTACGATTAAAAACAATACCTTTGATTATTGCGGCGAAACGCCGATTCTCATTAAGCCTGAAAACAGCCGTTATGCCGCAGCGGTGCATCAAAACGTCAGAATCATCGGAAACACTTTTCAAAAGTACAAAGGCGTTTGCATCAGCGCAAGGGCAACGGACAAAATCACCGTTAAGGGCAACTGTTTTTCAAACGGAAAAAAGATTAAAACTGTAAACTGCAACTTTGTTGTTACGGAATAAAACACAGTTTGAAAGAAGTTTTTTTGATGAATTAACCCCCGGAAGCAAACACAAACTGCTTTCCGGGGGCATAGGTTTATTATTTGAAAATGGTTCAGCGGTTAAGTGCCGCTTCAACAAGGCCAACAAAAAGCGGATGCGGCTTGTTGGGTCTGCTCTTGAATTCCGGGTGGAACTGAACGCCAACAAAAAAGTCATTCTCCGGAATTTCAACCGTTTCAACAATATAATCGTCCGGTGATGTTCCGCTGATGACGAGTCCGGCTTTTGAAAGCGGTTCACGGTAGTCATTGTTGAACTCATAACGGTGGCGGTGGCGCTCAAAAATTTCAGTTTGCTTGTAGCAGCGATACATCTGTGTGCCGTCCTTGATTTTGCAGGGATAAGCACCGAGACGCAGCGTTCCACCTTTGTCGGTTTCATCGTTCTGGTCGGGGAGGAAGTCAATGACCTTGTTTGTTGATTCGCTGTCAAATTCGTTTGAGTTTGCGTCCGCAAGACCGGCAACATGACGGGCAAATTCAATGACGGCAATCTGCATTCCGAGGCAGATTCCAAGATAGGGAAGATTGTTCTCGCGGCAGTAACAGGCGGTGATAATTTTGCCCTCAATGCCCCTGTTTCCGAAGCCGCCGGGAACGATCACTCCGCCGCAATCGGAAAGAAGCTCTCCAACATTTTCTTCTGTAACTGTTTCCGAGTCAATCCACTTGATTTCAACAAATGCACCAAGCTCATATCCGGCGTGGCGCAGCGCTTCAGCAACGGAAAGGTAGGCGTCATGAAGTGCAACATATTTTCCGACAAGGCCGATGGTAATGCTTTTTTTGCGGCTGTGGATTTTTTCGAGCATATTGTTCCACTCGCTCATGTCAATGTTTGGAGCGTCAATTCCAAGCTCACGGCAAACGATGGAGGAAAAGCTGCTTTTTTCAAGCATGATCGGGGCCTCATAAAGCACGGGGAGGGTCAGGTTTTCAATAACGCAGTCGGGCTTTACGTTGCAGAACATTGAAATCTTTTTGAAGATTGACTCCTCAAGCGGTTCATCGCAGCGCAGGATGATGATGTCAGGCTTGACGCCCATTCCCTGAAGCTCCTTGACCGAATGCTGGGTGGGCTTTGACTTATGCTCGTCTGAGCCGCTGAGGAACGGAACAAGAGTGACGTGAATAAAGAGGCTGTTTTCACGGCCGATTTCAAGCGAAATTTGACGAACGGCCTCAAGGAACGGCTGAGACTCAATATCTCCGATTGTTCCGCCGATTTCCGTGATGACAACGTCAGCGTCCGTTTTTTCCGCAACGGTGTATATGAAAGCTTTAATCTCATTTGTAATGTGCGGAATGACCTGAACGGTTGAACCGAGGTATTCGCCGCGGCGCTCCTTGTTGAGGACGTTCCAATAGACCTTTCCGGTGGTAAGGTTTGAAAATTTGTTGAGGTTTTCGTCAATGAAGCGCTCATAGTGGCCGAGGTCAAGGTCGGTTTCCGCGCCGTCCTCAGTAACATAGACCTCGCCGTGCTGATATGGGCTCATTGTTCCGGGGTCAACATTTATGTAAGGGTCAAGCTTCTGGGCGGCAACCTTAAGCCCTCTCGCTTTGAGCAGACGGCCAAGGGATGCAGCGGTAATTCCTTTTCCAAGACCGGAAACAACGCCGCCGGTGACGAAAATATACTTTGTTTGTTTCATTTTTTCAGCTCCTTAGACAGAATTCTTTATTTAAACTTTTCATTTATCATATGTTCTTATGATACCCTCGGCAACCTCGCGGCGCGAAAGTCGGGTATCCATGGCCTGCTTTTCAATGTAATGGTGGGCATCGTTCTCAGTCATGTTCAGGTTTTCAATGAGCAGCCATTTTGCGCGGTTGACCGTTCTGATATCGGTCATTTTTTCAATGAGAGAGAGGTTCTTTTTCTCCATTTTTGAAAGCTTTGCGCTGACAGCCGTGAGGAGCTTCAGCGCTCCGTAAAAGGTCTGGCGGCTGTTTGGCCTTGCAACGGTGAGAACGCCGGAGTCCTCAACCTTGTGGGCAACACGTTCAAAAAGCTCGGCTTTAACAACCAGCATAATTCCCATGACGCCCTCGGAAAGGTCAAGCGCAAGCTCGGTTCCGAATTCATCGGAAAGGGGAGTGTTGATGATGACAACGTCTGCATTTTGCGAGAGGAGAACGCGCCTTGTTTCTCCGGCGCTTTTTGTGTGGCAGACAATTTCATATTCATCGGGCGGAAGAAGGCTTGAAAAATAGTCGTGAATCTTTTCGCCCGAGGAGGCAACAAGAACACGATATTTGATTTTTCCTGCTGCCATTTTTTTCATCTCCTTAACTCAGGCTGAATCCGGTTCATCCGGCAAAGCCTTCCGGAAGATATGTTCGGATAAATTCGCTCTTGTCAGCAATCTCTTTTGCCTCTTCAAGACTTTGCGGAAGCCTTTCAAGCTTTCCGGTTATGCTCTTGTCTGCGGTGAAGAGGTTTGCGTTAACTGCCTCGGGAACACCAAGCGCCTTTTCAATACCTTCAAGCCCTGCGTAAATAAGAAGCGCAAAGGCGATGTAAGGGTTTGCGGTCGGATCCGGAGAGCGCAGCTCAATGCGCTTGTATTCACCCTTTGCAGCCGGAATGCGGACAAGCTGCGAGCGGTTTTCGTGCGACCAGGTGATATATTTCGGCGCCTTTTTTTCGCCGAGTCTTTTGTAGGAATCCTCGCACGGATTGAGGAAAAACGTCATTTCGCGGATGCGGTTCATAATTCCGGCCATGAAGCCCGGCGTTACGTCTTTTCCGTCCGCCGACTTAACGGACATATTAATATGCATTCCGTTGCCGCTCTCGTTAAGCAGCGGCTTTGGTGAAAAATCCGCAAAAAGACCGTTGTTCATTGCGGCGGCTTTAACAACGGTGATGAAGTTCATTGCGTTGTCTGCGGCGGTGACGGGGTCGCTGTATCTGAAGTCGATCTCGTTCTGTCCGGGTCCCTCCTCGTGGTGTGAGCTTTCCGGGCGGATGCCCATATCATAAAGGCTGAGGCAGATTTCGCGGCGAATGTTTTCGCCCTTGTCGTCCGGCGCAACGTCCATATAACCGGCGTTATCGAACGGAATTTTGGTGCTGTTTCCGTCCGTATCTGTTTTAAAAAGATAGAACTCAAATTCCGAGCCAAAGTTGACGGAGATACCTTTTTCGGTGGCTTTTTTTACCGCGTCTTTAAGAATTTTCCTCGGGTCTTTTTCAAACGGGGCGCCGTCCGGGCGTTTTATATCGCAAAACATTCTGACAACCTTTCCCCTTGTCGGCCTCCAGGGGAGAACATTGAAGGTTGAGGGAATCGGAAAGAGGAGGAGGTCGCTTTTGACCTCGCTTCCAAAGCCTCTGACGGCGGACGCATCGAACGAGATACCGTCGGAAAATGCTCTTTTAAGCTCCTCCGGCATTATTGAAATGTTCTTCTGGCGGCCGTAAATATCACAAAAAGCAAGACGGATGAACTTCACATCCTCCTGCTCAACAAAATCAAAAACCTCGTCTGCTGTGAAAAGCATCGCTCATTCTCCTTTCATTAGGCAGCCGGAGGGCACAACCGGGTTCCGGCGTTACAAACAAAAAAAGGGGACGCTTACCGGCGGGGCTCCTCGCCCGCGCCAGTAAACGTCCTTGTCTACGGATGTTAATTATACTTTATTTCACCCTTCTTGTCAACCTGTCCGGGTGAAAAACAAAAACACGGAAGATAAAAATTCCGTGCATTTTTATGATGCTTTTTTGTCAGTTTTTCCGAAAGGCGCCGCGCTTCACTTGTTAAACAGTCGACCGTAATCATGGCGGCGGTCAAGTATATGGCCGATATAAACATTGCTTTCGGCAATCTAATAAATGATAAGATACCGCTTTGCAAAAATCAAGCTGTGATATTTTCTCTCAGGCATATATTCTGAAGAAAGGCGAGGACAGAGGTGGGGCATTTTTTAAGTGGGTTTTTATTGCTTTATATATACAATTATATCTTCAACTCGGCAATCAAGATATTTGCAAAGGTCATCGAGCGTTTGTGTGCTTATCGGTTTGTTGTGTTTTAATCTGTCAAGCAGGCTCCGGCTCACCCCGAAGCGATTGATGAGTTTATAGGTTGATAATCCCTTTTCTTTCAATGTTTTATAAAAAGGTTCATATGAAATCATTCTACCACCCCACAAATAAAATGATAAAATATACTCTATGTCTTGACAAGTGTCGAAATATAGAGTATATTTCTATTATGCTCTATATATAGAGCATAATATTAAATCGGAATGGGAGAGAATTTTATGTATTGTGCAAATTGTGGACAAAAGCTTGAACTCGGTCAGGCGTTTTGTCCAATGTGCGGAGAAAGGGTAACAACTGGTGAGGAGTTTAGAGCACCGGCTTCTTCCGGCAGCTTTGCTCAGCCGATTAAAAATGACATTGAAAACAGCGAATCAATTAATATGTCAAACACGCAATTCCAAAAATCAGCCGGAAACATTATGGCGAACAAAAAGAATAGGAAAATTGCTTTTACGGTTGCATATATTGCAGTAGGTTTAATTATTGTTCTCTGTATAGTTTTTAATACACATACATGTGATGCCTGTGGAAAAACATATGTTGGGAAAGAGCATACGGTCGTGTCGGTTCTTGCCGGACCGGGAAAGCTATGCAATTCGTGTTATAACGAATTAATGGGCTAAAAAATAATAATTCAGAAAGCGACTGTTATGTTACGGTCGCTTTTTGCATACGTTCATTTTCACTCAAAATGTAAGTTAATAATTCTCAATTTTATCCAAAACCCAGATTTCAGCAAAAATTTTCTCTTTTCCCCGTTCACCACTTGCAAAATGAAAAGAAAAAAGTATAATACAAAAAACATAAGCAGTATGGAGAACGAGGAGCATTTTCGGCGGTTATTTAGCCGTCTACTACTTAATATTTCATAAACCGAAAGGAAGATCACAATGCTCAAAAATGCACCGACCAAGAACCCCACCGTTCTTGCATGGCTTGAAGACAAGCTCAAACTTGTCAATCCAGATAAGATCGTTTGAATTGACGAAAGCGAGGAGCAGATTTAAGCACTGCGTGCCGCGAGTTTCTTAATCAGCTGAACAAAGAAAACGAAAGCACCGAGATAATGGTGGACTATGAAAGCAGAAAAACTGTTACCCTTAAAGAACAGATGCCGGATTGGTGGGGAGAAGAACGCTGTTTAAACAACGAGTGATGATGCCGGGATAACAAAGATATACGCCTAAAATATAAAGTCGCATAAGGAGGTTAACACAGCATGAAAAAATATCAATGTCCTTGCTGCGGATTTTTTACCTATAATGTTCCGGCAAAAGAGGATTGCGGATATATTTGCCCCGTTTGTTTTTGGGAAAATGACCCGTTCATTTTATGTGATGATGAGCCGAGTGACCAAAATCATGGAACAACGCTAAAAGAAGCAAAAGCCAATTTCTTGCAATTCGGTGCCTGCAAAAAAGAAATGCTTCGCTATGTTCGTCCGCCAAGAAGCGATGAAAAAGAAGACACTGACAAAGAACAAAAGTCCGACCGGTGAAGTCGGACTTTGTTTTTATTTTAAGTGATTATTGATGAATTAAGAGAACAAATATATCGGCAAGACGCGCTTTTTGCTCAGCCGTCCTTTTCAATCAGACAGACTGCGTGCGCGGCAATTCCCTCGCCGTTTCCGGTGAAGCCGAGTCCCTCCTCGGTGGTCGCTTTAACGCTGACAAAGCCTGTGTCAATGCGGCAGGCATGGGCAATGTTTTCGCGCATGGTGTCAATATATCCACGCAGTTTTGGTGCCTGACAGAGTACCGTTGAGTCAATGTTTTCAATTATATAACCGTTTTTGCGCAGCAAAAGCGCAACCTTTTCAAGCAAGAGCAGGCTGTTTGCACCCTCAAAGGCCGGATCACTGTCCGGAAAAAGCTTTCCGATGTCGCCGAGAGCGGCTGCGCCGAGGAGCGCGTCCGAAATTGCGTGGAGAAGAACATCTGCATCGGAATGGCCGAGCAGTCCTTTTTCAAAAGGTATTTCCACTCCGCCGAGGATGAGCCTCCTGTTTTCGGTGAGTCTGTGAACGTCATAGCCGTGTCCGATACGCATCAGAACAACTCCTTTACTGTTTTTTCAAATTCTTCATATGTGACAAAGGTGTTGAGGATTTTAACAAGCGATGAGGCCGAAAGATGCTCCGGAAGAGCAAGCTTTTTTAAAAGCTCACGGCGCTTTTGCGCACTGTTTTCCCGGCCGGAAAGGCCGCATTCAAAAAGGTCAAGCTTTGTGATGAGCCGCCTTTTTTCGCCGGAAAGCGAGGCGGTGACTCCGGCTTTCTTGAAAGAGTCAAGAAGAACCTTTTCCTCAACCCCCTCAACGCCGAGTTTTTTTTCGGCGGAAAACTGCGTTTTGCGTTTTTCCTTTCCGAAGATGTCCGGAATGTAGACGTGGGTGATTTTGTCCGGCGGAACGATTGAGGAGATGAAGCTGCGGATAACAAAGCCGGCACCATCGCTGTCCGTGAGAACGATTATTCCCTTTTCTTTTGCAAGGCGCGTGAGCAGGCGCTGCTTTTCCTTATCTTTAAAAATGCCGAAGCCGTCGGTCTTTATGATGAGCGCGTCAAGAATTCCGGAAAGCTTTATCACGTCATATTTTCCCTCAACAATTACGGGTCTGTCAAGCTTAATCATTTTTTCTCTCCGTTCGCAATGAGGAGCAGCTTAACCATAAGCTGTTCGATTATCAGCGTTTGCGCCGTTCCCGTGCTTTTGAGCTTTGCGTCTGCGGCGTTCAGCTCATCAAGGCAGGCGCGCAGGGCGGGAAGTTCAATTTTTGCCGCATCGCGTGAGGCGTAATTGAGAGCAAACTCACGCCCTTTGTAATTGAAAAGGGGAGCGAGCGGCTGCGCCGTTCCCGTGCATTGGCAGGCAACCTTGGCGCGGTACATATCAACATATGTTCCGATTATTGAACCGAGGATATAGTTGGGCTCGGTTTTTAAGGTTATGAGCGAGTCCAAAATGTCATAAGCCTTTTCAAAATTTCCGGAAATGAGCGAGCGCGTGAGGGAGCTGACCTTTGCGTCAACGGTTTTGACGGCAACGGCATCAATGTGCTTTTTTGTGATTTCTCCGCTTTCGGCGTAGTTGCAGACCTTTGCAAGCTCATTGATGAGAACATTGAAATCGTCTCCAACGCAGGAGACAAGGTACTGCGCCATTGCGGGGGAAAGAACAACGCCCTGCTTTGCCGCGGAGGAGATGAGCGGCTTTATCAGCTCGCTGCCCTTGCGGCGGTTCAGCTCGCAAACGGCGCCGAATTTTTCAAAAAGAGCTATGGCCTTTTTCCCGTTCTTTTTCCCGAATGAATCACCGGACTGGAGGAAAACAAGAACAGAGCTTCCGTTTTGAAGCTCCTCAAATGAGGCGGAAAGCGCTTTTGCGTCCTTTTCCGTGAGTGACTCAAGCTTGTAATCTTCAACAATAACAACGCGCCTTTCGCTGAGCATTGGAAGGGTTAAAGCGCGGTCAAAAATTGTTCTCAGGTCGGTGCTCTTGCCGTCAAAACGGTCAAGATTAAGGCTTTCAAAGCCTTTGTCAACCGCCGTCTGCGCAAGAAGATTCACATAATGCGTTTTGAGATAGCTCTCATCGCCAAAAATAAGATAGACCGGGAAAAAAGCTTTTTCTCTGATGTTTTTTCTCAGCCCTTTTTCATCGAATACTGCCATTGCCCGGACTCCTTCTGGTTTTCAAAATCTTATTAATTATAGCTGCTTTGCTTTTAGATATCAAGACAGCCGCCGAATTATTGTTACGGTTTGTTCTCCTCTTTTGTTGCTTTGGCGCACTCGAGGAGGGGGTCTTTTTTGTTTTGAACCTTTTCTTCAATAACCTGCTCAACAAGGAAGTTCAGCATTTCTCCGACTTCCTTTCCGAAAAGGCCGAGAGAGAGCATATCGTTCCCGTTCACGGCAAGCTTTTTCAGCGAGAAACAGTCGTTTTGGCGGAGAATTTCTTTTGCCGTTTCTTCAAGGTAATCGAAGTTTTTCTGCCTGAAACGGAATTTCTCGCTTTGCGCAAGGTTGTCTGCGCGCTGAAGCTCAACGAGGTCAAAAAACATTTCCTCGCCGAGGCGGCCGAGCTTTTTCTTCACTGCAACCGCGCTGCATTCAATCGGCGAGTCATGGACTCGAACAAGCTTCACGGTTTTTTGAATTGTGTCGCCGTCAAACCGCAGACGGCGAAGTTCGTTTTCCGCAATGAGCGCACCTTTCGGCGCGTGGGAGTAAAAATGACCCTCTTTGTTTTCATCAAGCGAAAAAACAAGCGGCTTTGCGCAGTCATGGAAAAGCGCGGCGAGACGCAGGTGCAGCGCAGGACGGACATTCTTAACAACATTCACCGTGTGCTCCCAAACGTCAAAGCAGTGATGCCGGTTATGCTGAAGAAAGCCCTGAGTTTTTTCAAGGCAGGGGAAAATTTCGGCAAAAATTTCCGGATACTCCAAAAGTACATCGGCCGCCTTTTCGCCGCATAAAAGACGGGAAAGCTCGCCCATGATACGCTCCGGCGAAAGATGCAAAAGAAGATGGCTGCATTTTTTGATCGCCCTTGCCGTTTCCTCCTCGATTGAAAAAGAGAGGACGGCGGAAAAGCGCAGCGCACGAAGGATGCGCAGCGCGTCCTCCACAAAACGTGTTTCGGCGTTTCCAACGCAGCGTATGAGCTTTTTTTCAATATCGCCTTTTCCGCCGAACGGATCAAAAAGAGCGCCGTTTTCGTCCTCTGCAATAGCATTTATTGTGAAATCTCGGCGCGAAAGGTCATCGCGGATATTGTTTGAAAAGCTGACCGAGTCCGGGTGACGGTTGTCTGAGTATCCGCTTTCGGTCCGAAAGGTTGTAATTTCAACCGGAGTGTTTTCAATCAGAACCGTCACCGTTCCGTGAGCGAGGCCGGTCGGAATAACGGCAAGCTTTTCAAAAACAGCCGCTGTCTGTTCCGGCTTGGCGCTTGTTGCAATGTCAATGTCATGCGCCGTTTTTCCCATCATCTTGTCGCGGACAGAGCCGCCGACAAGAAAGGCGGAATATCCGCTTCTTTTCAGTTTCAAAAGCGCCGTGCGTGCAATAGCATTGCTTTCTTCCAACGTGTACCACTCCTGCTTTTTATTTCATACTTTCCTTATTATACAATAATATTGAATTTTTTTCAAGAGTGGTTGAAACGGCGCTTGATTTATGTTATCATAAATTGAATAGTTGCCGCGTTTGGCGGAGACATAAAACGGGCTTTGCCCGGGAACGAGGGATGTTTATGAGCAACACGGAACGTCTTTTCAGAAATTCCGTTTTCGGCGGATTCAATAAAGAGGATGTTATTGACTACATTGAAAATATGAAAAACGAGTTTTTTGAGTACCGCTCACAGGTTGAGGAAACCGTGAAAGGGCTGAACAAGAGGATTGCTACGCTTGAAAGCGAGGCGAAAGAGGCGAACATCCGAGCCAACGAGGCGGAAAATAAGGTTGCCGATGCGCTCAAAAGCTCAAAGGACGCCGAGGAAAGGCTCGCTCTTGAAAAGGCCGCGATTGAAAAAAAGGGCGAAAGCGGCGATCCCATTGAGGAAATTAACCTTGCAACCGACCGCCTGCGCCGCGTTGCCGATGAAATTTGCAATAATCTTTCAAGCTTTATTGACAGAATTTCGGAAAACAGCATTGCGGTGACCATTGCTCAGCCCGAACAGGAAGCGTCCGCTTTTGAGGAAACAGAGGTTCCTCAAAAGGAAGCCAAGGAGGAGAAGGCCGTTTCACCCGATGCGGAAAGCATCCTCTCTTTCATTGACGGAATTCTTGCCTCGGGCATAGGCCGAAAAGCTGAAGAAAAAACGGAAAAAAAGGAGCCGTCATTGCTTGACAGTCTGCTTCCGGACGAGCTTTTTAAATGAGCCAAAAGAGCAGGGGAACACCGTCCGGCGTTTTGCAATGACCGCTTTAAAGAACACAAAGGTAGGTGCCGATAATGAAAAGGATGAAAAAAATTATTGCGCTTTTTCTTTGCGCCCTGACTGCGGCAGTCATGCTCTTTGCCGCCGAGGCCTTTGCGGCCGATGAATTTGAACAGTCGCTTTCCGCTTTTCCGAAAAGCTACCGCGCTTCTCTGCGTGAGCTTCATGAAAAGCACCCGAACTGGACTTTCAATGCGTTCAAAACCGGGCTTGATTGGAATACGGCCGTCAGCACCGAACAGGCCGGAGGCCGCAGCCTTTTTCCGAACGCATATGCAGGCGTTTTCAAAAGCGTTGAAAACGGCGATTACGATTATTCAAAAGGCTCATATATTCAAAAGGATTACGGCTTTGTTACGGCGAATAAGCTTGCAGTGGCATACTATATGGATCCGCGCAACTTCCTCAATGAAAACGGAATTTTTCAGTTTGAGGATCTTTCATATGACGAAAGCTTTGATGAGGCCGCCGTTGAATTTGTTTTGCGCGGAACATTCATGTATAACACCAAAATTTCATATTACAACACAAAAGGAAAGCTCATTAAAACAAACGAAAAATACTCCGAGGTCATCTGTGAGGCCGGAAGAAGGGCTAATATTAATCCCTGTTATCTTGCCTCAAAAATCCGCGGTGAAATCGGGAACGGAACAAGCGCAACCAGCGGAAAGAATAAAACGTATCCCGGAATATACAACTTCTATAACATCGGCGCGTCAGACGGCGCCGGAGCGATTGAACGCGGCCTTTACTGGGCAAAAAACGGAACGACCTACTCACGCCCGTGGACATCGCCGAAAAAATCAATCATCGGCGGAGCGGAGTTTGTTGCAAGCTCATATATTGCTCAGGGTCAGTTCACAACCTATCTTCAAAAGTTCAACGTCAATCCCGACAGTGCATACGGTGTTTATAGCCACCAGTATATGACGAATGTCTGCGCCGGAGCAATTCAGGCTTATTTTTCCTATGACTCCTATTATTCGGCAAAGCTTCTTGACAATAAGTTTGTTTTTTCAATTCCCGTTTTCAATAATATGGACGACCGAAACGGAACGGACGGGAAGGTCATGCTCACAGGCTCAAACAATCTTTCGGGTTATATCAACGTGAGCGGCGGAATTAATGTTCGCAAAGGACCGTCAACAAACAACGGAAAGGTTCTGACTGAATATCTTCCTCAAAACACAAAGGTCACCGTTCTTGACACGATTGAAACCGATTCAAGCTATTATGCGAATGTTCTGAGCTATCCGTTTTGGTATAAAATCAAGTTCACATTTGAGTCAAAGTCATACACCGGATATGTTCCGAAAAGCTTTGTCACCATAACGTCAGCCGTTGGTGTGCGCCCGGGCGCATACAAGCCCTCCTTCAGCTCGAATGACGGCAAAAAAACGCTTCATCTTGTTTCCTATGATGCACGGGTTGCGGAAATTGACGGCGATGTTATCAACTTCCTTGAAAGCGGAACAACGGAAATCGGAGCCTATGATTCAACGGGACGCTTTTCCGTTTTGCGATACACTGTATATGATGACGGCGCGCCGGCAACCGTCATTGACCTTTCTCAGAGTGAGACTTCTTCAGACTCCTTCACTCTTTCGTGGCGCAAGTCCGCGAACGCAACGGGCTACACCGTCTATCGGCTCAACGAAAAAACGAGGCAGTATGAAAGCATAAAAACGCTCAGAGGAACCTCTCTTAAAATTAAAAATCTTTCTCCCGGCTTCATCGGTACCTATGCCGTCAGGGCAAGAAAAAAGGTTGAAGATACTCTCATTTGGGCGGATTTTTCAAAGCCGATAACGGCGGCAACGGTTCCGCAGGCTCCGGTGAGCCTTTCTCAGACTGAAACCTCGGCGGACGGTTATAAGCTCAGCTGGAGCAAGGTGAACAACGCAACCGGTTATATCGTTTATAAATACAACGCAGGGAGCAAAAAGTTTGCAAAGCTTGCTTCCGTTTCCGGAAACAGTTATATCGTTTTATCCCTTCCCTCGGCGCAAAGGGATAAATATAAGGTTCGCGCTGTTATTGCCGCCTCAACCGCAACCGTTTCAAGCAGATATTCCGCCGAATTCACCGCGGTCTGTGCGCCGGAAAAGGTCAGCGTTGTCATTTCCTCAAGCATCAAGACGAACGGCTATGTTCTTTCCTGGCCGAAGGTTAAAAACGCCAACGGTTACACCGTTTTCAAATTTGACGCAAAGAGCGGAAAATTCGTAAAGCTTGCGTCAACTGCAAAAACCTCATACACCGTTTCCTCCCTTTCGGCCGGAACGGAGAACATCTATGCCGTCAGGGCATATGTCACCCAAGGCGGAAAGACCTATTCCGGTGTTCTTTCCGATGAGATGGTTGCTTCAACGCTTCCGCCGCAGGTTAAGCGTATCAGCCAGAAAAAGACCTCCGTTTCAGGCTACACGCTCTCATGGGGGCGCGTTAAGGGCGCAGACGGATATGTTGTCTATAGATATGACAGCGCAAAAAAGCGCTATGTGTGGCTCAAGAGCACATCGGCAAACAGTGTGGCAATCTCCGCTCTCAAGGCCGGACAAAATGCAAAATATAAGGTTCGCGCTTTTATCAGGCTTTCAAATGAGCTTCATTTTGCCGAATATTCACCCGCTTTTGAGGCGGCCACAACTCCGCCTGTCGTGAAGAACGTCAAGGTCAAAAGGAGCGGTTCATATTGCACTCTGACTTGGAGCAAGACGAAGAACGCCGATGGATACCGCGTTTTTAAGCTCAACAATAAAACGGGAAAATATGTCCGGCTTAAAACGGTTGAAAACAACCGGACAAAAATTAAGGCCGCAAAGGGAACGGTTCTTGTTGTCCGCGCATACACAAAACGCGCAAGCACATATTACGGCGCTTTCTCGTCTCCCGTCACGGCGAGGTAGGCTTTTGGCAACCGGTAACACAAGCAAATCCGCCCTCGGAAAAATCTCCGGCGGCGGTTATATTAGAAACATTCATTAAGAAAGAGAGATGACCCCTCAAAATGAACAAGGGAAAGTTTTATATCACAACGGCTATCGCGTATACCTCAAGAAAGCCGCATATCGGCAACAGCTATGAAATTGTGCTGACCGATGCAATCGCACGCTATAAGCGCCTTTGCGGCTATGACGTTTTTATGCTCACCGGAACCGATGAGCACGGCCAAAAAATTGAAGAATACGCGAAGGCTGCCGGTGTAACGCCGAAAGAATATGTTGATAAGGTTGCAGGAGAGATAAAGGGTATCTGCGACACGCTCAACACAACCTATGACAAGTTCATCAGAACAACGGATGAGTACCACGAAAAAGTTGTTCAGAAAATTTTCAAAAAGCTCTATGACCAGGGCGACATTTACAAGAGCGAATATGAGGGCCTTTATTGTACCCCATGTGAGTCATTCTGGACGGAAGCGCAGCTTGTTGACGGAAAGTGTCCCGATTGCGGCCGTGAGGTCAAAAAAGAAAAGGAGGAGGCATACTTCCTGCGCCTTTCAAAATATCAGAAGAGGCTTGAAGCTTATATTGAGGAAAACGAGCATTTCATCTATCCCGAAAGCAGAAAAAAAGAGATGCTCAACAACTTCATCAAGCCCGGACTTCAGGATCTCTGCGTTTCGCGAACCTCTTTCAAATGGGGCATTCCGGTAACATTTGACAAAAAGCACATTATCTATGTCTGGATTGACGCGCTTTCAAATTACATCACCGCCCTCGGCTATGACCCGGACGGCAGCAGCGAGATGTATAAAAAATACTGGCCTGCAGACGTTCATATCATTGGAAAGGACATTGTCCGCTTCCACACGATTTATTGGCCCATTATGCTCATGGCGCTCGGCGAGCCTCTTCCGAAACAGGTTTACGGCCACCCGTGGCTGCTTTTCGGAACGGATAAGATGAGCAAGTCCAAGGGCAATGTTATTTATGCCGATGACCTTGTTAAGCTTCTTGGCGTGGATGCCGTGAGATACTATCTCCTTGCGGAAATGCCGCACGCAAACGATGGCTCAATTTCATATGAAACCATTATTGAAAGATATAACAGCGACCTTGCAAACACGCTCGGAAACCTTGTTAACAGAACGATTGCAATGACGAACAAGTATTTTTCCGGCGTTGTTCAGGCTCCGGTTAAAGAGGAAATGCTTGACCTTGAGCTTAAAGCCGCCGCCGTTGCCGCCGTTGAAGGCGTTGAGGAGAATATAAACAGCTATCATATGGCGGACGCCGTTGAAGCCGTAATGAACCTTGCAAAGCGTTGCAACAAGTATATTGACGAGACGGCTCCCTGGGCGCTTGCAAAGGACGAAAGCCAGAAGGAAAGGCTCGGAACCGTCCTTTATAACCTTCTTGAAGGCATTCGTTTCATCGCCGTTCTCATCTCTCCGTTTATGCCGGACACTTCAAAGGCAATTCTCGAGCAGATGTCATGTGACATTGCGGATTATGACAGCCTTTCCTCATTCAGCGCACTCAAAGCCGGAACGGTTGTCAAGACTCCGACTCCGCTTTTTGCAAGAATTGACGCGGAAAAAATGCTTGCGGAAATTGCGGAAAAGCAGAAGGAGGCCGCCGCAAAGGAAAAGACGATTGAAGAAATTGAGGGCGTTGCTCAAATCGGCATTGAAGATTTTGCAAAGGTTGACCTGCGTGTTGCCGAGGTTTCAGACTGTGTACCCGTTAAGCGCGCAAAGAAGCTTTTGAAGCTGACGCTCAACGACGGAACAAGCAAGCCGCGCACCGTTGCTTCCGGAATTGCAAAATGGTATAAGCCGGAGGATCTTATCGGAAGAAAGGTTGTTGTTGTTTCCAACCTCAAGCCTGCCGTCCTTTGCGGCGTTGAAAGCAACGGAATGATTCTTGCCGCCGATTGCGGCGAGGACGATGTCAAGGTTCTTTTTGTTGATAATATGCCGGTCGGAGCAAAAGTCAGATGATATACAAAAACATTTTTGATACTCACTCCCATTACGATGACGAAAAATTCAACGCAGACAGGAATGAAGTGCTTTCCTCGCTTGAAAAAAGCGGGGTCTGCGGCGTGATTGACTGCGGCTGTGACTTTGATTCATCGCTGAGGGCGATTGAGCTTTCAGAAAAATATGACTTCGTTTTTGCCGCAATCGGAATTCATCCCCATGAGGCGGCAGACGCGGGGGAAAATGACCTTGAAAAGCTCAAAGCGCTTTACTCAAAGGAAAAGGTTGTTGCCGTTGGTGAAATCGGGCTTGATTATCATTATGATTTTTCGCCGCGCGAAACGCAGCTTGAGTTTTTTGAAAAGCAGCTCATTCTTGCAAACGAGCTTTCGCTTCCGGTTATTATTCATGACCGCGAGGCGCACGAGGACACGCTGAATCTTTTAAAAAAGCACAGGCCGAAAGGCGTTGTTCACTGCTTTTCCGGCAGCGCGGAAATGGCGAAAGAGGTCTTAAAGCTCGGAATGTATATCGGGCTCGGCGGCGCGGTAACATTCAAAAACGCAAGAAAGCCGCTTGAAGCTGCTGCAACGGTTCCTGAAAACAGGCTGCTGCTTGAAACCGACTGCCCATACATGGCGCCGGTTCCGCTCAGGGGAAGCCGATGCGATTCGACCATGATTGCCTATACGGCCGAAAAGCTTGCTTCTGTCCGTTCGTGCGATGTTCAAACGCTCATTGACTCTTGCAAAAAGAACGCGCAGGAGCTGTTTTCAATCGGCAATATCTGAGCTTGAATAAGCAAATGATTCTTTTGATTTTGATTTTTAAGGTTAAATTTGGAAATGCTTTTTTTCTTTCTTTCATTGACAAACGGATTTGTCAGGATATATAATCAAATTAAGCGCAGATGAAAAAGCGCAAATCCAAAACCAGAAAGGACGATTGAGAAAATGCAATCACTCACAAAAAAGCTTTTGGCTTTCATCTCGGCCGTTATCCTCATGACAACGATGCTTGTCCCGGCGTTTGAAGCTTCTGCCGCTTCGGTTAAGCTCAACAAAACAAAAATTGTTCTTGTTGTTGGCCAGACCTATAAGCTCAAGGTTTCCGGAACAAAGAAAACTCCAAAGTGGAGCACATCGAACAAAAAAGTCGTCTCCGTCACCAAGAAGGGTGTTGTCAAGGGGCTCAAAAAGGGTACCACGACCGTCACCGCGAAAATCGGAAAGAAAAGATATAAATGTAAAGTCACCGTTGAATCTCCCAAGCTTTCAAGCACCAAAAGAACCGTCACCGCCGGAACAAGCTTTGCTCTCAAGCTTAACGGAACAAGGCGCACCGTCAAGTGGTACACAAGCAACAAGAAGATTGCAACCGTGAGCAAAAAGGGCGTTGTTAAAACGCTCAAGGCCGGAAAGGTCAACGTCACCGCAAAGGTTGGCGGAAAGAAGTATGTCTGCAAGGTGACCGTTAAGGCGAAGGCTGCACCGGTCACAACCCAAAATGACAAAGCTGCGGCGCAGTATAACGCTCTTATCAACAACCTCAAGAATGAAAAGAATGTTACCGTAATGCGTGAGGAAAAGCTTGTCATGAAGCCGCAGATCAACAAGGTGACCATGCAGCTGCTCAAGGCGTTTTTGGGTGATGATATTAAAGAACTCACCGAGGGTATCAATGAGCAGAGCAAGGCCACACGCAAATTCACAGACGGAAAATGCAATGTCGGCGGCAAATCAATCACTTTGGGCGCATACATTCCGCCCGAAAACAGAGCGGCCGCGCTTCAGGGCAAATATATCAAGTCTGCAAAAACCGTGAAGAACACAAACGGCGGTTATACCATGACGGTTGCTCTCATCAGCGAAACTTCAAAATATGACGGAAAGAAGTTTTCTGCAACTCCGGCCAATAACTCAATCTGTGATTCCTCGCTCGGATCCGCAGATTTCGGAATGGACGATATGGATCTGGACATCAAGCTTGTTCTCAGCGGAACAACGGTTCAGGCAACCGTTGGTGCAAACGGAAAGCTTTCAAAGCTTCAAATCAATATGCCGATGAATATGTCAACATCATTCGGTTTGTTTGATATGGCCTTTGTTGGAACCGCAACGGAAGTTCTCACATTCACCTATTAATTGCTTCTTCGCCTCGTTCGTTTTGAACGGCTCAAAATGAAGCAGTTTCAAAGAAAATAACGGGCTGTCGCAATCGTGAATTCGGTTTGCGATAGCCCATTTTTCATAAGTTAATTTTCACTTAAAACGCAGGATAAAATTCTCAATATTATCCAAAAACCGGATTTCAGCAAAAATTTTGCCTTTTCCCCGTTTACCACTTGCAAAATGAAAAGAAAAAAAGTATAATACAAGAGAACATGAGTAGTATGGAGAACAAGGAGCATTTTCGGCGGTTATTTAGCCGTCTACTACTTAATATTTCATAAACTGAAAGGAAGATCACAATGCTCAAAAATGCACCGACCAAGAACCCCACCGTTCTTGCATGGCTTGAAGACAAGCTCAAACTTGTCAATCCCGATAAGATCGTTTGGATTGACGGAAGCAAGGAGCAGATTGAAGCGCTGCGCGCCGAGGCCTGCTCAACAGGAGAAATGATCAAACTCAATCAGGAGCTTCTTCCCGATTGCTATCTTCACAGAACCGCAGTCAATGACGTTGCCCGCGTTGAAGCAAGAACCTTCATCTGCGCTCCGACCAAGGAAGAAGCAGGCCCCACCAATAACTGGATGGAGCCGAATGAGGCTTATAAAATGCTCTATGATATAGCTAAGGACAGCTATAAGGGCAGAACTGCTTACATCATCCCTTATTCAATGGGTCCCGTTGGTTCAAAGTTCTCAAAAGTCGGAATCGAGCTCACCGATTCAATCTATGTTGTTCTTAATATGTGCATCATGACAAGAGTCGGCTTCAATGTTCTTGACGTTCTCGGTGACAGCGATGACTGGGTTCGCGGACTTCACTGCCGCTGCGATATTGACGCAGAAAAGAGATATATCTGCCAGTTCCCGCAGGATAACACCATCATCTCCGTTAATTCCGGTTACGGCGGAAATGTTCTCCTCGGAAAGAAATGCTTCGCTTTGCGCATCGCTTCCTATCAGGGACGCAAAGAGGGCTGGCAGGCTGAGCATATGCTCATTCTCGGAATTGAGAATCCCGAGCATGAGGTTAAATATATCTGCGCAGCGTTCCCCTCGGCCTGTGGAAAGACCAACCTTGCAATGCTTATTCCGCCTGAGGTTTATGCCAAGAAGGGCTATAAGGTTTGGTGCGTTGGCGATGATA
This sequence comes from Ruminococcaceae bacterium UBA6416, assembly GCA_002438505.1. Classification (GTDB taxonomy): domain Bacteria; phylum Bacillota; class Clostridia; order Oscillospirales; family Acutalibacteraceae; genus UBA6857. The sequence goes on along the minus strand of DJPI01000013.1, from coordinate 34,039 downwards.
TTTCATGGATCCGCAAGGGTAAGGACGGCAGACTTTATGCAATTAACCCCGAAAACGGCTTCTTTGGCGTTGCTCCGGGTACCAACATGAAGTCTAACCCGAACGCTCTTCTTTCAACAAAGAAGGGAACAATCTTCACCAATGTTGCCCTTAATCTTGACAACAACACCGTTTGGTGGGAGGGTCTTGACAAGAATCCGCCCGAAAACGCAATCGACTGGACAGGCAAGCCCTGGAACGGAAAAGTTGATGAACGCACCGGCGCTCACCCCAACTCAAGATTCACGGCTCCGGCCAAGAACTGCCCCTGCCTTTCAAAGGAATTTGAAAATCCGGAAGGCGTTCCCATTTCGGCATTTGTATTCGGCGGACGCCGCGCAAAGCTTGCTCCGCTTGTTTATCAGTCAAGAGACTGGAACCACGGCGTGTTCGTTGGTTCAATCATGGCTTCCGAGACTACGGCTGCAGCAGCCGGTGCAGTAGGCGTTGTTCGCCGTGACCCGATGGCGATGCTTCCGTTCTGCGGCTATGATATGGCTGATTACTGGCAGCACTGGATTGACATCGGTGCAACCCTTGAACCGGACAAGGCGCCGAAAATCTTCAATGTTAACTGGTTCCGCAAGGACGATGAAGGTCACTTCATGTGGCCGGGCTTCGGCGATAACCTCCGTGTTCTTGAGTGGATTCTCAAGAGATGTGAGGGCAAGGTTGACGCTGAGGATACCGCTATCGGATATCTTCCCCACGCTGAGGACATCAACCTTGAAGGTCTTGAGGGAGAGGTTTCAATCGACTCTCTCAAGTCAATCCTTGACGTTGACAAGTCTCTTTGGGCTGAGGATGCAAAGGGCATTGAAGAGTTCTATGCAAAGTTTGGTGATAAGCTTCCCAAGGAGCTTCGCGCTGAGCTTGAAACCCTTAAAAAGAACTGCGCTGAATAATTTGGCGTTGTGACAAAAATAACCGCCGGGCGGCCGATTAATTTCGACCTCCGGCGGTTTTTAATTGGCTTTGTGGTGGGTGGTTACTTCACCGTAACATTCACGCCGTTATAGTTGAATTTTCCGTAAACTTTGGCGGTATCCTCCGTTCTGAACGCAACAATAACATAGTTGTATGTTATCCCGCTTCCGGTCTGAACCGTGCTGTCATCAAAGGAAAGAGCGTCCGCGCCAAGCTCTGCAATCTTTGTGAATGCGGTTTTTCCGTCTGACGTTTTGCGGAAAATTTCATATCCCTCGGCGTTTTCGGCCTTGTTCCATTCAAGGATAACTTTTGAAGAATCAAAAACGCTTTTTGTGAGCACCGGCGCCGAAAGGGAGTAATCACGGTTTTTTGTTTCCGTTTCAAACGGAAGAACATAAGGGGCAATGACGTCACCGTAAATTTCAACCGATTTATCCCAGTCCTCATAGCCGCTTTTGCCCTGCTTGTTTTCAAAGCTGTAATGCTCAACGAGATAATCTGACAAGACGTTTGTCATTTTGATTGCGCCGTGAATGTTTGTGTGCAGGTCGTTATAAAAATCCTGCGGAATTTCAATGCCGGTGTCCTCGCTGTTTTCCCAAAAGTCAACATATTCAAAGCCGCGCTCTGTGATGAGCTGCTTAGCCTTTTCAAGGCCGGCACGCCTTTCCGCGGCCTTTTCAAGCTGCGGATTGATTGTGAAAAGAACCTTGACACCGTTCTCTTCACAGTAATCAAGAAGTTCACCGAGAACGCCGAGTCCGCCGCTTTGAACGGTCTCCTCGTTTTCGTCTGCGGCGCTTTCACTTTCACCGTCACCGAGCGTTCCGAGCTCTCCGACATTCAGGCTCTTGTTAAGAAATGAGTAATACTTAGCCGAGCCCATTGTTCCGTCTGCCTTATATGAAAAATCGGCCGCAGAAAGCTCGCTCCAGCGCGAATGATAAAGCTCAAGCGGGAAATAATACTGTACTCTTTTTTCGAGGCTCAGCCCCATTTTTTCGCAGAGAGAATGTGTGAGCTTGAGCTTAGTCAGAGAAAACGGCATATAGTCAAGAAGATAATGCAGCGCCGTTTTGCTCAGCGAGGAATCAACGCGGTTGATGTTGACAATGTATAGCGCATCCTTTTGCGTTTTGCGGCAGTCCTCAATGATATACTTAGCAGCGTCAAGGGGCTGGCGCGGAGAGGTATAGTTCCAAACGGCAATTCCGTCTTTTTTCCACGCCAGCGCAGGTGACCAGAACGCATAAGCTGTGCTTGAGCCGATGTAAACGGCGTCAAGACTGTTCTTTTCATTTTCATAAAACTGCGGCACCCATTGATAAATGCGCTTGTCGTTCGGGCAGACAAGAACATTTGAAACCGCACCGAACAAAACGGCAAAGGCCACAACAAATGCAAGCGCCCTTATAACTGTTTTAATTTTTTTCATTCCTTAACCTGCTTTGCTTCCATAAGTTTTCTTCTGATGATTTTTCCGTTGAAGGTTCGCGGAATTTTGTCAATTTGAACAATATGCTGCGGAACCTTGTATGGCTCAAGGGCTTTTGAAAGGCTTTCTCTGATGAATACGGCGTCAAACTTTGTGCCAGGCTTTATTTCAACAAAAAGCTTCGGAACGCTGCCTTTGAGCGCGTCCACCTCCGGAACGCAGCCGCAGTCCGCAATGCAGTCAATTTTTTTTGCGGCGTTTTCAATCTCATCCGGAGAAACCTTGTTTCCGGCAACATTGATAACGTCTCCGCGCCTTCCGAGCAGGATGATGTCTCCGTCCTCGTCAAAGTAAATCTCATCGTTTGTATAGACAACACCATCAGAAAGCGCTGCGGCGGTTTCCTCCTCGTCCTTCCAATAGCCTTTCATGTTCATTTTTCCGGCCGAGGCAAGAAGCCCGGTTCTTTGAAGGCTTGTTTCAATTTTATTGTGATTTTCGTCAACGGCAATAATTTTTGCGTTGAAGGTCGGCTTTCCAATGCAGCCGGGCTTGTCCTTTGAGTCATTGAAGTTATAGATTGCAATGCAGCCGCTTTCCGTGCTACCGTAAAAATTATAAAGCCGTGTGTTGGGAAGAAGCTCTTTGAGCTTGTCCTTGTCCGCCTGCATGAGCGGCGCGGCGCCAAGCTCGATATATCTGAGCGTGTCCTTGTATTCACCGAGCTTGTTTTTTGAAAGCTTCAAAAGAATTGTCAACGCGGTCGGAACAAGGTCGATTGAATTGACGCCGAACCTTTCAATCAGCTTGAAAAAGCCGAAAAGATTGATGACACCGGTTGAAATGACAACGCTTGCACCGCAGAGCATATTGCCGTAATAGCGGCGCAGGGCGTGTGAGTGATTGAGCGGAGAGGGGATGAGCTCAACATTGTCATTCTTCATTTCAACGCCGAACATCACGTTTTCCGCAAGGGCAATGTTGTTTCCGTTGGTGATAATGATACCTTTTTCCTTTCCGGTTGTGCCTGTGCTGAAAAGCAGCTCGCAGACCGTGTCCTTTTCCGGAAAAAAGTTATAGATGTATTCCTTTGCTTTTTCTGCCTGTTCAAAAAGGAAGTTAAGCGTCATTCCCTTTTTGACCTCAAGGGAGGTGACAACAAGCTTTGCACCGGCGGCTTTTGAAATGCTTTCAATTTTGGGCTTTGCAATGCCGCGTTCAACCGGAACAAAAATTCCTCCGATGGCCTGAAGCGCAAGCTGAAGCGCAAGAAACTTCACCGACTGAACGGCCTCGGCAACAACTCTGTCTCCCTTTTTAACTCCGAACGAGGAGAGAACAGAGGAAAATTTTGAAACAAGTGAGATATATTCGCCGTAAGACAGCGCGCGCTCCTCGTCTGCAACGCAGAGCTTTTCAGGCCTTTTGCGTGCGTTTTCAAAAACGGCTTCAAAAATTGAATCAGCCAAAACAAATGCTCCTTTCTGCTGATATGCTCAGACCGTTGAAAAAGCCGGCCAGAACTTCAAAAGCGCATATCCGAGAACACTCATGAGAATAATCACAATAACGGTCAAGGGAACGCCTTTTTTGAGCATGAACCGGGGGTTCAGTCCGTATCCAACGGGGATTGCGCGGATTGAGGTCGGAAGCATATATGAAAGATTGACGCCTATTGAGGCGATGTAAATATACGGTATCGGGTCTTTTCCAATGCCGTTTATGATGCTTATGACAATCGGGATTGAAACGGCCGCGGTCGCCGTGTTGCTTGTTATGTCTGAAAGAAGAACCGTGAGAACAACAATAACAAGAACGGTCAAAAAGCCGCCGTCAAGGTTTGTTTTTGAAACGGCTTTTCCAATAGCTTCGGCCGCGCCGCTTTTGTTGATGAGAGTTCCGGCGGCGAGTCCTCCGGCAAAGATATAGATAAGCTCCCAGACAATTTTTGTTTGAACGGACTTCCAGACCATGAGCCGCGTTCCGTCCTTGCATGTGATGAGGAATGACACCATTGCACAGATGATGAAAACATATGCCGGTTTGAGGCCGGGAAGAGCGTTTTGATAAAGCTGCCTTGTGAACGCCATTACGGTTGCGGCAACAAAAAGAACAAAAGAGAGCGCCTCCTCCTTTGTCATTTTCGGAAGAGCCTTGTATTGTTCTTTGAAGTATTCGCGGCTTATGCCTATCGTGTCCGTCTTTTTAACGTGAAGAACAAGGAAAACAATGTTGCTTGCAACAAGAACCAGCATTATCGGCAAAAAGCGAACAAGCCAGGAAACATACATATATTCTTCACCGGTGAGCTTTTCAATGTAATCAACGGTGATGAGGTTCATTGCTCCGCCGAGCGGCGTTGCAAGTCCGCCCACTCCGGCCGCATAGGCAACGGTGAGAAGAATCATTGAGCCCTTTTTGCTTTTTGCAATGTCATCCTCGCCAACATATTTGAGCATTGAAACGGCAATCGGCGTTATTGTTGCGCAGACAACGGCGTTCGGAAGAACGGCGGAAAGCGCAGCGGAAAGAAGGAACCAAAAAACAATCTGCAGCCGCAGGTTGCTTCCGATAACGGAAAGACATTTTGCGGCAATCCTTTTGTCAAGTCCTGTCTGTTCCCAGGAAACGGTGAGGATTGACGCGCCGAGCAAAAGGAGAATTGTTTCCGAGGCATAGTTTGAAATGACCTCGCTCATGTCCGTCATTTGAACAAATGCGTTGACGGCAATCGGCAAAAAGGCCGTCACGGCAAAATCGACCGGCGCGGTTATCCACCAGTACGCCATCCACGCAACCGTTCCGACGGCCGCCTTTGAAGCAACCGAGACAAAGACACTTTCCGGAAGAAGAAAAGAGAGAGCAAAAAGAAGCGGACCTATAATGAGGTTTATAATGCGCTTCTTATCCATTATGAAAGCTCCTCAATCATTTCCCACATTGTTTCGGCCGATTCAAAATACTGCGGCTGAATATATTCCATTGAGACGGAAACGCCAAACTCATCCTCAATTTCGGAGATAATTGAAACAACCGCGGCGGAGTCGAGGATTCTGTCTGTCATGAGGTGCTTTTCCTTTGAAAAGTCAATTTCGGGATAAAGTGAATGAAGAAGTTTAAGCAATTTTTCCATGGTGTTTTACCTTCCTTTGTTGATATTTTTAATTTGTTATTGATTAAAACTGTTCATAAATGAACTCGCTTGCGTTGTACTGCGGACCGTATATTCCGAAGATGATGACGGCAAAGATGCCAAGAAGAATCACAAGATAACGGAAAACGGTGTTTTGCTTTGAAAGCGCCTGACGCAGCGGTGTTTTTTCCTCAAGAATGTCTGCAACAAGAAGAACAAGAATTGCAATAATAACAAGAATGAAGTTCTGTCTGTCAAGCCCGTAGGTATATATCCTGTCGTCAAGAATATACTGCATTGAAAGCGAGGAGAACATATTTTTGAAATATCTCAGCGCGTTTTTAAGACCCTCGGCGCGGAAAAAGACGCGGCCGGCGCAGCACAAAGCAAAGGTGCGCACCATTTGAAAGAGCTTCCAGCCGAATGTTTCGGTATCAATTTTCAATTTGACAGTCAAGGCTTTGTTAAAGTCCGCAAAAGCATTTCCGCCAACCATGAGCACGGCGTAAAACGCACCCCACGCAACAAAGTTCCAGCTTGCCCCGTGCCAAAGGCCGGTTATCAGCCAGACAACGGCGGTCGGAACGGCGCTTGCGGCAAGCAGCTCCGCCTTTTTATATCCGCGCTTTTTGAACGCTTTTCGCAGCTTCTTCACCGGCTCTGAGGTTGAAACGGGGAAATAGACAAAGTCTTTGAACCATTCGCCGAGCGAGATGTGCCAGCGGCGCCAGAACTCGGGAATTGTCAGGGAGAAATACGGGTGGTTAAAGTTTTTCGGAAGCTTGATTCCGAGCATTTCCGAAACGCCGCTGACAATGTCAATGCAGCCGGAAAAGTCGGCATAAATCTGAACGGAATAAAGAACCGCGGCAATGACCATCACAAGACCGCCGTATTTTCCCGGATCGTCAAAAAATGTTCCAACAAAGGGGGAGAGCCTGTCCGCAATGACAAGCTTTTTGAAAAGGCCCCAGATAACAAGCTCCGCGCCGAACGCAAGGTTCTGAGTGTTCAGCTCAACACCCTTTTGGGGGTCGAACTGCTCTTTGAATTTTCCGTAGCGCCCGATGGGTCCTTGAACAATATGCGGAAAATAAGTCAGAAAAACGGCGAACGCAATGAAGCTGTTTTCCGCCTTGATTCGCTTCCAATAGACATCGAGAACATATCCGACCGCCATAAAGGTATAAAACGAGATTCCGAGCGGCAAAATCATTTTGAAAAGACCAATCGGCTGAGCGCCCAGACGGCTGATGACGGCGTTCACGTTTTTGAGAACAAAGAGCGAATATTTGCATACGACCAAAAACGCAAGCGGAACAAGTATTCCGAAAAGCATTGGTACTTTTGCTTTTTTCTTAGCCTCGGCACGGATGGACTTTTTTTCCGCCGGACTTTGGGCGTTAAGGAGCTTTTCATCCGCCGAGGAAAAGATTTTTCCGATTCTTTTTGCAGCAAAAAAAGAGGAAAAAAGCGTTACCGCAAGAAACGGAAGATATTTAAGTCCGCATATTGAATAAAAAGCAAGGTTTGCAAAAAGGAGAACATATTGCTGACCTTTTTTATAAAACCTTCCAACCGCGTAATAAACAAGAACAACCGCGGCGGAAAACAAAAGAAATTTGAGGGACTGATATCCCATGCATTATCACATCCAATATTTACTGTTCCTTTAATGCTACCATTATATCATATAAACTGTCAAACGTGTTAACAATCTGTGACAATTTAATTACACTTTATGACAGTTTTATTACAAATTAATTCTCTCGTGTGTTTTTAATGGGCTTGTACAGTGGCATATTATAATGAAAAAGAGAAAAAGAATAAGATTGAGCCTTGTTTTTTCAATGCCGATATACTATAATAAAATAAAAAAGGAGAGAAAAAAGATGAATGCATTCAAAACCTGCCCCAGTTGTAACAGCCCCGTCAAGCCGCATGAGAGCTTCTGCCCGGAATGCGGAATGCCGCTTTATTTTGAAGGCGATGAAGCCGAAATCGCAGGTGAGTGCAAGGTCTGCCCCGGCTGCAGTACGCTCGTTGAACCGCATGAAAAATTCTGTCATGAATGCGGAATGATACTTGCTGAAGAGAGCGATAAAGCGGGATGCACTGAAGAAACGCCGGATACCGCCGCATTCAAAACCTGCCCCGGTTGCAACAGCCCCGTCAAGCCGCATGAGAATTTCTGCCCGGAATGCGGAATGCCGCTCTTTAAAGAGGAGAACGAGGATGACGGTGAATACATCCCAACATATGAGGAAGTTTACAAAAGCCGCGGCTATGACGGCGATCCTTATGACGGTATAAGGCCTCGGGCGAAGGTTTCCTTTGCGGCGGCGGTGAAGAATTATTTTAAAAACTGGTCGGATTTTTCCGGAAGAGCCGTTGTCGGTGAATATTGGTGGATTCTTCTTTTCAATTTGATTATGGAATCTCCATATCTGATTGCAAGAATAATCGGAGGGGAGGAGGCTGAGGTCTTTTCCTCAAACCCGGTGTTTGCAGCTGTTGCCTGGTATTATTGGATTTTTATGTTAATCTCATTCATCCCCGGACTTTCCGTAACCTTCAGAAGGCTTCATGATACCGGAAGGAGTGGAGCTTATGTTCTGCTTTCCATGATTCCGGTTGTCGGCTGGATTATTCTTATGTTTTTGCTCATCGGCTCAAGCGATAAAGACAACCAGTGGGGTGCCGCTCCCGAGCAGGGAAGCGAAGAATAACATCAGAAAAATCAACTTTTTCGGCGCGGTTTTCACTGCGCCGAAAATTTTTATTGACATTTGGTACTTTTTATAGTATAGTAATATATCAATGTACACAAACGTACAAAGAAAAAATTTTCAGAAATCTGAAAGGAGTTTTAATCCACAATGGACGACCCGGGAAGTATTATCTTTAAACTATTGCTTCTGTTCGTACTCGTAATCATCAATGCATTTTTCGCAATGAGCGAAATTGCAATCATCTCACTTAATGACAATGTTGTTGACAAGCAGGCTGAAGACGGCAACAAAAAGGCCAAAAAGGTGAAAAAGCTGACGGAAAATCCCAGCAATTTCCTTTCAACAATCCAGATTGGCGTCACCCTTGCCGGTTTCCTCACCTCCGCTTCCGCGTCAAGCAGCTTTGCCGATGCGCTTGCAAAAAAGCTTGTTGCGCTCGGAACACCGGTTCCGGAGGGCGTAATCCACGGCGCTTCGGTTGTTCTCATCACGCTCATAATGTCATATTTTTCACTCGTTTTCGGCGAGCTTGCACCCAAGAGAATGGCGATGCAAAAGCCGGAGAAGATTGCATATTCCGTTGTTGGCGTCTTGCTTGTTGTCAAAACGCTCACCGCGCCGTTTGTCAAGGTTCTCTCCGCCTCAACGAATCTTGTTGTCAAGCTCTGCGGCTTTGATCCAAACGCGAACGAGGAAGGCGTTACCGAGGAAGAGATACGCATGATGGTTGACGTTGGCCAGGAAAAGGGCGTTATTGAGGATATTCAAAAGGAAATGATTGATAACATCTTTGACTTTGATGATATTGATGTTTCCGATATAATGACCCACCGCACCGATATGTTCGCCGTTGAGGACACGGACAGCCTTGAGCAGGTTGTTTCAATCTCCATTGAGCACGGCTATTCGCGCATCCCGGTTTTCCACGAGGATCCGGACAACATTATCGGCATTGTGTATATCAAAGACCTGCTTAAATATATTTCAACCTCCCTTCCGAAGGACAAAGGTCCGAAGGATGTTATGCGCGAGGCATACTATGTTCCGTTCAGCAAAAGCTGCGGCGCACTGTTCAACGAGATGTGTGAAAAGCGCGTTCAGATGGCCGTTGTTGTTGATGAATACGGCGGAACCGCCGGTATTGTCACAATGGAGGATCTTCTTGAGGCCATTGTCGGCAATATTCAGGATGAATATGACAACGAGGACGAGGAGATTGTTGAAGTTTCGGAGAATGTTTTCACCATTGACGGAACGGCTTATATTGAAGAAGTCAATGAGCTTGTCGGCGATGTTATCCCCGAGGGTGATTATGACACGCTCGGTGGCTTTCTCATCAGCCGTTTGGGCTATCTTCCGCAGGACGGTGACATGACCGAGGTTGATTTTCAAAACCTCAAGTTCACAATTCTCAATGTTGAGGACAGACGAATCGGAAAAGTCCGCGTTGAAATTACGCCGAAAAAGGAAACCGATGACGAGGACGGGGACGGAAAAGAAAAAGATAAAGAAAAAGATAAAGAAAAAGATAAAGAAAAAGAATAAAACAGGAACGGGGGTTGCCTTTAAAGGCGGCTCCCGTTTTATTGTTGAAGAAAGATAAAACGGACACTTGAAAACGGACTTCCGCAAAGCACAATATTTTCAAAAAAAAGTGTAAAAAAAGTGGTTTTTGAGCACAGGATATGGTATAATACTTGAGAATAGGCGCAATGCGCTTTTGATTATGACCGACTGATTCATTATTATATATACGGAGGAAGTTTAAATGCCGCAATCTTTTGATCCAGTCTTTGAAAATTGGTATACCGAAAAACAGATAGGCTCCGGAACTGACGGAAAGGTTTATTCAATAGTCAGAAAAAACGCCGATGGAAGCGAGGAACACTCGGTTCTCAAAATGATCCGCCTCGGTGAAAACCGCAGCGAAAAAAAGTCATTCAACACCATTGTTGAAAAGGACGAGTCTGACGGCAGCGATGAAAGCTTCTTTGAAACGGTGATTAAAAATATAACCGATAATATCGCCGTTATTCAAAAGGTTGACAACGGAAAGCGTTTTGTGAAATATGAGCAATGGGAAACTCGCCGTACCAGTGACGGAAAGGGCTATGCAATTCTTATTCGCCTTGAGCGCGCCCGTTCGCTGACCGATCTCCTTTCCGAATTCTCTTTCACCCTTGACGAAACGCTGAGAATCGGCGTTTCAATCTGCCGTTCGCTTGCCCGCTGCCGTGATTTCGGCTATATCTATCCGAATCTCAAGCCGGAAAACATTCTTTTTGATGAAAAGGGAATTTGCAAGCTCGGCGATTTCGGTTCGTTCAGCTGTCTTGAGCCGTCAAAAAGCTCGCTTGCGTTCAAGCGCACACGCTATTACATGGCGCCGGAGTTCATTGCAACCGGGAACGTCAACTCAACCGTTGACACCTATTCCCTCGGTCTTGTTCTTTATTCACTCATCAATCGCGGCCGACTTCCGTTCACTGAGCCTTATCCTCAGAAGGTGACGGTCAGCTCCCTTGATGATTCGATGAAAAGGCGCCTTTCCGGCGAGGAGCTGCCGGAGCCTGCGCTTTGCGATGAGGCGCTGTTCAGAATTATCAAAAAGGCCTGCGCATATAAAATTGAAGAGCGCTATCTTTCACCAAAGCAGATGCTCTCCGACCTCAAAAACGCGCTTGAAAAAAAGCCGTTTGAAGAAACCGTGTATGACGATGTTTACTCCGTTTCCGAAAAGAAGGAGGAAGCTCATGTTCCTCCGGTGCCGGAAAAGGCGGCTTTGGAGCCTGAAATTGCGCCGGAAAAGCCTCAAAGAGCCGTTTCTCTGCGCGAGGAAATTCAGATTCCGAACGTCACCCCGATGGATTACGCCGGAAAAGAAGTGAAGGTACGCAAAAAAAGGCCGGGCAATTTTGAGACGCTTCCCGCTGCGCGGAAAAAGCAGCCTCCTGTCGCCGCTTCAATGCGCAAAACAATAATCCTTGCCGTGATTGCCCTTGTTCTTCTTGTTCTTTTCATTGCCTCGGTTGCAATGAAAATGAGGGGAGACACCGGAACCACCATCTCACAGGCGGTGAACGCCGTTTCAAACACTCTGATGATTTACGGAGGACATTTATTCTATGGCGTCTGAAATGATTGGTGAAATTCTTAAAGCCGAATCCGCAGCAAGAAAAAACGAGGCCTCAGCTCAAAAGGAAGCCGATGAAATCATCGATTATGCAAACGAGCAGGCCGACATCTTTTTCAGAGCGGCGCTTGAAACCGCAAAAAGCGAGGCTGCGCTTTTTGTTTCAGAGGCGGAGATTGCCGCCGAGGGAACGCTTAAACAGGCGAACCGCCTTGCCGATTTGCGCGAAAAAAAGGTTATCTCCGAAATGGAGAAAAAATATGACAAAGCCATTGACCTTGTTTTGAAAAAGATTTGTAATGACTGATTAATATATGAACCGCCGGAGAGCTTTTTGCCCGGCGGAAAGAGGAAACATTTCAAAGGAGGTGTTTCGTTTTGGCCAAAATCAAGCTTGTCCGTTTTGAAATTGCAGCCATTTTGGAGGAAAGCCGCCGACTCATTGACTTTCTTCAGCGCTGCGGAACGACCGAGCTTTCATCCGTTCCGGTTTCGGACGGACTTCTGTCATATCGGACAGAACCGCTTTGCAAAAGCTTTGAGCGCAAAAGCGCAAAAGCGCAAAAATGCGCCGAGGCACTTGAAAAATACTGCAAAATTAAAAAGAGTTTTCTTGCCTCGTTTTCCGACTGCACGGAAATTGAACTTCAGGAATACCGCAGTGTTTGCGACAGCGCCGATGAAATCATGCTTGTCTGCGACAAAATTGACTCCCTTTGCGAAAGTATAGCCTTTGAAAACGCGGAGATTGTCAGACAGCAGACCCTTGCCGATTATTACAGACCGTGGGAAAAGCTTGACATTCCGATGAGCTGCCGCAGAACGCAGAGCTCTTCCGTTTTCATCGGATATTTCAAAGAGGAGCTTTCAAAGGAAAAAATTCTTGCTCTTCTTGCCGCGTCCGCGCCGGAAACGGACGGCATTGACGTTGATGTGATAAGCAGCGAAAAGACGCAGACCTGCGTTGTTGTTTTTTGCTTTCATGAGGATTCGCAGGCCATTGAAACGGCGCTGAGGGAGAACGGATTTGTTAAGCCCGATAACCCCGTTGGCACTCTTCCGTCCGCGGCAATCAAAAAGTGCGAGGAAAAAATCTGTGAATGCCGTGAGAATATCTCAAAGTATGAGCTTGAAATTTCATCCTATGTCTCGTATTACGACAAAATCCGGCTCCTTTCCGAGTGCTATGAAAACCGAAAATCAAAATACGATGCGCTCTCCCTTGCCGCAACGAGCGAGCGGGCGATTTATCTTGAGGGCTTTGTTCCCGAGCGCGACAGCGAACAGCTTAAATTTGAAATTGAGCGGCGCTTCACGGCGCAGATGAATGTTTTTGAGCCGGACTTTGAAAAAGAAGACGTTCCGGTTCTGATTGAAAACCGGCCCTTTGCCGCCGGTGTTGAAAGCATCAGCAATATGTATTCGCCGCCGTCCAACAATGACATTGACCCGAACCCCGTGATGTCTGTTTTTTATTACGCACTGTTCGGCTTGATGCTCTCTGACGCCGGATACGGACTTTTGATGGTTATTGCGGCTCTTGTTGCAAAATTCAAGCTGAAAATCTCTGGCGAAAAAGGAAAAACCGTCAGCTTCGTTTTTTGGTGCGGAATTTCAACAATGATTTGGGGTGCGCTTTTCGGCGGCTGGTTTGGAGATTTGATTCCGACAATTTGCACAACCTTCCTCGGCTGGGAAAAGGGGCCTGACCTTGCAATCTGGTTCACTCCGGTTGAAAACAGCATGAAGCTTTTGATGTTTTCCTTTGCGTTCGGCCTTGCCCATCTTTATGCCGGCCTTTGCATACGCTTTTATATGCTTGCAAAAAGGAGACAGTGGCTTGCGGCGTTCTGCGACGTTGTTCCGGTGATGGTTTTTGTTGCCGGGTTTGCTTCCTTCGGTGCAAGCCTGCTGACGGAGGTTTCTCCGTCGGTCAAAAGCCTCGGTCTCAAGCTTCTTGCCATTGGCGCGGTGCTTATTGTTCTGACGGGGGGCCGCAGCGCAAAGAACATCCTCGGAAAGCTCGGCGGCGGTCTTTACGGCCTTTATAACACAACAACGGGCTATCTCGGAGATATACTTTCATATTCAAGGCTTCTTGCCCTCGGTCTTGTCACGGGCGTTATTGCGAATGTTGTCAATATGCTTGCGGCAATGTTTTCAAACATTCTTTTGTTCATTCCCGTTTTCCTTGTTGGTCACGCGGTCAACATTTCCGTCAACCTCATCGGAACCTATGTTCACACAAGCAGGCTCCAGTATGTTGAGTTTTTCTCAAAATTTTATGAGGGCGGCGGACGGATTTTTACTCCGTTCAAAATTAATCTCAAACACTTTAAAATCAAGGAGGATATAATCAATGATTAACTTAGGTTTGGCTCTTGCAATTCTCGGAGCGGCTGCTGCCGTTATTCTTGCAGGCTGCGGTTCCGCGAAGGGTGTCGGCCTCGCCGGTCAGGCGGCCGCCGGACTTCTTTCTGAGGATCCCTCAATGTTCGGAAAGGTGCTCATTCTTCAGCTTCTTCCCGGAACTCAGGGTCTTTACGGCTTCCTTATTGCAATTCTGGTGCTTGTCAATGTCGGCGTTCTCGGCGGTTCACCGGCCGAGCTTACCTGGCAGCAGGGAATGTATTACCTTGTTTCCTGTCTTCCGATTGCCGTTGCCGGACTTTTTTCCGCAATCCATCAGGGAAAAGTTGCTGCCGCCGGTGTCAGCCTCATTGCCAAAAAACCTGACCAGGTCGGAAAGGCAATAACAATGGCTTCTCTTGTTGAGTTCTATGCAATTCTTCCGTTCCTTATCTCGCTTCTTGCGGTTCTCAGCGTCAGTGTCGGCTGAGATAATTAAAATTACCCATCCGGAAGGAGTGATACTTTTTGACCGGAATTGAAAAAATCATTGAAAAAATCCGGCAGGAAAGCCTTGAAAAATGCAATTCAATCATTGCCGAGGCCAAAAGAGAAGGCAACGAAATTATTGCCGAGGCCAAAACAAAGGCTCAAAAAAAAGCTGAAGAAGTTATTGAAAAAGGCCGCATTGAGGCCGCACGGAAGGACGCCATGGCAAAATCCGCGGCCGAGACCGTGACAAAAACGCGCTATCTTGAGGTCAAAAACGCCATTGTTAACGACATTATCGCCGCCGCATATGAAAAAATTGAGGCGATGGAGAGTGAGGAGTATTTTGCGCTGCTTCTTTCCCTTTGCGAAAAGAATGCCGTGAACGGTGAGGGTGTGATGTATCTTTCAAAGCGCGACCTTGAGCGCGTTCCCGAAGATTTTGAAGAGAGCGTTAACTCTCTAATATATGAAAAGGGCGCCGTCCGCCTTTCAAAAGAGCCGAAGGAGATTGAAAACGGCTTTGTTTTGGTGTATGGCGAAATGGAGGTCAACTGCACTTTCCGCGCGATTTTTGACGAAAAGCATGACCTTCTGCGCGATGAGCTTTGCAGAGAACTTTTTTCAGACTGAGCGGAGGCGAAGAAATGAAAGATACCGATTACGCTTACGCCGTTGCAAGAATAAGAGCCAATGAGCGCCGACTGCTTTCAAAAAGTGATGTTGAGCGGCTCATTGCTTCAAAGAACCTTTCCGCGGCTCTTTCCGTTCTCAAGGAGTGCGGCTGGAGCGGCGAGGACGAGGGAATTGAAGAACTGCTCAAGAACCGCCAAAAAGCGCTCTGGACTCTCCTTTGCGAATGTGTTCCGGAAAAGGAAAGGCTTTGCGTCCTCTGCGTTCAAAATGACTTTTTTAATCTCAAGGCTGCGCTTAAATGCATGATAACGGGGAAGGACGCCTTCTCGCTTTTTGCATATCCAACAACGCTTGACCTTGAAGGCCTTGTTGCTTCTTTGAAGGCGCATGACTTTTGCTCGCTTCCGGGTGCAATGCGCGAGCCTGCCAAAAGCGCATATGACGCAGCCTGCCGGACGGAAAACGGCCAGAGCGCCGATATTATCTTGGACAAAGCGGCAATGAAGATTTTTCTTGCCCTTTCAAAAGACAGCGGCTGTGAGCTTTTGATGAGCGCAGCAAAATACATTGTGGCCTGCGCAGACATTAAAATTGCGTACCGTTCGGCCATGGCCGGAAAGAGCCTTGCTTTCCTTCAAAGCGCGCTCTCCGGTGAGTCCGACCTTGAGCTTGAAGCTTTTTCAAAAGCGGCTGCAAAGGGAACGGCGGCTCTTTTGGAATTCTTGAAAAAAACGCCGTATTCAAAAGAGGGTGAGCTTCTTTCTCAAAGCTTTGCCGCGTTTGAAAAGGCCGCTGATGACCGTGTCACCGAGCTTATGAAAAGGGCAAAGTATGTCTTTTTCGGCTTTGAGCCTGTTGCGGCCTATTACTTTGCCGTGACCGCCGAGCTGAAAACGGTTCGTGCCGTCCTTTTTGCAAAGCAGGCGGGCGTTCCCGAGGAAAAAATCCGCGAAAGGGTGAGAGCGCTTTATGTATAAAATTGCCGCAGTAGGCGACCGGGACAGCGTTCTCGGCTTTGCTTCAATAGGCATTGACGTTTTCCTTCCAGAAAACGCAAAGGAGGCTTTGAGCCTCATCAAACATCTGAGCGAGGAGGGCTATGCGGTGATTTTTCTCACCGAAGCGCTTTCCGCCGAGCTTGGAAGTGAACTTGAAAAATATAATTCCGCGCCTCTTCCGTCAATAACGCTCATTCCGGGCGCACGGGGAAACACCGGCGAGGGAATGAATTCAATCAGCCGATTTGTTGAACAGGCGGTCGGCAGCGATATATTGTAAGAAACCGGGTGATCGACTATGAATAAAGGAACAATCACAAAAATTTCGGGTCCTCTTGTTGTTGCCTCCGGAATGAGAGAGGCCAATATGTTTGACGTTGTCCGCGTCAGCTCCGAAAGACTTATCGGAGAGATTATTGAAATGCACGGCGACCGCGCGTCAATTCAGGTCTATGAGGAAACAAGCGGCTTGCGCACCGGGGAGGAAGTTGAGTCCACCGGCGCACCAATGAGCGTTGAGCTCGGTCCCGGTCTCATTGGCTCAATTTTTGACGGTATTCAAAGGCCGCTTGAAAAAATTATGGAAATTGCCGGCTCAAACCTCACAAGGGGAATTGAGGTTCCCGCGCTTGACAGAACAAAGCAATGGAAGTTCACCCCGAGCGTTAAGGCCGGAGACAAGGTCATTGGCGGAGACGTCCTTGGAACGGTTCAGGAAACCGATATTGTTCTCCACAAAATTATGCTTCCGGTGAATTTGCGCGGAACGGTCAGAGAAATTTCAAAGGGAATGTGTACCGTTGAGGACACCGTTGCGATTATTGAGGACGACAAGGGTGAGGTTCATCCCGTTACCCTCATGCAGAAATGGCCGGTAAGAAAAGAACGGCCGTATAAAAAGAAGCTTGCACCCAAGGCGCCGCTTGTTACCGGTCAGCGCGTTATCGACTCGCTTTTTCCGATTGCAAAGGGCGGCGTTGCGGCGATTCCGGGTCCGTTCGGAAGCGGAAAAACAGTCACTCAGCATCAGCTTGCAAAATGGGCCGAGGCGGACATTGTTGTTTACATCGGCTGCGGCGAACGCGGAAACGAAATGACGGATGTTCTCAACGAGTTCCCGGAACTTATCGACCCGCACACGGGCAAGTCGCTCATGGAGCGCACGGTGCTCATTGCAAACACCTCAGATATGCCCGTTGCCGCCCGTGAAGCTTCAATCTATACCGGAATCACCATTGCCGAATACTTCCGTGATATGGGCTACAGCGTTGCACTCATGGCCGACTCAACCTCGCGTTGGGCTGAAGCTCTGCGTGAAATGAGCGGACGGCTTGAGGAAATGCCGGGTGAGGAGGGTTATCCTGCCTATCTCGGTTCGCGTCTTGCGCAGTTTTATGAAAGAGCCGGTCTTGTTGTTCCCTGCGGAAGCGATGAAAGGCTTGGCGCACTTTCCGTTATCGGTGCGGTCTCTCCGGCCGGAGGAGACATCTCCGAGCCGGTTACTCAGGCAACGCTGAGGATTGTCAAGGTTTTCTGGGGGCTTGACTCCGCGCTTGCATATAAGCGGCACTTTCCTGCAATTAACTGGCTGACAAGCTATTCGCTTTATGCCGATTCGCTCGGAAAATGGTTCAATGAAAACGTCAGCTCTGATTGGACAAAGCTTCGCCTTGAGCTTATGCGCCTTCTTTCAAAGGAGGCCGAGCTTGAGGAAATTGTCAGGCTTGTCGGAATGGACGCCCTTTCGCCGAAGGACAGACTCACAATGGAGGCCGCGCGTTCCGTCCGCGAGGACTTTTTGCATCAGCTCGCTTTCCATGAGGTTGACACCTATTCCTCGCTCAAAAAGCAGCTTTTGATGATGCGCCTTGTCACTGAGTTTTACACCAAGTCTCTTTCTGCGCTTGAAAACGGAGGCGATGTTTTGAAAATTGTTTCAATGCCCGTCCGCGAGCGCATCGGAAGATTCAAATATGTTAAGGAAAACAATATTGAAAAAGAGTACGATGAAATTATCGCTGAACTTGAAGAATCACTCGAAAAAGCAAAGCAGGGAGATGACGACTGATGCCAAGAGAATACAGAACGATTGAAGAGGTTGCGGGGCCGCTTATGCTTGTTCGTGACGTTGAAAGCGTTGCATACAACGAGCTTGGTGAAATTGAGCTGAAAAACGGCGAAAAGCGCCGCTGCCGTGTCCTTGAAATCAACGGAAAAAACGCTCTTGTTCAGCTTTTTGAGTCCTCGGTCGGAATCAACCTTGCCGAAAGCAAGGTGCGCTTCCTCGGCCGTCAGATGGAGCTTGGCGTATCGGAGGATATGCTCGGCCGCGTTTTTGACGGACTCGGCCGCCCGATTGACGGCGGACCGGACATCATTCCGGAAAAGCGCATGGACGTTAACGGAACGCCGATGAATCCGGCGGCAAGAAGCTATCCGCAGGAGTTCATTCAAACGGGAATCTCCGCCATTGACGGACTCAACACCCTTGTCAGAGGTCAGAAGCTCCCGATATTTTCCGCCTCGGGACTTCCGCACGCTCAGCTTGCGGCGCAGATTGCCCGTCAGGCGAAGGTTCGCGGAACGAACGAGCAGTTTGCGGTTGTTTTTGCCGCAATGGGAATCACGTTTGAGGAGGCGGACTTTTTTGCCGAATCCTTCCGTGAAACCGGTGCGCTTGACAGAACGGTAATGTTTTCAAACCTTGCGAATGACCCGGCAATCGAGCGCATTGCAACGCCGAAAATGGCGCTCACCGCCGCGGAGTATCTTGCCTTTGACAAGGGAATGCACGTTCTTGTCATAATGACGGACATCACAAACTATGCCGACGCCCTGCGTGAGGTTTCCGCTGCAAGAAAAGAGGTTCCCGGCCGCCGCGGCTATCCCGGATATATGTACACAGACCTTGCTTCAATCTATGAAAGAGCGGGAAGGCAGCGCGGAAAAAGCGGAAGCATCACCCTCATTCCCATTCTCACAATGCCCGAGGATGACAAGACTCACCCGATTCCCGACCTCACGGGTTACATCACCGAAGGTCAGATTATCCTTTCCCGTGAGCTGTACCGGAAGGGAATTGTTCCGCCGATTGACGTTCTTCCCTCGCTTTCAAGACTCAAGGACAAGGGAATTGGCGAGGGCAAAACAAGAGCCGACCATTCAGGCACAATGAACCAGCTTTTCTCCGCCTATGCGCGCGGAAAAGAGGCAAAGGAGCTGATGGTCATTCTCGGTGAGGCGGCGCTGACCGATATGGATAAGCTTTACGCCGAGTTTGCGGATGAATTTGAAAAGCAGTATGTTTCTCAGGGCAGTGAAACCGACCGAACCATTGAGGAAACGCTTGACCTTGGCTGGAAGCTTCTTTCAATCCTTCCGCGCAGCGAGCTGAAGCGTATCAGTGATGAATTTCTTGATAAGTATTATATTGAAAAAGAGCAGGTGATCTGATGGCGGTTATGAACGTCAATCCGACCCGGATGGAGCTGACGAACCTCAAGCGTAAGCTTCTGACCGCAAGAAAAGGCCATAAGCTCCTCAAGGATAAGCGCGATGAGCTCATGCGCCGCTTTCTTGATTTGATTCGCGAAACAAAGCAGCTGCGCCTGAATGTTGAAGAGGGCATTAAAACGGCGAATGTGCATATGTCCGTTGCACGCAGCACAATGACCGATGAGGAAATTGAGGTTGCGCTGATGATGCCGTCTCAAAGAATGAGCGCTTTTGTTGAAACAAAAAACATCATGAGCGTTGATGTTCCCGTTTTTAAGCCGGAGCTTAAGGCGGCGAAGGACGGAGAAATTTTTTCATACGGCTATGCTTTCACAAGCGGCGACCTTGATGAGGCCGTTGCTTCCCTTGCAAAAATTATGCCCGATATGCTGAGACTTGCGGAAAGCGAAAAGACCTGCCGTCTGCTTGCGGCCGAAATTGAAAAAACGCGCCGCCGCGTCAATGCGCTTGAACACGTTCTCATTCCCAGATATGAGGACACCATCCGTTATATCACAATGAAGCTTGACGAAAACGAGCGTTCATCAACAACAAGACTTATGAAAGTTAAGGACATGATGCTGAAAGAGGCTCACCATTACAGTTGAAATTGTTAATTAAGGAATAATTATGACCGAAGATGAAGTTTTGCTCTCCCACGCTTCGGACCTTAAGACGCAGTGTGAGGACACTTCTGTTGTTCAAAGCACTGCGTTTCTTGACCCGAGGCAGCGGACGCTTTTGCTTCCGCTTGAAAAAACGCAGAGCGAGTTTGTTAAGACGTTTTATTACGGCGGCTATGAAGAGGCCGAGCGGCTCTGCGCCGTTTTTGTTCCGCGGTTTTATGAAGAAAATGACGTCTTTGAGTTCTTTTCCTCATACCCGGAGTTTGACCCCGTTTCGCTTTTGCGGCTTGAAAAGGACAGGTTCTCAGCTCTTTCTCACCGCGACTACCTCGGTGCGCTGATGGGACTCGGTCTGCGGCGTGAAACACTTGGTGATATTGTTTTGGACGAAAAGGGCTGCTTTTTGTTTTGCCTTTCAGGCGTTAAAAGGTTTATTATTGAAAACCTCAAAAGCGCCGGGCGGGCGAGCGTTACCGTCAAGGAGGCGGAAAAAAGCGCGTTCGTTCAAAAAGAGGTGAGGACTCAGGACGTTTTCTTTTCCGTTGCCTCGCTGCGGCTTGACGCCGTCTGCGGCTCTGCTTTCTCGCTCTCAAGGGGAAGGGCGCAGCAATGCATTGAGTCCGGCCTTGTTTTTGTTGACGGCGTTCAGAGTGTGAAAGGGGACAAAAAGCTTTCCGGCGGCGAAAAAATTGTTCTGCGCGGAAAGGGGAAGGTCGTTTTGCTTGAGGTTAAAGGCGAAAGCAAAAAGGGAAGAATTCATGTCACGCTCAGAAAGTTTTAGGCGTTGAAGCTTCAAGAAAAGCTGCACACATTTCATATATCGAAAAGCCCCGGTTCCGCCGAAATTCGGCAGCACCGGGGTTTGTGTTTTAATTTCGTTTGGATTATTTTGCTTTCTTTCCGGAAACAAGCTTGATAACAAAAAGAGTTCCAATCATGAGAACAATGGCTATCGGAAGAACAATGAGCCAGTTGGGAACAAAGCCTGCAATAATGTAGCTCACAGCCGAAACACCGGCAACCGTGAGGGCATACGGAAGCTGGGTTGAAACGTGGTTAATGTGGTCACACTGAGCACCGGCCGAGGCCATGATGGTTGTGTCTGAAATCGGTGAGCAGTGGTCGCCGCAAACGGCACCGGCCATGCAGGCGGAAATTGCAACGATTGTAATAGGTTCACCGGAGGTGAATACGCTCAGAACGATGGGAATGAGAATTCCGAAGGTTCCCCATGAGGTTCCGGTTGCAAAGGAGAGGCCGACCGCAATGAGGAAGATGATTGCCGGAAGGAAGGACTGGAAGGTTCCTGCCGTTCCATGAATGAGCTGAGAGATGAAGATTTTTGCGCCGAGGCTGTCTGTCATGGCCTTAAGAGTCCAGGCACAGGTGAGGATAAGAATGGCCGGAACCATTGCCTTGAAGCCTTCGGGAAGAGATTCCATAACGGACTTGAAGGAAAGAACTCTTCTGATGAGGAAATAGATGATAATAACAACCATTGCGCAGCCTGCGCCGTATGCAAGACCGACCGAGGCGTCACTGTTTGAAAACGCGGTGATGAAGTCCTCTCCGCCGAAGAAGCCGCCGGAGTAAATCATTCCGATAACGCAGCAGATGATGAGGATAACAACGGGGATAACAAGGTCGCAAACGCGGCCCTTTTCGTTGGGCTCGGCGTCATCATTGGCAACTCTGTTTCCGCAGGTGAAGAGGTCGCCGTTTTCAATGGCGTTCTTTTCATGAAGCTTCATCGGACCGTAATCAAACTTTGAAAGGGAGATGAAAATCATCATTACGATGGTGAGAAGGGCATAGAAGTTATAAGGAATTGCGCTGACAAAAAGGCTGATTCCGTTTTCCGCGCCGGCGCCTCTTGCAAAGCCTGCAACGGCTGCCGCCCAGGATGAAATTGGAGCAATGATGCAGACCGGAGCCGCGGTTGCGTCAATGAGATATGAAAGCTTTGCGCGAGAAACATTATTTCTGTCCGTAACGGGACGCATAACGGAACCGACGGTGAGACAGTTGAAATAGTCATCAATGAAGATGAGGATGCCGAGCGCCATTGTTGCAAGCTGAGCGCCAATGCGTGACTTGATGTGCTTTGAAGCCCAGCGGCCGAACGCGGCGGAGCCTCCGGCTTTGTTCATCATTGAAACGAGAGCGCCGAGAAGAACAAGGAAAATGAGGATACCCATGTTATAGGAATCCGCAAGGCTTAAAACAAAGCCATCTGAAATGACGTGCTTAATGACGCCCTCAAAGTTGCCTCCGGCGTAAATAACGCCGCCAACAACGATACCGATGATGAGGGAGGAGTATACCTCCTTTGTGATGAGAGCAAGGACGATTGCAATAACCGGGGGAAGAAGGGAGAGAATTGAAGCATAGCTTTTGATTGATTCTCTGACCTTTGCAATCGCGGTTTCAATGTGTGCTTTGAATTCGGGGTCAGCCTCAAGGTTGTCCGCGTATGCGTCAACATAAGCGTGAGCCGAATCACCGTCCGAAAGGTCGTAATCAATGGCGTCCTCGCCTTCACCGAGGGTGAATTTTCCGCTGTCAGCGGAAAGGACGGCCGCCGTTTCCGGTGCAGCCGTATCAGCCGAACTTTCGGCAAAAGCCACCGTTGAAGCCGTAATGAGCAAAACGGCAAGCATCATGAAAGCAAGAAGAAGCCTTGCCTTCGATCTTTTTTTCTGTTTCATCTGACATCCTCCTAATAATTTTGACGTTGTTTTCCCATTTTTTTCAAGGGCAAAAAAAGAGACCGCAAAAGAGCAGTCTCACAAAAAACAAAACAGAAAAGGAGTTTTGTGACAGCTCTCCGCCGAAGCGACAGTCGGCAGGATATTCTCCCACCGCCCAGCTTGATAAGAACTGCCGCGCAGAACTTACAACAGAATTCCCCGGAGAATCCAAACTTCGGCAAGGTTCCCTTTCACAGCGCCGTTAACGCCCTCCGGGAGGCTGAAACGTGATACTCATAAACCTTGCGCCTCTATCACAAATGATTATACAAATTTAAAAATAAAATGTCAACGCTTTTTTAAATTTATCCGAGTTTCTTTGCATATCTTTTTGACGGACGATAGATGAGAACCGCAA
Source organism: Ruminococcaceae bacterium UBA6416 (assembly GCA_002438505.1). Taxonomy (GTDB): domain Bacteria; phylum Bacillota; class Clostridia; order Oscillospirales; family Acutalibacteraceae; genus UBA6857. The sequence continues at coordinate 10,936 of DJPI01000013.1, read as the reverse complement.
TAATCATCATAACGGCCGTTGCGGCAAGGCTTATCGGATAGGCGTTGAGGATTGTTTCGAAGGTTCTGTTCTGGGGAAAAACGGTTTTGATCCAGACAATTCTCACAACGCAGATTCCAACCGTGACAAGAACGGCCGGAACAAGGGAAATTCCGAATCCGCGCAGATAGCCGGAGAGAACCTCATATGTCATTGAAAAGATGTATGCAAAGAAGAGAATCTTGAGCCTGAGGTAACCGAGCTCAATAACCTGAGGATCGTTGTTAAAGATTGAAAGAAGGAACCTTCCGCTCAAAAGAACAATGGCAATCGCGATGGCTGTTGCAATGGCGTCCTCAAGAAGCGAGAGGGCAAGAGTTCTTTTGCAGCGGTCAATTTTTCCTGCGCCGTAGTTCTGGCCGACAAAGGTTGTGCAGGCCTGGCTGAACGCATTGAGAACGTAATAAGCAAAAATTTCAAGGTTGAGCGCCGCGCTTGAGGCCGCCATAACAAGCTTTCCGAGGCTGTTGACCGCAGACTGAATGATGATGTTTGAAACGGAGAACATTGCACTTTGGATACCGGACGGAAGGCCGATTTTCATGATACGCTTGAAGCACTTAAAGTCAAAACGCAGATTTTTGAGGTCAAGCCGGACGCATTTGTCGGTTTTAAGGAGCCTTATGAAAAGAATTGTTGAGCTGACCGCGTTTGAAATCACGGTTGCGGTTGCAACGCCGTTGACTGTCATTTTCAAAACGATGACAAAAAAGAGGTTCAAAAGAACATTCAGAACGCCGGAAATTGCAAGAGCAATGAGCGGAACCTTTGTGTCTCCAACGCTGCGGAAAATTGCCGCTTCAAAGTTATAGAGAAGAATAACCGGCATACCGATGAGATAAATTCGCAGATACATCAGCGCAAGGGGAAGAACGTCATCCGGAACATTGAGGAGGCTGAGAACCTTTGCGCCCAAAAGCTCGCCTATGACGGCAATTCCGACTCCGCCGATGAGCGCCATAAGAATGGATGTATGCACGGCCTTTTGAACCGTGGCCTTGTCATCGCGGCCGATTGCGTTTGCAATGACAACATTTGCGCCGAGCGCGATTCCGACAAAGAGATTGACAAGCAGTCCGATAACCGGTGTGTTCGCGCCAACGGCCGCAACCGCAGTTGTTTTTTCCGCGCCCGTGAAGTTTCCGACAACGGCAATGTCAGAGGCGTTGAAAAGCTGTTCAAGCATCGCCGTTGCCGCAACAGGGAGAGCAAAAAGCGGAAGCTTGTTCCAAAGCGGGCCGTTCAGCATATCTGTGCTTTTGTTTGTTTTTGTTTTTTTCATATCAGAGCACCTCGGTGTTTGAAAGAGCATTAACAATCTTTGTTCAGTGATATGTTATATCTTTTCCGGCCGAAAAGTCAAGACGCAAAAGCGCAATGGGAAAACTTTGTCGGAAAAGCACAAAAATAACGCCCGCCGGAAGAAAAAAACCGGCGGGCATCAGACCGAATCTTCGGCCGTTAATTTGTGTCATATGCTGCAAATCAGCTCTGAAAGCTCAGTATAGAAGTCAAAGAAGCCCTGACGCGAGCCGAACGCCTTTTCATCTGCGGCGTTGCAGAAGTCATAGTGGTCGGCGCCGTATACGGTGGGCATAACGTACCAGACTCCGGGAATGATATCGCGTCCGCTTTCATATGTGATGTGATCCTCACCGAACGGATAAAGCGCACTTTTGAGCGGAACAATTCCGTCATTTGCGCCCCAGGATTTGTCAATAAATTTTCCGCCGAGGAAAACATTGACGGACGCGCTGATCAGCACTGATGAAAGCCGGAAAGGAAGGAAGGGGTCATAATCTTTGTTGATTTTCTGATAGCCGAACTTTGCATCCTCGGTTATGCAGGCCGTATATGAAAAGTAATAGGCGGACTTAACCGGCTTGATTTTTTGATTAAGCTTTTCTGCGCCCTGAACGGTGAGGTCATAGCCGCAGTGGTCATTGGAAAGCGCAAGCTTCAAACAGGCGCGGGGATTGAGCTTTTCCTTTTCACCGCTCACCGGGTCTTTTGTGATGCCCCATTGGTCGAGCATGAGGTCATTGTTTGAATTTCCGGAAACGCTCATTGAATGAAGAAGGAATATCATGAGAAAGGCCGGAAAAACGGTGTCGGAAACATAATTTGAAACGGTTGAGCCGTTGTGCGGAGAGGAGATTGTCACGATTGAGCGCACGCCCTTTTCGTGGCCGCCCTTGAAAAGCTCGGAGCAGTTTTCCTTGTCCGCATTCATTTCCGTTTCATCGCCATAGGCAAGAAGCGAGGCAAGAAGGCGGATGGTCTCTCCTCCAAAAGAATGGCCGACAAAGTTCAGCGGACTTTCAAGGTCCCATTTTTTGCCCATTGCGGGTCTTGCCGTGTAATCGCGGCCGTAACGGCTGTGGCCGCACTGCTTTGAGTGAGCGGCGCCGTAATCAACAACCGAGCCGGTAAGCTGAGCAAAAAGCTCACACGCTCTGTCCCACGCGCTGCTGAAGCCGCTGACGGAGGGATTGAAAACCGTATAGCCATGAGAGCGCAGATAAGGAATAATGTTGTTTTCCGGCTGAGTTCCCCAGTACGGGCGGTTGACTTCCTTTTTTGAGTCCTCACCCCAGCCGTACATTCCGTGGACATAAATGAACGGGTAATCGGACTTTTTTTCACCGGAGGCAAAGGCCGTAACGGTGAATGACGCAATCAGGCAAAGGCAGAGCACAAGGCTGACCGCTTTTTTTAATGCTTTTGTTTTCATGGCGTTCTCCTTTTAAATTCAAAATTTACTCCGGTGAAATTAAAACATTTTTTTAAACAAAAGTCAATTAATTCAGAAATTCTTAATCATCTTTTATGACGCCGCAAACAGTTTGCAAAAACTGTCCTATGGTGCATATAACCATAATTATTGCACCGGACGGCTTTTTTATCGTCAGTTTTTGAAGTTGACTAATCGCCGAGACCGTATTATAATAGATTGCAAAAACCTTTTTGGATGAAATTCCATGAAGGGCGAAATAAGATATTTACGGAGGTAAATAACTATGGTCAGAGCAATCGTCGGCGCCAACTGGGGCGATGAGGGAAAAGGAAAAATTACCGATATGTTTGCCGCGCAGTCGGACATGGTCATCCGTTTCCAGGGCGGGGCCAACGCCGGACATACGATCATCAACGATTACGGAAAATTTGCGCTTCATCAGCTTCCGAGCGGCGTCTGCTTTCCTCACATCACAAACGTGATTGCGAACGGTGTTGCGCTTGATATTCCGAAGCTTATGAAGGAAATTCAGCACGTTCTTGACGGCGGGGTTCCAAAAATCAACCTCAAGGTCAGTGAAAGATGCCAGATCATGATGCCGTATCACGTTTTGCTTGATACATATGAAGAGGAAAGACTTGCCGAAAGAGCGTTCGGTTCAACAAAGAGCGGCATTGCTCCGTTCTTCTCTGACAAGTATGCAAAAATCGGTTTTCAAATCTGTGAGCTTTTTGATGAGGAGCATCTTAAAGAAAAGCTCAATCAGGTTCTTTCCGTTAAAAACCTCATAATTAAAGACATATATCACAAGCCGGAGCTTTCAGCCGATGAAGTTTTGAAGCAGCTTGAAGAGTACCGTGAAATGATTGCGCCTTATGTTTGCGACACGGGCAAGCTCATCAGAGAGGCCGTTAAGGACGGAAAGAAAATTCTTCTTGAAGGCCAGCTCGGCTCGCTCAAGGATCCGGATTTCGGAATTTATCCGATGGTCACCTCGTCCTCAACTCTTGCCGGATACGGTGCAGTCGGCGCAGGAATTCCGCCATATGAAATCAAGGATGTCACCGTCATCACCAAGGCATATTCAAGTGCCGTTGGCGCAGGTGAATTTGTCAGCGAGATTTTTGGCGATGAAGCTCAGGAGATGCGCATTCACGGCGGAGACGCCGGTGAGTTCGGCGCAACAACCGGAAGACCCAGGAGAATGGGCTGGTTTGACTGCGTTGCAACCCGTTACGGCTGCGCGGTTCAGGGCGCAACGGAGGTTGTTCTCACCGCTCTTGACTGCCTTTCATATCTTGACAAAATCAGCCTTTGCGTTGGTTATGAGATTGACGGAAATGTGACAAAGGACTTCCCCGTGACTCCGCTGCTCAAGCGCGCAAAGCCCGTTTTGGTTACCCTTGACGGCTGGAAGTGTGACATCAGAGGCATCCGTGAGTTTTCAAAGCTTCCGGAAGAAGCTCAACGGTATGTCAACTTCATTGAAGAGGAAATCGGCGTAAGAATTTCCTATGTTTCAAACGGTCCCAAGAGAGAAGAAATCATTAAAAGATAAAAGGCGGAGGCAGTTTAATGGCGAACGAAAAAATTCTTGTTCTTGATTTTGGCGGTCAGTATAATCAGCTCATTGCGCGCAGAGTCAGAGACGAAAAGGTCTATGCGGAAATTCTTCCGTACACAGTTCCGCTTGAAAAAATCAAGGAGGGCGGCTATAAGGGAATCATTTTCACCGGCGGCCCGAACAGTGTATATGATCCCAAGTCACCGCATTACGCGGAGGAGATACTGAAAATCGGCGTTCCGGTTCTCGGAATCTGTTACGGCTGTCAGCTCATTGCATACATGGAAAAAGGCGAGGTTTCAACGGCGCCGGTCAGTGAGTACGGAAAAATTGAGCTCACCGCAGAAACGGACAACCTTTTGTTCAAGGGCATAAACAAAAAGAGCACCGTATGGATGAGCCACACGGATTACATTTCAAAGGCGCCGGACGGCTATGATGTTATCGGAAGAACGTCTGACTGTCCCTGCGCCGCAATGCAGAACACGGAAAAGAACATTTATGCCGTTCAGTTCCACCCGGAGGTCACTCACTGTGAGTTCGGCCGGCAGATTCTTCATAATTTCCTTTATGAAGTCTGCAAATGCACCGGAGACTGGGTGATGGACAGCTTCATTGACACAACCGTTGCCGAGCTGCGCCGGGAAATCGGAAGCAAAAAGGTCATTCTCGGCCTTTCAGGCGGCGTTGACTCCGCTGTTACCGCTGCGCTTGTTTCAAAGGCGGTCGGAAAGCAGCTGACCTGCGTTTTTGTTGACCACGGCCTTATGCGTCTCAATGAGGGAGATGAGGTTGAAAACACCTTTGTTAAGCTTTTTGACATGAACTTTGTCAGAGTCAATGCAAAAGACGCTTTCCTTGAAAAGCTGAAGGACGTCACCGACCCGGAGGAAAAGCGGAAGATAATCGGAACCGAGTTTTACAAAGTATTCTGGGACGAGATCAAAAAGAACGCGGATGAGGGCTTTTTTGCTCAGGGAACAATTTATCCCGACTGCATTGAATCCGGAAAAGGCGATGCGGACACAATTAAGACCCACCACAACAAGGTCAAAATGCCGGATGACATCAAGTTTGCGGGCATCATTGAGCCGCTCAAGAGCCTGTTTAAGGATGAGGTTCGCCGCGTTGGTGAAAAGCTCGGAATACCGAAAGAGCTTGTTTGGCGCCAGCCGTTCCCGGGTCCGGGACTCGGAATCCGCATTATCGGCGCAATCACCGAGGAGAAGATTGACATTCTCCAGCGTGCGGACGCAATTTTCCGCGAGGAGATGGAAAAGGGCGGTTATGCGGACAAGCTTTCCCAGTATTTTGCGGTCATTACCGACCTGAGAAGTGTCGGAGTAATGGGCGACCACAGGACATATGAAAGGCTGCTTGTTTTGCGCGCCGTGACAACGGACAACTTCATGACGGCCGACTGGGCACACATTCCGTATGAGCTTCTTGCAAAGGCGTCAAACCGTATCACAAATGAGGTCAAGGGCATCAACCGCGTTGCTTATGACATTACAAGTAAACCCCCCGCGACCGTCGAGTGGGAATAATATCAATAAACCCCGAAAGCCTTGTAAACACAGGACTTTCGGGATGTTTATTTTGTGTGGTGTACTAAGAACGTACTATGTTATGAGCTTTTCAAGCTTCTCGGTTGTTTCATAATGTTTATTTGGGTACAGATGGGAATATGTGTTCAATGTTGTTTGAATATCTTCATGCCCTAATCTTTCTTGTATCTCTAACGGCGGCACACCTAATTCAATAAGCATACTTGCATAGCTATGTCTTAAATCGTGTATTCTTATTTTCTTTACACCTGACAATTTACAGTATTTTTCCATTTTACGTAACAAATAATTTTTTGTAACGCAGAACAACCGTTCTGTAGGCTGATATTCATATAGCTGTTTTGAATAGTCAAGTATCATTTCCATAATTTGTTTTGGGAGTGATACTATTCTTTTGCTTTTTTTGGTTTTCGGCTCTTGTATAATGTCCTTACCATCTAATCTAACATAAGTTTTGTTGATAGATACAGTATTATCTTCAAAGTTAAAATCATTTAGCGTTAAAGCAAGAAGTTCGCCCTCTCTGATGCCACTGTAAAAGAAAAGGTAAAAAATTGTTTTGGCAGTAGTGTCATCTGTAACAGATTTTATAAATTGCTGAAATTCCACCACCGTCCAAAAGTCCATTTTATCAGCATTTTTTCTTCCTATACTTCCGCATTTTGCTGCTGCATTGCTTGTTAACCCGTAATACTTTACAGCATAATTTAATATTGCTGATAACTGATTGTGTATTGATTTTTGATATGTTGGCGAATAGTTTTTATCACTTGCAATAATTTCATTTTGCCATTTTCTAACGATTGCCACATCAATAGCATTTAAAGGTAAATTGCCGAAATATGGCAACAACTTAGTTCTTATTATATGCTCTTTGTGGTTGTATGTGGTGGGTTTTAAACGGACTTTGCAATCCTCCATATATGCGTTTACTAAATTTGAAAATGTAATATCAACATCAGTTTTACAACTGTTTAAAAAGTCTGCTTCAAAAGCTTGAGCTTCTTTTTTTGTTCTGAACCCCTCTTTTTTCTTTTGCTTACGTTTGCCAGTCCAATCTGTATAATAAAATTTACAAGTCCAAGTGCCACGCTTATTATTTTTAAATACTGCCATTGTTTTTAGCCTCCGATAGTTCTTTATATCTAAAATATCACACGCAAATTCAAGTGTCAAGAAAATTCCGCCGACAGTGAACACCGTCACATTTCTCTTTTCCACCGCCCTCATAATCGTACCAAGATGTAATATACCCCCGTACACAAAAAGCAGCGGTTTTTTACTCCGTTGCTTCTTTTTTGCCCTCATAAATTGTTTTCCGCATATTCCTTTGCAAGCTTGTAAAACGTATTCCTTTTAAGATTAAGCATTTCCATAGCTTTGTTTGCAGTGATTACACCGCTTTTCCATTGATGATATACTTCATTCCAATTTGATGGAAAAGCAGCTTTCGGTCTGCCGACAACATTTCCGGTCTTGCTGCTGATTCGTTTCCCATCAGCGGTTGTTTTCATTGCATCGTAACCTTCTCGCTGTCGCTGTCTGATTGTCTGCCGTTCATTTTCTGCAACGCTTGAAAGTACCTCAATGATGATGTTGTTAATCATGTCGATTATCCATTCCTGTCCCGGCTGAATTTCTGCCATTGTGGTTGGAATGTCAAGTATCTTTACCCTGACACCGATTTTTTGATAGTATCGCAATTCTTCCTTTGCCTGTTCTTTGTTTCGGCTCAGTCTGTCGATTGACTTAATATACAGTGTGTCTCCCTCGGCGAGTTTGCCAATGCCGTATTTCAATGACTGATAACCGGGACGGTTTAAATCTTTTCCGCTTGCTTTGTCGGTAACTATCATGCTTTCGTCAACGTATTCGGATAACGCTTTAATTTGCCGTTCGAGATTTTGTTCTTTGGTGCTTACTCTTGCATAACCCACTGATTTACTCATTATTTTATCTCCTGTAATTGTGTTTAAAAATGTTCTCGGCGTTTACAAATATGTTTGCAAAAATGAATGTGTGATTTACAAACAGAATTGAGAGGTACTTTCGGCTGTTTAAAAAAGTACACTTTTGCAAACACACAAACTTAAAAGTTAAGGCGGCATTGAAACCGCCTTATATTTTTTGAATGCCACTAAGCCCATCAGAGTGACTCTGATTAGTAGTAAGGGTCACTTTTCGTCTCATTTGGTTTCAGCTTTTGATATGCCTTTTCGGCGGAGTATATATAAAGACATAGTTTTCCGGTGCGCCGATTGTTATTGCATAGCTTTCAACAATGAAAAGGTCATCATCGCAAGAGATTTTTTCATTACCGGTACAGCTGCTTTCTTTGATGATTTCAATCATCTCTTTTTGAGTTTCCTCGGCAGACAGCGAGCTGAATATCTCTATATCATCTCCGCTTTCCATGTTTGCCCAAATTCTGTAAACAGGCTTGTTTTCCGATAACCTCTTTTCAAGTTCTTTGATTTCTGCTGATATGTTCATTTTAAATACCTCCGTCTTATTTATTCAACACACAGACTGTTCTGAATGTGTCCTTGTTCGATACGCAAATTTTGATTTTGTACTCTTTGTGACTGCTGCTATCGTCTGTCGATTCAGCTTTCATAATCTCTTTTGCCTGTGCCTTTGTTTCGGCAACAGACGAGCTTTCAAAAATGAGGGCGTTGTCTGTTTCGTCTGTTTCTTCAATGCGAAACACTAACGGTTTCATGCCGTCAACTTTGTCAATCAGACTTTGTTTATTGTTTCCTGACTGCTCATTCAGTAAAAGAGGGATATCAACAATACCTGATGAAACCGAGTTAATTTCATAAGCGTTGTATATACGTTTTGCAACACAAAACTCATCGTTGATGATTTCTTTCATTCTGTCCTTGACTTCTTCAAAGCTTTTTGAAACAAGAACGATACTCGGTACATTCCCGAAGTTGTATTTATATCCGAAGATGACATAATACGGTGCCGCTTCACTGATAGCTGTTTCAAAGTTAAGTACATTCTTTTTTGTTTTTACTGCCATTTGCTTATCACTCCTTCCCAAGGGGTGACCGTTTCGGTCATCCCCTTATGAATTTCTGTTTTTAATGATTAAAATGATAATGAATATCAAGAATAAAACCGATGCCATAATGCAGAAACACACTCCTTTATCCGTTGCTCAATCTTAATCAGCTTTTCTTCATGAATTATTGCCAATACCGAAAGAATCACAAGCGGTATATATACGCCAAAGAAAATAGGCGATGACTGGAATATCATGCGGTCACCTCTTTTTTATCGGGTGGTTATGAGTATAATATACACTGGTTTAAGGTGTAAATCAAGATGCAAAATGCACAAGATTTACACTTGCTTTTAGTGCATAATATACACTTTTATTGAGTGTAGTTCACACTTTATATAAGTGCAAGACCTTGAACTTAAATCGAGTGTAATTAAGTGTTGCAGCAGGTTATAAAATACACTCGAACTAGGTGTATACATTGCACTTTGATTGAGTGTAATTATTGCTCTGATTTTACATATGGTTACACTTAATAAAGGTGTAATATTCTGTTCAGTTTTTGAAGTGACCCTCATTAATAGTTAGGGTCACTAGCTATAAATCTATGAAAAATGTTGTAACAGTTTACAAAATATACACCTAATATTAGTGTATATTGTCGCTTGAAAATAACCGCAGAATGTACTATAATTGAACAAAGACAAAAACAAACAACACCTGAAACAGGTGTAACAATGGAGATGCTTATATGCCGTTTACTTATAAAGTCGATGTCATAAAATTGTTGAAAGAAAAAGGCTATAACACAAGCCGTATCAGACAAGATAAAATAATGGGGGAATCCATGCTTCAAAAGTTAAGACAGGGGCAGATGGTTTCATGGAATACACTTGATACCATTTGCAGATTATTAGACTGTCAGCCCGGAGACATCATCGAGTATGTTGACGATGAACAATCAAGTGAGGTGTGAGCTTTGGTACTTGAAAATAAATTAGGCTTAACAGATTCTTCTGAACTTGCAAGAGAAGAAGAGAGAATAAGCAAGAAAAAAGCCGTTGAACTTTTTGAAAGCGGTACGATTGATACCTTTGATGTCGGTACATTTTCCGCACTTCAAAAAATACACAGCTATCTGTTCGGTGACATTTATGAGTTTGCCGGAAAGATACGAACCGTGAATATAGCAAAGGGCAACTTTCGTTTTGCTCCGGTGATGTATCTTGAGGCAGCATTGAAAAACATTGACGTTATGCCTCAGTCAACATTTGATGAAATCGTTGAAAAATATGTTGAGATGAATATTGCTCACCCGTTCAGAGAAGGTAACGGCAGAAGCGCAAGAATTTGGCTTGACTGCATTTTGAAAAAAGAGCTGAAACAGGTTGTTGATTGGAGCAAGGTTGATAAAAATGATTATCTTCTTGCAATGGAGCGCAGCCCGATAAAGGACGTTGAAATCAAAGTTTTGCTCAAAGCTGCGCTGACCGATAAAATCAACGACAGAGAAATCTATATGAAAGGCATTGATGCAAGCTATCATTATGAGGGCTACAATGTTTTCAAGGCTGAAGATATAAAGTGAGGACTGACTGATTAAGCCCCGTTCAGGGCATACGTTTTTTAGCCGTGGGGGGGAGATAAGAGGGGCTTTAAACCTCCAAACCTTTTCACGGCTGTTAGCTTCTTTGATATGTCAGGCGGCTGTTATTTAATTGCCTCTTTTCTAATCAAGCAGGGGAAAACGATTATTTCACCACTAACCCGGCAATGCAAAACGCCCAACCTCACACACTTTTCCAACCTGAGCATTGCCTTGTTTCAAAACCACCTTAAAAAATTTCATATAAAAACAGAGAGAAAATATGATGTAATTGTGACCGAAAATTAACTCTAAAAATAAAAATTGCGGTGTAATCATAGAATTGTTACTTTGCGAAACAATTTTTGAATTGCAAAACGTGAAAATGAAGCCTTTCATTTTCAGTAAATAGTTAACTATGATATAAAAG